>NZ_JADQAK010000012.1:0-100542 GCF_022129285.1 Psychrobacter sp. Ps4
ACTAAACTGGCAGAATGGCGACGCTACTTTTGCTTTAACTGGATGGCAGTGTATGTTTATTTAAGGCTGGGCTGAGGTAAGCTCGTAAATAAGCATGCTTATTTCATCTCAATCATGTAGGTTTCTTTAACGAGCCGTTATCAATGATCATTAGCTAAAAAATGAGTTGGTCCTTCTTTATCTTATCGTGATGAATACACTGATAGCCAGCTGGATATGTAAAGCGCATAAAAAAAGGAACTTACCCTACGGTAAATTCCTCAATATGACACGAACAGTCAATTCTAAAAATTTGCTTTTGCTTTGATCGTCGTAACAATACCCGACAATGCATAGATAATACCAATAGCTAAAATACCGACAGGTATGTCATAGAGCACAATACTCATGACCAATACACCGATTATTAGAACCACAAAAGGTACTTTCTTTTTATCAAACTCTTTAAAGCTATAGTATTTGACGTTACTAACCATCAGTAAACCACAAATCACCACCCAAGCAGCAAATAAGAACATGACTGCCGTATCGTACTGCCCAACCCATTCATTATGGTCGACAGCGACCATAACCGCTGCCGTTACTAATATAGCAGCTAGTGGACTGGCCAAACCGACAAAGTATTTTTTATCAACAATGCCGACCTGAACGTTAAAACGTGCTAAACGGAAGGCAGCACAGGCAGTAAAGACAAACGCACAGCCCAAGCCAATGCGACCTAACGGCTGCAACGCAAAACTATAAACTAAGATTGCTGGTGCAACACCAAAAGCCAGCATATCGGCAAGCGAATCATATTGCTCACCAAACGGGCTTTGCGCATTAAGCATACGCGCCACTCGCCCATCAGCACCGTCGAGAATAGCGGACAAAAAGATGGCTAAAGAAGCTTTGTAGAACTCGCCTTGCGTACTGGCCAAAATCGAGTAAAAGCCAGATAGCAGTGACAAGGTTGTAATTAGATTTGGTGCTAAATAGACACCGCGACTGACCACTCGCTGCCCTTCAGCAACTTCTGCTTCAATCACCTCAAAGGTCAAGCCATCATAACTCTCATTATCCGCTAAGCGAATATTGAAATCATGCTCATCGACAAAGGGCGGCTGGGCGGCTGCGCTGTCTTGTAACAATCCATCATTTAGAGGCGGATGATTTGATTCGTCTTTAGGTGATTGCACGTTAGTCATCTCAATATCCTTATTTGCCGGCATAGTTATTCACTAACATGGTTATTCGCCGACTAGCCAGCGTACATTGGTTGCGCTATCAGGCGTTAAGTCTGGAGCATCAGCCACTTTTAATGCAGGCTGTAAGAAGCGTAATATCTCACGTGCATGATTATCAAATTGCCAAGGTGGATTGATGACCAGTAAACCTGTACCGTTAAGACCAACCGCCACATCATTTGGATAAATATTCAGCTCACAAACCAACTGGCGGCGCATTTCAGTACGCTTCAGTTTTTTGTAAAACAATTCAACGGCTTCAACGTTCTTAATAGGGAACCAAAGCGCATAAGTGCCTTGTGGCCATTTATTATAAGCAGCAACGAGTAAATTTATAAGGCGTGTAAAATCTTTGTGCTCTTGCTCATAAGGCGGATCAAGAAAAATCAGACCACGCTTTTCTTTTGGCGGAATAACGGCGGTAATACCTTCAAAGGCATCACGATGCTGTATACCAATGGGTAACTTGTGCAACTGATAATTTAGCGCATCATATTCGCTAGCTTTGGCTTCAAAAGCTTCACCGCGCACGCCTGCATCTGGATTTTTCTCGATATGATGGGCAACCCACCAAGGAGAACCAGGATAGACTTTATTGTCATAAGTGAAACGGGCTTGCTTAATGCCTTCCATATAATCTTTGACAGCAGCGGGTGCCTTGTCGGTATTGGCATTTAATAACGCTTGGATACCACCTTTGGCCTCACCCGTCTTGCGCGCTTCTTCACTGCTCAGTGAATACAGTCCGCGACCACCATAAGCATCAAGCACATAAAAAGGTTTGTTTTTTTGCCCCAATTGATTAAGGAGTTGTACCAATAAAATGTGTTTAACCACATCAGCAAAGTTACCAGCGTGGTAGGCGTGTTTATAGTTCATAATCTCAAAAGTTTAAATAAGAAAAATTACATCTATGGTAGCATAGGCAGAGTAAAAGATAACGATGGTTTTGGTAAAAAGGCATTGATTGGCTATGTATTGCTAGCTAACTGACCATAGTGAGACGAAATGACAGAGATTATTAGCAATCTTGATGTGACAAAGTTGGTGATTGATCATCCGATAGGAGAAGATAATCCACCATTATTATTTCCTCATAGCGACGACCCAAGCCAAAAACCACTGACTCAGCACGTATTACAACAGTCTGATTTCGATATCAGTTGGCAAGATAAGCTGACTGATACACAACTGGATACATTCGTTGATGATGGTTGGATCATTATTGATGAAATCTTTGAAACGAAGGCGCTGTTAGCCTTGCAAGCAGAGAGTGGTTTTATTGACTATCGTGACGCAGAGCTGACGGCTGGTATTCGTGTCAGTGATATTCGCGGTGATCGCATCCGCTGGATTACGGAAAATTTCTTTGCTGGGTTTTATTATTTGCAAAGTATCAATGCGCTTGCTAGCTTATTTAATCGCAGTTTATTTGCTGGTATTCGTCACAGTGAAGCGCATTATGCTTGCTATCCGCTGGGGTTTGGCTACCAATGGCATAGTGACAATCCAGCTGAGCGTGATGAACGCGTTATCTCTGCGGTGTTTTATCTCAATGATGAATGGGAACCAACTGACGGCGGCGCACTAGAAATCATTGATAAACATGGCGTTCATCATAACGTCATGCCTGTCGCCAATAGATTGGTGATATTTGACAGTGACCTAAAACATCAAGTGCAAATTGCCCATCGGCAGCGTTACTCTATCGCGACGTGGATGCGCCGTGATGGTTTGGTGCCTTTTGTTGAAGACAATATTTAAAACGCATTAGCAAATAACGAGCAACGACTGATTGTATTGTATTGTATCGTGGCTGCCAATCTTAAAAATTTATCATTTTAATTTATAATAAAAAGGTTTATTCATGTCGGACTTTAATAAACAAACCATCCATCAACAACAAAACCATCAGCAGCAAACGCTAGATTTAAGTATTGCGCTACTTGAACGTCCCTCCGTCACCCCAGATGATGATGGCTGTCAAGATATCTTGTTAAAACGACTATCACAAGCTGGGTTTGACTGCGAATTTATGTATTTTGGCGATAGAGATCAAAGCGGCGAACATGCAGAAGTTAAAAATCTATGGGCGCGCCGTGGCACCACTGATCCAGTTATCTGTTTTGCTGGCCATACCGACGTCGTGCCAACAGGTGATGAGAACAATTGGACGTATCCGCCATTTACGCCAACCATCGCTGATGGTTACCTATGGGCTCGCGGAGCCGCCGATATGAAAACGGGGATTGCGGCTTTTACCGTCGCCGCCGAGCGTTTCGTCGCTAATTATCCTGAGCACAATGGTTCGATTGCTTTTTTAATCACCTCAGATGAAGAAGGCCCGTCTATTAATGGCACGGTCAAAGTCATTGAGGCCTTAGAAGCCCGCAATGAAAAAATCACCTATTGCTTGGTTGGCGAACCATCGAGCACAGATACGCTCGGCGATATCATTAAAAACGGTCGCCGCGGCTCATTGGGTGCGGAACTTACGGTCACTGGCAAACAAGGTCATGTTGCATATCCGCATTTAGCTTGCAACCCTATTCATGCAACGATGGCAGCTTTGGCGGAACTGACTGCTGCTACTTGGGATAATGGCAATGACTACTTCCCTGCGACTTCACTGCAAATCTCTAATATCAATAGCGGTACAGGTGCCACCAACGTCATTCCTGAAACGCTAAAAGTTATCTTCAATTTCCGCTTTTCTACGGAAACGACTGAAGATGAGCTAAAAGCAAAAACGCATGCTATCTTTGACAAATACTTTACTAATAGTAAGGCCAGTTATGATATCCATTGGAAATTATCTGGTCAGCCATTTTTGACCCCTGAGGGGAAACTGGTGTCGGCCTGTCAAAAAGCCATCAAAAAGGTAACCGATACTGACACGACACTATCTACATCAGGTGGTACTTCTGATGGACGCTTTATTGCACCAACGGGTGCACAAGTCGTTGAACTTGGTGTAAGAAATGCGACCATCCATCAAGTTGACGAAAAGGTAGAAGTCGATGACTTAGGCAAGCTTGCACAGATTTATGAAGGGATTTTAGAGAATTTGCTGCTAGATTAATCATTCGTTGAAGTAAGCAAAAAAAATCGCCAAGTCTGATAGCAGACTTGGCGATTTTTTATTATTTTGACTAATTTATTCAATAATAATTTTACTCAATACCAATATAGAGATCAACTTGACCATACTCTAGATTACCACCGATATAATGCTCAAAATCGACATCAAAAGTTCGGGTATGCTCACAGCTGCGATCATTAAAATAGGTCCAAGCCTTTTCCCAAGCATTCATCACCGTGTATGGCATTCTACCCTGCTCAGAGAATACCAAATACTTTCCTGCAGGAATATCTACTGTTACTAAGTTTGCAGCCTTAGACATATTTTCACTGTCTGATGGCTCTTGCTCACTGGCTACTTTCCAACTGGCAACCACATCAAAAGCGCCGACCAAATCATCGCTCTCATAGTTATGATAGACACCATAAATGTCTTCGCCTTTAGGCAGATCACTGGCATGGTTTTGGTAAAACTTTTGCCATAAACGACCCAGTTTAGCCGTGTCTTCGCTAATCTCAGCGTTATTGGTCGTACGAACGCTAATACCTTTACAAGTTATTGCTTCAGGTAACTCTTTAATTTGTGAAGTCATGATCTGTAAGTCCTATATATTTATTCAGTTTTCTATTTCAAATGGTATTAAAAATAGCGCTTCAGGGTATAAATCTAATCTGCTTCATCAATCCAATTCATCTGAATGGCTTCCAAGATGCCTTCGTTTGATTTTTGTGGATCATCATCAAAACCTTCAAGCTCAGTCACCCAGCGATGTAAATCAGTAAAACGGATGTACTGCGGATCGGTCTCTGGAAACTTCTCATACAGCTCAATAGCGATATCTAAGCTGTCTGTCCATTTTAATTTTTGCGGGGTCATGATGGCTCCTTAACTTTTAATCATTTTGAGACACGTCATCAAATCAGTGGTCAATTTGACTGGTGATTTGATTGGCAACTTAATAACCGCTATCCTACCAAAATTCGCCCATTGATTATAGACAAGTTCGTTATGTCGCACTTGTTGTTTTACTCGTTTCAGCAGATTTAATCGCCACTTGATGCTGATTCCAAGAATCAATGACCTCATTCAGCCGCTCGCCTATCATATCCAATACCTCTGGTGCACATTTGCCTTTTTTATTGGTCAATACAAACTTAGTCATACCAACGCCCATCAGCTGGTTTTTTACAAAAAAGCGCGTTTCAAAATAAACGTATTTTTTATCCCAGCCCGCAAGCGTGCTACTCACCGTCATTTTATCTAAAAATTTAATTTCTTTCAGATAAACCATTTCTTGCATGGCGATAACCCAATTTAATGGTTTAATACTTTTTTGATGACAGCACGCCATCAGCCAGCGAGTAATGTTTAGCTCGATAAAAGACAAATAACGATAGTTAGGCAGATGATTCCGAAAGCCCATATCATGCGGCAACACTCGATAATGACGAACCGTCGGTGCAATCAAGAGCTCAATACTAAGGCGCTCGCTTACTGATTGCTGCTTAAGTTGTTGTTTTAGCAAACTAACCATAATAAAAAAACGTATCAACATATTCATAAATAACTCTCTTAACGCTTATTTTGTGTAAACTTATTGGGTATAAATTATTGTATATAAAACAGCGACTGGCTATAAATGCAGAGTACCTTAACGCAAAAAAGCCACCTAAGTGACTTTTTTATTTAAAAGCGGATATTTAAAAGCTTATATTTAAAAACTAACTTTAAAGATTAATGACCTGCACCATTGATACTACGTACCATCTCTTCCACCATTTTCTTGGCATCACCAAAGATCATCATGGTTTTATCCATGTAGAACAGACTATTATCAAGCCCTGCATAACCTGTATTCATTGAGCGCTTGATGACCATGACCGTTTGGGCTTTAGTGACTTCTAGAATCGGCATACCAAAGATTGGCGACGTTGGATCATCTTTTGCAGAAGGGTTGACCACATCATTTGCACCGATAACCAACACCACATCGGTACTTGCGAAGTCTGAGTTAATCTCATCCATCTCTAAAATATCATCATAAGGCACATCCGCTTCCGCCAATAGAACGTTCATGTGACCTGGCATACGACCCGCGACTGGATGAATGGCAAAACGCACGTTAACGCCTTCTTCTTTTAGCAACTCATACAGCTCTTTTACCGCGTTCTGTGCACGACCTTGCGCCATACCATAACCCGGAACAATAACCACACTACTTGCATTGGCCATTAAGAACCCAGCATCTTCTGCTGAACCAGCCTTGTAGTTTTTAGGTGCACCATCATCAGCGCCTGCTGCTACAGCTCCTGTACCCATACCGCCAAATAAGACGTTGAGTAATGAGCGGTTCATGGCTTTACACATGATATAAGACAAAATCGCACCTGATGAACCGACGAGCGACCCTGCGATAATCAACATCGAATTGCCGAGGGTGAAACCAATTCCTGCCGCCGCCCAACCAGAAAACGAGTTCAATAGTGAGACCACCACTGGCATGTCACCGCCGCCAATTGGGGCAATCCACATCCAACCAAATATAACGGCAATCACTGCCATCGCATAAAACGCTGGTAATGAGTCAGTGACGAAATACACGCCACCGAAAGCAATCATCGCAATGAATAATAATGCTTGGACAGGTTTTACCCAACCCCCAACCAATGTTTTCGCCCAGCTCTTCGCTGCCAATTTACCAAAGGCAAAGACCGAAGCTGAGAACGTAATCGCACCGATGAAGCAACCGATAAATAGCTCTACACGGGCAACGGCACCATGTTGCTGTTCAGTATGCAATACGGTTGCCAGTGCAATGGCGACCGCTGCCAAACCAACGAACGAATGCATCAAGGCAACGGTTTCTGGCATTTGTGTCATCGCAACCGTCTTTGCCTTCCACATGCCGACGAGGGCACCCAAAATCATCGCACCGATAATTAACCAAAGGACAGGGCCTTCTGCTAAGAAAAATGTCGTGACGACTGCAATCGCCATCGCTACCATACCAAAGCGGTTACCTCTGATAGCCGTCTTTGGGCTGGATAAACCGCGCAAGGTTAAAACGAAGAGAATCGCGCCGACCAGATAGAACCAATCCGCATTTGCCGCAATCATTGCTGAGAAATCATTCATGCGTCACCTCCTACATCAGTGGTTGCTACTGGTGCTTTTTTTACTTTCGGTTTAAACATCGCAAGCATACGCTCAGTCACGGCAAAACCACCAAAGATATTGATACTGGCTAAAAACACGGCAAAAGCACCAAGGATACTGGTCGGTGTAAAGACAGAACCATCAATCGTGACGGTCTGTAGCATGGCACCAACGATGACGATACTTGATAGTGCGTTGGTGACGGCCATCAATGGTGTGTGCAGTGCAGGCGTGACGCCCCAAACCACGTAATATCCGACAAAAATAGCGAGTACAAATACGGTAAAAATCGCGACAAAGGGTGTACTGGCCATGGCGGCACCGGCGGGTGCTGACGCTAAAATAGTGGCAATCATCTAATCCTCCTAAAAATTTATTCGTTACTGGCAAATGTGTAGTGAAAGGCAGTCAAAACTTAGCGTTTGGCTAGTCGTACCTGACTGTCATGTGTCACTGCCAGTGCGCCCTGAATCTCGTCTTCCATGTCTAATTTAAGTGCCAAATTAGCTGATGCGTCACTTGCTGAAGCGTCATCGCTAGCAGGCGCAATTAATGTGGTGATAAAGTTAACCAAATTGTTGGCATACAAATCTGAAGACTGTGCGGCGAGCATCGATGGGATGTTGGCGGCACCAACGATACGCACACCATTGTCTGTAGTGATGGTTTCGTTAGGCACGCTGCCTTCGACGTTGCCACCTGTACCAGCAGCCATATCGATCAATACGGAACCCGCCTTCATTTTAGCAAGGGTTGCGCCGTGCACCAGACGAGGAGCGTTACGACCAGGAATCTGCGCGGTGGTAATAACGATATCAGCATTGCTCAAGGCTTTATCTACAACAGCGGCTTGATCTTTGACATATTGCTCGGATGGCGTCCACGCATAACCACCAGTAGACTTGGCAGTCTCAGCCTCCTCTGCACTCATCGGCACATCCAGCCATTTACCACCCAATGACTCTACTTGCTCACGAGCAGTCGGACGTAAATCACTGGCTTCAACGACAGCGCCTAAACGCTTCGCTGTTGCAATGGCTTGCAGACCTGCCACACCCACACCGAGGATGACGACTTTGGCGGGCTTAACCGTACCGGCTGAGGTCATAAACATCGGAAATGGACGCGAATACTCATTGGCAGCAAGCAATACCGCTTTATAACCGGCAAGGTTGGCCTGTGATGACAGTACGTCCATATTCTGTGCGCGTGACAATGTGCGAGGCAATAACTCCATTGCAAAGACTGTCGCGCCTTTGGCTGCATAGCTATCTAGTTGAGTATTACGATACGGGTCAAGCATGCCAATGACAATCTGACCTGACGTCAATCCTTCAATAGCTGCAGCAGGTAAGTCATTGACGGTGGTAATAATTCGAGACTGTGTGATTACCTCGGCGCTGCTGCTAGCAATATCGGCACCTGCAGCCTGATACAACTCATCAGCATAATATGCTGCTTTACCTGCACCTGACTGTATAACGATTTCAAACCCAAGCTTACGCAATTTTTTGACTGCGTCTGGGGTTATCGCTACACGGCTCTCGCTCGCGATATCTGCACTGATTACACCGATTTTCATACCGTCTCCTTACTTACGTCTAATGACTATACTTACGTCTCACGACTACCTTTAACACCCTCAACGCACATTTAAAAAGCACAGGGGACAAAAAAACCTTTGGTCATGGTTGGTTCAACATCCTGACCAAAGATTATCAATTTAATAAATGATAGCGACTTTGCCATCATGTCTTTTTATTATAGAGACATCATCTGCCAACTTTCATTGCCTAATGATGACCCACAAGTAAAATAAAAAGTTAGGCATTTACACCATCTGCATAACTTTTATTGTTATATTAAAAATTTTTCCTTTTCAATTAAACGCTAGACTTGACAAGCTATCGGCTTATATCACTCAAATATCTGTCCTTTTTAAGGGTAACGTTAAAAAACACGAAATAACGACGGGTAGGTCAAGATACATTGCTGCTTATCGTATAATAAGAAAACTTGATACATAAATAGAATACCCATTGACTCACTATAATAAGGAATGACGATGTATTTTTTACTTTCCCCTGCCAAATCTTTAAATGAGAAAGACGCGGTGCCAGTGAACTTAGACAAATATTATAGTCAACCAGAGCTCATCGAACATGCGCAAGCATTGATGAAAAACTTAAAATCAAAAGAACCGATTGATTTACAAGAACTGATGGGCATCTCTGACGATTTGGCACAGCTCAATGCCAAGCGCAATCAAGAGTGGCGTTGGAGCAACGATAAGCCCTTTACTTTAGAAAATGCCAAACCTGCAGGTTATCTATTCGATGGCGATGTTTATACTGGACTTGATATGTATCATATGGATAAAGACACCGCCATTTACGTCAATAAGCATCTAGGTATCTTGTCTGGATTATATGGCGTACTGAAACCGCTCGATTTGATGCAGCCATATCGTTTAGAGATGGGTACCAAACTGAAAAATGAACGTGGCGATAACCTTTATGAGTTTTGGGGCGAGGAAGTAACTGCCGTTATCAATGCACGTATGGCAGATAGTGATGATAAGATTTTGATTAATCTGGCGTCAAATGAATATTTCAAAGTGGTCAAGAAGAAAGCGCTGAATGCGGAAGTTATCACGCCACGATTTGAAGATGAAAAGAATGGTCAATATAAAGTCATTAGCTTTTATGCCAAAAAAGCACGCGGACTGATGGTGAAGTATGCTGCTGATAATAAGCTAACCAATGCTGAGCAGCTAAAGCAGTTTGATTTGGCGGGATATTATTACTGTGAAGCCGCTTCTGATGATAAAACGTGGACGTTTAGACGGGATGCGGTAGATCAGTAGCTTGATATGAATAACTACGGATAACGGATACTATAAAACTTGTCCATTATTTCAGGTATTTGCATAGGTAAACTATCCATATAAATATACTGTAGAGCTAACACCTTTTGTATCATATCAGCAGAATTTACCACAGTAGCTAGAAGCATTGCATTCAGTGCTTCTAGTCCATTAGAATTCTGTAATATTTGAATAATTAGAGGCTCTGGAAAACCGTCTTTCTTTCTCGAAAATGCATGCATACCTGTATGCACATATGAGTTTGCTGGTTTCATTGTTAATTCTTTAAACTCTCTCATCATTTGCACAGCTCTCTCCGGAACTATACCCTCTTTTGCCGCACATTCTAAATCATCCAAAATCGAATTGATTGTAGGTATACGTTTCTCCGCCTGCGATGCATTTTGTTGTGTCAAAGGCTTATAAAATCTTTCAACAATCTCATCTTTAGCAACCCAGTATATCCATTGTGCTCTTATTAATGATTCAAATTGCAGGCGCAACAAGCTACTCGCTGAAATATTGCATCCCTCTTTAGCTAACGCGTGCACAGCATGGCCATGTTCAGATGAGATATCTGCCAAAATTAAAGTTGCTGTCTCTCTATGATTAAAACCGTCGATACTAGGAATTTTATTCGTTTCACTTAATAGAGATTTACGAAAATCAATTGATTGTGAATAAAATCTTTTAAAGGCAATATTCAATACACTTCCTCTTTGGAAAACATTAATCTAACTTAATCTATCACAACTCAAATATTTTTCATATAAAGAGCCCTTGATGAACTAAATTTATCAAGGGCTTCCATATAACGACCTCTTAGCAGCTATACAGTAAAACGCAACTTATCTCTTGAGACATCAAGTACGACAGTTTGATCATATACGTTATAGGTATGGAGACGATCGATATCGTTTTCCCAATTGGGTTCGATATAACGCACAAAGGTTTCTTTGTAAGATGTCGGTGTCAACTCTTCTACCAAATACAAAGCCACTCTACGCCCATACCTAATAGTGCCATCTTGAGCCGTACGAAACAGCTGACCATCTCTCTTAAATAGTGCACCTGCTAATCGTGACCCACGCACATCAATTTTTAAAGGCGCCGAGGGATGAATGGTCCAGTTATCTGACTCCAACTTATCAGACGTATAAATATGCAATTCCAAATCCATTGTAAGGACTGAAATTGAACCATGCGTGGTAAAAAGATACCATAAGCCATTGTGCTCAATAACGGCACTATCTGCTGCCTGAACCCCAGACACCAACTCATGAACTTTTTCCCACTTCTGCGGAAAATCCGTCGCTTTTAATAGGTTAATACAATTGGTCTTGGCCGCTTCTGGAATCATATATACAGCGTCTTCATGCTCGAATACATTAGGAAAGCTTAAATGAGAGCTAATACCTAAATCGACTGGTCCAGAATTGATAACTTGATGGTGCTCATCCAGTTCCACCCACTCTATACGGCCGATACCTTTTTTATAATTTAAGCTCTCAAAAAATATATAACGCCTTGAATCTCGCTCAATATAAAAAGGGTCAGCCCAAAAACATCCTTTTTCAGGCAATAGCTCAGTGTATGTTTGCATCGACTGATTAATAGAACCAATCAAAATACTCCAGTTATTATGATAAAGACTCTTATAGAAAGTCTTTATCGTATAGTTTTTAAAAAAACTCATCAAATGCCGTATGGCAGTCAGTTGCTGGGGTTGTTCATAAATTGCATCGTCAAGCATTGAATTCGTCGAATTTCTACTTTTGACGCCAATTTTATTTTTATGGAAATACCAATACAATATAGATGCTGCGACACCATTTAATTTATGCTCGGTTAAATTATAGTCCCAGTAAAATAAAGAACCATATCCTCTCCCAACGACTTTATCACCATTAAGATGCTCATTTAACAGATGTAGCGTGACTACGCTATTCTCCCATTGTTCGGCAAACTGCCAATACAATGCTGATCCGCGTCTTTGTTTGGTTTCATCGCCGTAACGAAATAAGAGAATACCTTTTTTTGAAACACTCAGAACTCTCCCTGCTAAGGTTCGAAAGCCAAATTTGATCAGATAATCTAGATTGGCGGCTTCAAGTTTCTCAATCACTGAATCCTCAATCTCATCATAAATTTTATCCTGATTTGCAACTGATATTACGATGGGCATCTCACCATTAGCCACCAAGTCATGAATAGAATAACGTTTGGTACTACTCTTATTTCGAGAAAGAAAAGAAAATAACTTTTGATTAATGGAAGGAATAACTTTGGATAGACGAGACATGTGATACGCTTGTTTTTTATCTCGTTGGACAGCAATACAGACTTCGACTACGCCTTCATTCACGAGAGACTTTAGGGGCATAAACTTATACCATGCCAATGTTTCATCTTCATCACCTTAGATTACACATGAGTTTTTATAGTCTCTAGCCCACCACACGTGCTCAAACTCCCTTTGAGTAAAATAAAGATCCACTGTATGTATTCTCTATAACAACTATATCTCAATAATCAGTTAATTGAAAATTTAAATTTATATTAGAAATATTAATCAAATTTGATATCAAAAACCCAAGCAATCTCAGCTCGCTAGGTTTTTTCTGTGTAACGCTAACCATCATAGTAGATGCAAAAAAAGCCCTGCTATCTTTCGATAACAGGGCTTTTAATAGTTAAACAGACTTTATGACAAAGTCATACTTCTAGCAAAAGCGATTTGTTGAGGAAGATGCGCAAAAATAGTACCTGTTGTACATTGAGCGCATCTGACGAAAAGAAATCGCTTTGTAGCAGAAGTAAAATTACATCATGCCGCCCATGCCGCCCATGCCACCAGCACCGCCCATGCCAGCCATACCGTCATCACCTTGTGGCAAATCAGTAATCATGACTTCGGTAGTTAGCATTAGGCCTGCAACAGATGCTGCATTTTCTAGTGCTGAACGAGCTACTTTAGCTGGATCAAGAATACCCATCTCTAACATATCGCCGTATTCGCTAGAAGCTGCGTTGTAACCGTAGTTACCGCTGCCACTCTTCACTTCGTTGACCACAACTGATGCTTCTTCGCCAGCGTTGGTGACGATTTGACGTAATGGTGCTTCCATTGCGCGACGTAAGATATTGATACCCGCGTTTTGGTCATCGTTATCGCCACGTAGCTCAGACAATGCATTCATTGCACGAACTAAGGCTACACCACCACCAGGTACAACGCCTTCTTCAACCGCTGCACGAGTCGCATGTAGCGCATCGTCAACACGATCTTTCTTCTCTTTCATTTCAGTTTCAGTCGCAGCGCCCACTTTGATAACGGCAACGCCGCCAGCCAGTTTCGCCATACGCTCTTGAAGCTTTTCTTTATCGTAGTCAGACGTTGATTCTTCTACTTGACGTTTAATAGATTCAACGCGATTTTCGATGTCAGCAGAGTTACCAGCGCCATCAACGATCACGGTATTTTCTTTACCGACAGTGACTTTTTTAGCCGTACCCAATTGCTCAAGAGTAGCAGTCTCTAAACTTAGACCAATCTCTTCAGAAATCACAGTACCGCCAGTTAGCGTTGCGATATCTTCTAGCATTGCTTTACGACGATCGCCGAAACCTGGTGCTTTAACGGCACAAGTTTTTAAGCCGCCACGCATGTTGTTGACAACCAATGTCGCCAAAGCTTCGTTTTCTACGTCTTCAGCGATGATTAGCAATGGCTTGCTCTGCTGCATCACTTGCTCAAGTAATGGCACGATTTCACGAATATTGCTGATTTTTTTATCAACCAACAAGATATATGGGTTTTCAAATTCAGCGGTTAAGCTGTCTTGCTTATTCGCAAAGTACGGGCTGATATAACCACGGTCAAACTGCATACCTTCTACGACTTCTAAGGTATCTTCAAAGCTTGAACCTTCTTCAACGGTGATAACGCCTTGCTTACCGACTTTTTCCATCGCTTGAGCAATTAGCTCACCGATTTTGGTGTCTGAGTTGGCAGAGATAGAGCCCACTTGAGCAATCGCTTTTGAATCGTCAGCTGGTGTAGCCAGCAAATGAATTTGCTCAACAGCAGCGCGAACCGCTTTATCGATACCACGTTTTAGATCCATTGGGTTCATGCCAGCGGCAACTGACTTCATGCCTTCTTGCAAGATAGATTGCGCCAATACAGTCGCAGTCGTCGTGCCATCACCAGCGACATCATTTGTGCGGCTAGCCACTTCACGGACCAATTGAGCGCCCATATTTTCGAATTTGTTTTCAAGCTCGATTTCTTTAGCAACCGAAACACCATCTTTAGTGATGGTAGGCGCGCCAAATGATTTATCGATAACCACGTTACGACCTTTAGGGCCTAGGGTTACGCGTACTGCATTTGCTAGGATGTTTACGCCATCCATCATTTGTTTACGGGCATCAATGCCGAATTTTACGTCTTTTGCCATGTTAAATTACTCCACTATTATAAGTATGAGAATGCAATTAAATGTTTCAATAATTTTTAAATAATGTTGTCAAAATGCGTTTAGTATAAAAATACTCAAAAAGGACTAGCCTTCTAACACACCCAATACATCAGATTCTTTCATAATCAATAGTTCTTCGCCGTCAACTTTCACGGTTTGACCAGCATATTGACCGAACAAGACTTTGTCGCCAGTTTTTACATCTAACGCGCGAGTTTCGCCGTTGTCACGAATCTGACCGTTACCAGTTGCTAGCACTTCACCTTGTGAAGGCTTTTCTTGAGCAGAACCAGGAAGCAAGATACCACCAGCCGTTTTTGTTTCTTCTTCTATGCGGCGGACAACGATGCGATCATGTAAAGGACGAATATTCATCAATATGTCTCCAATAATTTGGTTATTTTCAGTAAGGGTTTATTTGAATTAATGGTCTCAATACCAATATCTATAGGCATTACTGCTTAAAACAGCATTCTAAAGATAAGCTTTGAGCTTGTATCAAAAAGTGGGGGCAAAGTGAGTTAGCTTCAAGTGTAAAGCCCAAAAATTTACAAGAATTTTGCATATCGTGGATTATTTAGTTGGTAATGACGTTTATGAACAGTTATTTGATTGGATTGCACCGTATTAAAGGCCTTAGCAAGATTTTAAAAGCAGCCATATGAGTGCTAAATTTCAACACTGATAAGTTACCGCATATCATTTACAACTGACCGATTAACTTACTCCTACTTACTCAACTCACGCAAGTGACGCCTGATGATATAGCGATCGATGCCAGCAACCTTGACTACAATAGCAACACCACAGGGACAGCTGGCACTCTTGAAAAGATAGCAGGACATGACCATTATAGTCCTTGAGAAAATAACAATAGTTATAAGCAATGCCATAAATAGCGATTAAGGAATGTCCATGAGTTTTTTATCAAACGATCAAAAGTCATTAACAGCCGATACTAATAATACTAAACGCAGCAAGTCTAAGTTTTTAACCGCCTTAACCACTGGGGCCAGTATTGCTACGATTGGAGCGGTAAGTATGACTGCACCAACCCTTGCCAGCGCAAAGAATATCGAACCTTCAAGCGCCAACTACAGCTTTACGGTTGAAGACAAATATAAAGGCACGGCTACTCGCACGCTTAACAAATCAGGCAATACTTGGAAATATAATGTCAATGCTCGGGTGGCAGGTGTTGCAAGTGCTTCGCAAAACAGCACTTTTACCATCAACGGTAATAATGTCATTCCGACTCAAGCCAGCACCACTTATAAGCTATTAGGCGTTGGTCGCACGCATAAATTAGACTTCAATCCAAGCAGTAAAAAGGTGGTGAGTAACTATAAAGGCAAATCGACGACCATGAACATGGCACAACAAGCTTTTGATGATTTAAGTTTGGAAGTGCAAATTCGCCAAGATTTATTGAACGGTAAATTCTCTGGCAACTATTACATGGCGAAAAAAGACAAAATAGAGAAAACCCCTTTCAAAAAATCTGGTAACACCAAGATTACCGTTCCAGCTGGTACATTTGATACCGTACGTGTCGACCGTATCCACGATGACAATAGTCGTTCTACCAGTTTTTGGCTGGCACCAAGCTTAGATTACCTACCAGTAAAAGTTAGCCAAATTAATGATGGCAAAAAGATGGATTTAGAATTAACCAAAGTAAATTAAGCTTTTTATTAAATAAACAGAAATAGCATAAAAAAGCGGCACTCTAAATAGAGCGCCGCTTTTTTTTGTCTTAAACTTCGCTAAATCAACTAACGCGGCTGCTTAACGACGTTGTTCATTGAAGGAAGACGCTTTAGTAGAATAAATAACCAAATATTGATTGCCAGTAATAAGACAAAATCAAGCAGATAAACCACTATCTCTGCCCAGCTGCTGCCGTAAACGCGGGTAAACAGCACCACACCACTCGCCCCCAAATAAACCAAGGTAAGCATACTGCCTATCAATAGCACATACGGCGAACGACCCCGTAGTATCGCGGGCGTCAAAATAAATGCTGGCACTAGCCATAATGCTTGCCAAGCGATACCGCCAATGACATCAGGACTACTGGGATTAAAAACATTGATAAAAATAGGTAGCCCAAGCAGTCTATAAACCAACCAAATCAGCCAAGTCACCATCAAGCGCTGACGAATGGGCGTAATTGGCTTTTTAAGTTTAGCAGCTTTGGCAGATTTTTTGGCTGGTGCGCTTATCTCACTATCGGAGCGGTTTGTGACCATTAGATATATTTACTTCCTAATTAATAGCGTTATATAAGACCTTTCATGCTATAAAAATCCGCTTAGCGAGTCCAGTTAGCTTGCGCCAATGCAGTAGCACTAATAGCCAAGCGCCGACCTTGGGCGATAGCCAACTCGCGCTCATCAGCTGAAATAGGCTGATCGTGTGTTGCCCCACTCACATGACTAGCACCATAAGGCGAACCACCACGTTGGGTACGATTTAACGCAGGCTCAGCATAAGGCACACCAACAAGGATCATGCCGTGATGCAGCAACGGCAACATCATGGTCAACAACGTTGTCTCCTGCCCGCCATGCATCGAGCCGGTCGCAGTAAATACAGCAGCAGGCTTGTTCTGTAAATTACCTGCCAGCCAAATAGTGACCGTATTGTCCCAAAAATATTTCATGGGGGCAGCCATATTACCGAAGTGCGTCGGGCTACCAAGCGCCAAACCCATACAGTCTCTTAGATCGTCCATAGTGCAATATAAGTCACCTTCATCAGGTATTGCAGGCTTGCTCGATGTGGTCTCGGGTGCAACCGTTGGTACAGTACGGATACGGGCTGTCATACCAGCATCCTCAATACCTTGAGCGATAGCATAAGCCAATGTCTTAGTCGTACCGTAATTTGAATAATAGAGCACCAAAACATAAGGGGCGGTCTGACTCATTAGCAATACTTCCTCATAAAACCATTAATGTTATTGTTGATTCTAATCACCTACAACAGCTTCTATGCAGTCTATTTCTTTAGCATAAAACCTCATTGATTATGTAGCTATAGTCGATTCAATTTAAAAATAGTACTAGTACAAGGCAACCGAGTGTAGATGTATATCTAATACTTCAAGCGAGGTTAACGCTGTAATAATTTTATAGTGGAATGACTATATACATAATCTGTGACAGATAACGCAATATAGGCATATATTATGCCCCAGTCATTCACCGACATGCAAACAGCCTTGGTACACATTATCGCTAATAACCTGCTAGAGAGGTTGCTGCTGTGCATTTTGACACAATTAAACCGCAGATGATAACAGCATATCTTTGTTACACTACTGTCACTCAAACACCTGCTAAATGGTCGATATGGAAAATTTATCAAAAAAAATCCCGTTTTTACATCAACGCTGGTTTCAATTCTTACGATTCTTGACTCGGCACTTTTTTGAAGACAATTGCCAGCAAAAAGCGGCATCGCTGACCTACACGACTATGTTGTCAATTGTACCCGTCCTAACCGTCCTATTGATGATCCTATCTTCTGTACCAGCACTTGCATCCGTTAGAGCACAGATATATGAAGTGATTTATAGTAACTTGCTACCACAATCAAGCATGCAGGTCAGTGAGTATATCAATAGCTTCGCTGAAAAATCCTCAAATCTAACCATCATTGGGGCAATGGTGTTATTTTTTACGACCATTATGACGTTAACAACCATCGAGCGCGCATTTAACCAAATCTGGCGGGTAGAAAATCGCTCTGGCGGTATGAAAAGTATGCTGCGCTATTGGACCATCGTCACGTTAGGACCGTTAGTACTGGGTACGGCATTTCTTGCTTCAAGCGCGGTACAAAGTTTGAGTTTTTTAAACCGACAAATTGCTGGTTATGGCATTGACTGGTCTTTTTGGGTACAAGCTGTATCCATTGGTATCACTGTCGCAGGCTTTATTGGTATGTACTGGTTCATTCCAAAAGCACGCGTACCCGCGAAAAATGCAGCCATTGCTGGTCTCTTCGTCGCTATCGTATTCGAGCTGATGAAGCACCTGTTTGGTACAGTAATGGCAAATTTCACCAGTTATGAAGCGATTTACGGGGCTTTTGCGGCACTGCCCATCTTCTTATTATGGATATATTTGTCGTGGAATTTAATTCTATTAGGTGTTGAGATTAGCTATACCTTGACGATTTTTGAAACTGAAGAGGTCTATCCACGCCACCCTCTGCTAAGTTTGCTCGATATGTTAAACCTCGTTTATACCCATCATTTAAAAGGGGAAGCGGTAAGCGAACAAGCACTACGTAATGTGCTAGGACGCAAAGAGCTACCAAAATGGTATACCTATATTAATTATCTGCAAGACAGCAATTTAATCACCATGACTGAAGATAATGATTATGTGCTCAAGAGAGATTTGAGCAAAATGACATTATGGGATTTTTATCGCACGCTACCTTACCCCTTGCCTATCAAAGATGAGCTAGATGAGATGGGGCCAGAGGATCAAAAACCTTGGCTTAGCTTGCTAGTCAACCGTTTTGAAAATACGGAAGCTTATGCCAAGCAACAGTTAGATCTACCGTTAAATGCTATTTTTGCCAATAGTGAGCCACGTAAAAAAGCTGATTCTAATGGAAAAGGCATCAAAGGCGGTCAATCAAATTTATTTAGAAAAACCTCGGCGACCACTGCACCATTAGACAAGAATGAGCCGATCAAAGGCACCCCACACTTTGACCCAATAGCTTATGATAAAGACAGTGATATTGAATGCGATGAGCGGGACAATGAGATTCTTATTCCTAAGGATTTGAATGACTCTCAAATTAAAACCAATGGTAATCTCTTTAATCATAAAGGCGATATCATTACTGAATCAGATAACCCAAAGACGAATTAAGAAAAGCGTTAGTAACGAATGAGACATATTGAATAATAAAAATTAGTTTTCACTAGAGGTTATAATAGAACTTATTATTATAAATCGAACAAAAGTCGTACGAGATGCTAACACAGCTGTTATATTGCCTTAAACTTTATTAGAGCAATAACTTGAAAAATACAATAGCATTCCCAGTAACAGCGCTAAGCATTTGTGTCGTATCCATTATGCTTTCTGCTTGTGGTGAAGGTGATGGCAGCACATCATCACTTGTACCACCAACCGTTAGTCTACCAGTAGAAACGCCGCCTGTTAAACCACCAATAACGAGTATTCCTGCTACGCCACTTGAACCAAGTACACCTATTAAGCCACCAATAACGAGCATTCCTGCTACGCCACTTGTGCCAGCTACGCCTATCAAATATCCAGAACCAAAAAAGGATATTGCTGATTTTTATTTATTAGGTTTTTTTGACCACGATGGTAGAGCGGGAGAAATTCGTACTATTCGTCCAGACTTGGTTGGCGAATTTCAAGCGATGATACAGTTTGGGCAGAATCATACCGTTGATCCACAGGGTAACGAAGCAAAAAACATGCCGCGCCTGACGGCAGAAAAAGAGGCGCTGTTATTGGTGACGCCTACGCTTGAAATGGGTGACATTAATAAATTAGCGGCTGAAATTTACAAAGACGGGGTTTTATTACGAACTGTCAATTTAGCCGATCCGACTCAAATCCCAGACACGGATCAGACTAACACTGATCAGCGCGCACGCGTTGCTTACAGTAAGCGCGCATGGTCAACCAAACTCAACTGGGATGAGGTACAAGGTGGTCTCAAAATTCGCATTGTGGATGACCAAAATCGTAGCGGTGAACTGTCAGAAGATAACATAGATTTTGCCGCCCCTGGTGAGTTGGTATTGACCAATATCCGTCTGGGCATGTTAACGGATGCACCTCAATCTTGGGGTCATTATATGCTACGCGATCCAGAAAGAGCGGGTTCAGACTACTTCCAAACCATTCCAGCAGCACAAATGACCGTTGCTAGCTATGATGACATGAAGCTCGAACGAGTAATGGTCGCCAATGGCACTATTTATGATTAAGTCAGTGACTCAAATGATGCTGGCGTTTATGCTGGTGATATGCGCGAAAACACCGCGAAATCAACCTTTGGTGTTGGCATTAATTTAGCCAATTGGGGCGTTACCAGTGCTTCAATGCAAAGTCAAGAGCAACCGCAATTGACCCAAAACGTCAATGCGCATCACGCTCGCGGTAAATATAAGAATGGTGAATATAACCACGGCTTAAGCGGCGGTAATGGTATGTTGACCCTAATCGACTCTCAAGGTAATGAGTTCAGCCACGAAATCGGTCATCATTATGGCTTGGGTCATTATCCTGGTGAACAGAACGGCGATTTCTTTTGGGCCGAGCATCATGCCAATAGTGGCTGGGGCTATAATGGCGTCAGAAACAAAATGCGCAGCAACTTAGACTGGCCACGACAGGTCGAGGGTGATGGTCTCACTGGTAAACCTCTTTTCTTAGCCACCTATGGCTATGGTCGCGATGCGATGTCTGGTGGATCACAGAGTGGCGCTTATTCAAACTATACTCACTATACGGGTTATAGTACAAAAATTAAGATCCAGCCAGCATTTGATAAAGCAGTATTTGACGCTGACTCACCAACTGGCTATAAGAAATGGAATGCCGATCTCAGAAAGATGGAAGTCATCCAGCCTAAGGTATGGCAAGGTTCTAAAAACGTTTGGTACAACAGCGCGGATGGTAATTACTTAAAACCACGTTTGCAAGGCGTGCCAGTATTTACCATTTTAGGCGGTTATGACCCTGTCGCGCAAAAAGGCATCATTTATCCAGAAGCACGTGGTAACTGGGGCAACGTTTTTGAGTTACCGACACCGAATAACTCGCTTGAATCAGCAAGCTGCTGGTTAAGCGTTACTTATAGTAATAACACGATTAATGATATTGCGTTGGCTCCTAATCGAATGACCAGTAACGCCAATAAGTTCCATGTTAATTTAGCGATTGCAGACAACCCGAAAAAAGTAGATTTGTACTGTAAAAAGGTCAATGAAGCACAAGTACAGCTCTCAACCATTGATATTCGTCAATATAGTGATGCGATTAAACCCGCGGTTACCTTTGGTAAAGAACAGGGCTATACGGCACTAAGAAAGGTAGAATTGCCAATCTTAGAGCAGAAACTTCTTGCTCAAGCAGAACATTCGACTATTAGTTTAGACGCCAACGGTCAGTTGTTATATGATTCTTATAAAGAGTATCGTGATGAGCTTAGCCCTTTAGCACTCCAAACATTAGAGCGTTATGAGAAGCAGCAAGAAACTCTAAATCGTCTAAACCGTTGGGTCAATGTCTATCGTACGGATTTAATCAAAAAAGAGCCTGAAGCACTTACTGAATTTCAAAAGTTTGTTGTAGATTTAGAGCTACAAGATGACAAACCTTTAGATAATGTGACTACTATCCGTAATGGCAACAACTGCCTTAAAGTTGAAACTCTAGAAGGTGGTAAGTTAAATAGCTTTATTAGTGGTCCAAGTGGCTGTACTGGTGACGACTCTGAACAGTGGATTTACGATCTTAAAGGTAAAATTCACAGCAAAATGGCATTAGATCAGTGTTTAACGGAACAAGGTTCTTGGGTGGTTTTGGGTGCTTGTAGCTTGGACTCGCCAGCGCAAGTTTGGGAGATGAACGGTGCTGACCAAATCAAACAAGGCAACAAATGCTTTGATTTGCGTACTGGTAACTTAGTAGATAATCGCGGAAGCTTAATTACTTACAATTGTAGTGGTGGCTGGAATCAGAAGTGGACAACGCTGACTAAAAACCCAAGCTTTATCTTAGGGACCGCAGGTAACAATCTACCGTTAATCGTAGATAGTCTGCAAAAACAGCCAGTATCGACGGATGATATGCAAACGCGTTCATTAAGTATGGACAGTAAAGAAGAGCCTTCAGTATTAGCAAAACTAAGCACTGCGATAAGCACTTGGATTGACAATCTAGTCAGTTAACAAAAGAATTCATTATGCTAAAAATAAGCTCCTATGATAGGGGCTTATTTTTTACTAAATTTTTAATCTTTGTGGCTTATATGGTAAGGTAATTTACTCTTCATAGGTTTTATTAGCCAAATAAAATCCTAGCTTAGTAATAAAAAATGGGTCACTTTTTAGGTCACTTGTGGAGCATATAATATTGAATAAACACCCTGAAAGTGGCTGGTTTAACTCTGCATTGCTGACAATAACGCATAGACTAAAGCAGTTCGCCCAGTTATGGTCACTACAGACACTGACCGATATGCCTGATCGACTAAGAAACCTATGGCAGCAGCTTATTGGCTCTTATTGGTTTATCCCAACGGCATGCGTCATTGCAGGTATATTGCTAGCGCCTTTATTGGTCACTATCGATCAACACTTTGACCGCGAAACCGTCAGAGAGATTACCTTTGCTTTTACCGGTGACGACGATGCGGCGCGCGCTATCATGACAGCGATTGCAGGCGCAGTATTAGGCGTAGCAGGCACGACCTTTTCCATTACAATCGCCGTGCTGTCGATGGCCTCTTCGCAATTTGGCCCACGGCTATTGCGCAATTTTTTGACCGATACGCCTAACCAGTTTGTATTGGGGGCGTTCATTGGCACCTTTAGTTATAGTTTATTGGTGTTAAAATCCATCCATAAATATGACGTGGCTTTTGGTGTGCCACAGCTCGCAGTGACTTTTGCGATTATCATGGCAATTATATGTGCGCTGTTGCTGGTGTACTTTGTACAGCATATGGTACATGCCATTCAAGCCTCACATGTGATTCAAAACGCCAGCAATGATGCGATTAATAATATTCACTATTGGTATCGTGATCATTGCGATATCCAGCATCAACGCGATATAGAACATCATGACATTGAACAGTTTCATCACTGGTCAGCGATGCCCATCTATCCACCAAGCTCAGGTTATGTTCAACAATTTTACCTTGAGTCACTGATTACACTGACACAAGACTATGGCGGAGTGGTGCAAATGCGTATTAATCTTGGTGATTATGTCACTGACAAAAATGTTATCGGTTACTTTTACCAGCGTCCAGCAGGTCATCCAAACAATCGACAAAAAACAGCGACGCCATCTTTAGCTGTTGTACCGCGTGCCCCTGACGGACTTTTTTGGCAGCGCTTTGCAGGCTGTATACGTATCGAACAACGACTGGCTCATTCTAACGATATTGCTTATAGCTTGGGACAAATGACTGAAATCGCCGTACGAGCATTGTCTCCAGGTATCAATGATCCAAAAACAGCGGTCAACTGCGTACAATCACTGACCAGTTGCTTAAGTATTATGATGCGTCGCCAGCCGCCCAGCTCCTATCATTTTTATACACCGGCACAAAACGATGATTCATCGAAAGCCGAAGTTAAACAGCGACGCTTGGCGATATTAGCCATAGTTACTCATACTCCCAAAATATCTGATTTTATCAATACATCACTAGGCGAGATACGTCGGTATGCAGCAGCAGATTTGATGGTCTTAAAAGCGCTATGTCAGGCGATGGTCAATCTAAGTTATGCTCGCGTAAATAACGCACAGCAGCAAATCCTATTGCATGAGATAAAACTGATTGAGCGCGCAGGAGAAGAAAACCTAAGCTATCAAGAGCTGATAGATGACTTGAGCGCGATGTGCCAACAAGCCCAACAGTTCATACTTAGCAACGATGCTCATCATCAGTATTTTAACTATGTTAGCGCGTTTGACACCCATATTCGCCAAGCATTACAAACGCAATAAAAATAAAAAGACAAACGATAACTAAACTAAAATCAAACCTATTTAGTGTTTGTAAGCGCTAAGCTTATGACAATTTTAAACTCACTTGAGAATTTTTTCATGGCCCCTACCAGTAGCCTAACCATACTTGAAATCAGCGCGATATTCTTATCAATCACAGCCCTATTAACTTACGTTAACCATCGTTTTATTGGCCTACCGACGACGATTGGCGTGATGGTTATCTCCATTTTATTATCTATTGGCGCGATATTTTTGGGATTTTTGGGATTTGATCAGCTGATTGATTATGAAGTAAGCTTGTTAGAGCAGCTTGATTTTACCGAAGTTTTATTAGATGGCATGCTCTCTATGCTGTTATTTGCAGGGGCGCTGCACGTCAATATCAGCGATTTAAAACGTTATAAACTGCCTATTGGTATCCTTGCTTGCGTCGGTACCATCGTCTCTGCGATGCTTATCGCTACGGCGCTTTATTTTATGCTGCCGCTGCTTGGTTTCGGTTTGCCGTTTCTTTGGTGTTTGCTATTCGGTGCTCTAATATCACCGACCGACCCCATTGCCGTAATGGGTATTTTGGCATCGGCTGGCGCGCCAAAAAGTATAGAAACGGTCATCGCGGGTGAATCACTATTTAATGATGGTATCGGCGTCGTCATCTTTGTATTGCTGCTAGGTATTTTATCCAGTGGTGATATCCCAACCGCCAATTATGTGGCGCATACCTTAGCGGTTGAAGCCGGTGGCGGCATTATTTTTGGCTTAGTACTTGGGGCAATTTTGTATTACATGCTGAAAAGTATCGATAGCTATCAAGAAGAAGTGTTGTTAACGCTTGCTGGGGTGATAGGTGGTTATGCACTCGCCAGCCATTGGCATTTATCAGGACCACTCGCTATGGTGATGATGGGATTAATGGTTGGTAATCGCGGACGAGCATTGGCGATGAGCGATAAAACGCGGCATTATATTGATTTATTTTGGGAATTAATCGATGAAATTCTCAATGCTATTTTATTCGTACTCATCGGTTTAGAAGTAGTGATGATTGCTTATTCGGGTAATTTATTTATCGCCGCTGGTTTGACGATTGTCATTGCCCTAGTTGCGCGTTTTATCGTTGTAGGTATGACGACCAAAACCTTTCATCGTCAGCTCGATTTACCGACTGGTGCATGGAAAGTGCTGACATGGGGCGGATTACGTGGTGGTATTTCGGTTGCTTTAGTGTTGCAGCTACCGCTGGGAACCGAACGCGATATCTTGTTGGCGCTCACTTATGCAGTGGTGATATTCTCTATCTTGGTGCAAGGTTTGAGTATTGGCAAAGTCGCCAAAAGCATTCGTACTGATAAAAGTACAGCAAAGCCATAATTTATAACCAGTTTTAAGCCCATCGTTTTAGCAAAAGAAAAGCCAGCATAAGACAGTATCTTGTGCTGGCTTTTTCATACACATTCAGTTTTTTGGATCGCCGCTATATAAGCCCTTTTTATATCAAGCCTTTACGCTTCATATTACGATAGACCACGACCACAATAAGAAGATTCGAGACTAATATCCCAAGCTTAAACCAATCAAATGGGCTAACGATTAGATAGTAAAGCTCAATAGGAATAAACACCCCATAACCCAGCACACCAAACCAATACGCCCATGTTTTATCTTGCCATAAGCCATAAGCCTCAAGGAAACGCAAACTGGCGTAAGCAAAGATTAATAACAAGAATAATGGCCAGTTTTTACTTGCCTGCTGGGCAATCCGTACTGCACTGTCAACTTGCGGTGCCAGTAGCTGTCCAAAAGTCTGTTGCCAAGAAGCAGTCGCTGTCGTCAGCCAATGCTCAAGGTCAGTATGCCATGACCATAAAGCCCCTGCCCCTAATAGTGCACCGATCCCTTTAACCACCTCATAGATTGCCACCGCTTTGATAGACTCACTGGCAGTACTGTGCGACTTAATGGTTTGGTTGTGCAAGTGATGATCGTTATCCTTCGAGGATGGTTGCAGACTATCATCCTGCCTAGGCAAATTAGCCAAAGAAAGTCTCCACAACGCGGCCTTGCAACTGCTGATTAAAGAATGGCGTGTTTTTACCATTGGACAGCATGGATTGGGCGGTCACTTGCCATTCCAAATTAGGATCCACCAGTACTGCGCCGCCGATTTTTTCATATTGCTCACTAATACCAGCGATTTTCGCCGGATTGAGACAGATTTTATCGACGAGTTGCTCTAAGGTTAACACCTCATCATTGACTAGCTGACAAGCCAGCGCCATAAAGGTATCAAAATTTGAGATGCCTGGTGTGCTCTCGGCAAATGGGGCTTTTTTGGCAGTACTGTTCAAGGGTTCATGATGGCTACATATCGCATCAATGGTGCCATCTTTTAGACCACGGCGGATGGCTTGCTGATCGGTATTACTACGCAGGGGTGGTAATACATAGGCTTGGGCGTTAAAACCCTCTAAATTATCATCGGTCAAATACAACTGATGCATCGCCACATCACAAGTCACGGGCAGACCTTTATCTTTTGCCCAGCGCATCAATTCGATTGAAGATTTGCACGACAGTTGACTAAAGTGAGCAGCGATGCCTGTTTCTTCAACCATCAGCAACTGCGTTGACAAGGCAACCGTTTCAGCGATCCAAGGAATCCCTTGCAAGCCGTGATATGACGCGATATAACCTTCATGCGCCACGCCATCACCAGATAGACTTGGCTCGTCAGGATAAAAGAATACTTTCATATTAAAAGTCGCGGCATATTCCAGTGTACGCAGTAATACTAAATCATTGCGAAAAGGGCGGCGCGCATTAGAAACGGCTATACAACCGCCTTTTTTGAGCCCAGCGATATTTGATGGGCGCTCACCTTCTAAACCAGCAGTCAACGCGCCTAAAATATGCAAATATATGCCGCCATCACCAAGCGCGCGCTCACGTAAGCCTTTTAATAATGAACCGTTCTCTAAGATAGGATTGGTATCAGGAGGAATGACCACATGCAAAAAACCATTGCCACGAGCAGCGCGTCCTTCTGACTCCAAAGTGCCATGTTGTTGCTGACCCGGTTCACGTAGGCGGGCGCACAAATCCACCAAAGGCGGCAGTAGCCACATTTCACGACCAGCTTCGAGTGACGCCAACTTATCTGTCGCAGCAATTGATAGTGAGTCTTTAAATGATTGAGGAAGATGGTTAATTATCGGTGCATCCATATTTAACATAGTTGTCATGAGCGTTATTACCGTATCAATAAAATGGGATAAATAAATATAAAACAGCGAGGCAGAAGATTATTTGCTCGCAGCTTGGTGAGCGCGCTGACCTTCCATAGCTAGCGACAGTACTGCCATACGAATAGCGATGCCGTTATTCACCTGTTTTAAAATCACTGACTGGTCACCATCGGCAACGCTTGATGCAATCTCAACACCGCGGTTCATCGGTCCTGGATGCATGACCAATGCATCGGGCTTAGCCAATGCCATACGCTCTGGTGTAATACCGTAGTGTTTATAATATTCACTCGATGATGCCAGCAGCGGCGAGCCAATACGTTCGTTTTGTATTCTTAATCCCATAATGACATCACAGTCCGTGACACAGTCATTCATATCTTCATAGACTTGTACCCCAAAACGCTCAATGCCTTTCGGTAATAAGGTACGCGGCGCACAGACGCGGATGTCTTTGACACCCAAGGTTTGTAGTGCACTGATATCTGAGCGTGCGACCCGTGAATGCTTAATATCACCGACGATAGCCACTGACAATTCCTCAAATGGGCGCGGCGCTTCACGATGAATAGTGAGCATGTCGAGCATCCCTTGTGTTGGATGCGCATGCCAGCCATCACCGCCATTAATAATGGCAATATCGGGTGTCACCTCTGTTGCCATAAAATGGGCAGCACCTGATGCTGAATGCCGTACCACAAAGATATCTGCCGTCATGGCTTGTAGGTTCCACAGCGTATCGCGCAAGCTTTCACCTTTTTTAGTGCTAGAGCGCTCGATATCGATATTGAGCACATTGGCACCGAGACGCTTTTCGGCTACCTCAAAGGTCGTACGGGTACGCGTTGACGGTTCAAAAAACAAATTCATTACCGTATAGCCTTCAAGCTCAGGACGGTTAATGAGCTGTCCATTATCATCAAAAAACGTCTCTGCTTTGGCAATAATCGCTTGCAACTGCGCTTTATTAAGACCTTCTACCCCCAAAAAATGGCGAATGCTACCATCAGCATTCAGCTGCGGACGACTTAACGACGCATCAAGTTTCTCATGAATGGTATCAGGGTCGAATTTGGTATAATCCGTTGATGAGACTGTCTGAGTTGAGCGGCTATCGGTAGAATTTGGCATAGTGGCAGGTCTTTATTGTTGGTTTATATGATTTAATAATCATTATTTATGCATTTTTTGGCGATTTATAGTCGACGATAAGCACAGAGACAAGGACATTTTGGCACTTATTTGCTACAATTTACCCCAGTGGCAGTGAGAGACATAGCGCCGTAAAAAACAGCCATCGTCATCCTCTTGGGCAGTAGCCATAGACCTGTCAAAACCATCATTAGAAATCCGCTTAGCCAAACGATAAATAAATAATAATAGTGATAGTGTAGCTGATTTTGTGGTCAGGACAAAGATGCCGTGCGAGGTATTTAAAAATTTGCCAGATTTAGGTCTGTAACGTGCGACCTAACCGATTTTCCGACCCCTTACTTAATCCTTAGTTTCAGTAGCCTTTATTTTAACAGCATTTATTAGGAAGCCTTATGACAACCCTTACAGACTATCTCAATGATTATTCACCCAATCCTGCACTGAGTGACGTTATTACGACTGTCACTGACGTGGGTAAAACCATCTCACAATTATTGAGAAAAGGGGCGCTAGCCGACATTCTAGGCGAAGCTGGCAACCAAAACGTCCAAGGTGAAGACCAAAAGAAACTGGACGTACTGGCCAATGACTTACTATTAGGTGCTTTGGCGAAAAATACCCATTGTGCAGGCGTTGCCTCAGAAGAGCTTGACGACGCTACCCCTGCCAATGCAGATGGCAGTTTGTTGGTATTGTTCGATCCGCTTGATGGTTCATCAAACATCGATATTAATATGGCCGTTGGCACTATTTTTTCTATTTTACCGTACCAGCGCCAAGGTCAAATCAGTGAAAATAGCGACTTCTTGCAAGCTGGTAATCAACAGCTAGCAGCAGGCTATTTGTTATATGGCACCTCTACCGTACTAGCGCTAACTATCGCCGATCATGTCTTGATGTTTAGCCTAGATCCTGACACTAACGATTATGTATTAATAGAAGAAAACGTGCAAATCGATGCCGATACCAGCGAATACGCCATCAATGCTTCAAACTACCGCTACTGGCGCGCACCCATGCAGCAGTATATCGATGAGTTAATTGCCGGCGAAACGGGTGTTCGTGGTCGCGATTTTAATACGCGCTGGGTGGCTGCCATGGTCGGTGATGTGCATCGTATTTTATGTCGCGGTGGTCTCTTCACTTATCCGTTCGATACCAAATATGCCAATAAAGCGGGCAAATTACGCTTGATGTATGAAGCCAATCCAATGAGCTTATTGATTGAGCGTGCGGGTGGCGCTGCTACTGATGCAGTCAATCGCATTTTAGACATAGAGCCAACCGATATTCACCAACGCGTCCCAGTGGTACTAGGCAGCAAAAATGAAGTCGATTATGTTAAAAGTCTGCATGTAAATTACGCTGATAAATAAACTCTTTGCCTTTACTTTGATAACAGTCAGTATAAAGCCAGAGCATTTATAAGCTTTATACTGATCGTTTAATTTTTTTATATTTTTTTCTAAGCGATCCACTATGGTAGCAAATCCCACCGAGCTTATTACCTCAGATAAAAATACGACCGTTAAACTTGTCAAATCCTTGTTAACGCAAGCGCGGCAGCGGAAGAAGCAAGGGCAAACGGTGATTGAGGGCGTCCATCTCATCGATGCGGCGCTGCGTAGCGACTACCCGTTTGTCCAAATCCTACTCGCAGAGTCTGCGCACAACCATCCTGAGGTTCAGCAAATTTTGACGCGCTTGCCTACTTATACGCCTATTTTAACGTTATCAAATTCGCTGTATGAGAGCATTCGTAGCTTAGGTACTGGTATCGATATCATGGCAATCATTAAAGTACCAACACCTCGTTTATCGATGATTGATAATGACTGCTTGATTTTAAATGATGTGCAAGACAGTGGCAATGTGGGCACCCTATTACGCACCGCAGCAGCGGTTGGCATCAAGAACATACTCTGTACCAGTGCGACAGCACAAGCGTGGTCCCCTAAGACATTACGAGCAGGCATGGGCGCTCAGTTTGCTCTGACTATTTATGAAGGTCTAAGTGTGCAAGATGTTTTGAAACATGTACAAACACCGCTATTTGCCACCAGCTCCCATACTGATACAGTCATTTATCAACATGACTTAAAGCAACCTATTGCTTGGATTATGGGTCATGAAGGTCAAGGCGTTTGTGATGAGCTGATGCAGTGCGCCACCCCTATCGCTCTACCACAGCCTAATGGTCAAGAAAGTCTGAATGTCGCCATTGCAGGCTCATTATGCTTATATGAAACGCTACGTCAAAGAAACTATGCCTAAAATATTCTGTCATGTATGTAGCCCATGCAAAGCATGGGCTGAATAAATATAGTGATTCAGTCAATGTTTTAGGTAGAGTTTATTTTCTCAACTACATATAGAAACTAACCTTGTGCTTCCATAAAGCTTGCAGAATAGTTGTTTGGTGCATTAAAGTTAGTAAAACTAATGCTAATGGATTTCTCCAGTCCATTCACACAATGCCACCACCCTATAGGAATAAATAGCGCCTCGCCAGCTTTAATAGTGACTTCAACTGGGGTCACATGTTGCATTAATGGATATTCCTTTAAATCAAAATTAGGAAAATCTACTTCACTATAAACGTGCAAATCATTATAGAGCCAAGGTACTTGCCACGCTGGAATCAACGTAACCTTCTTAGTGCCATACACTTGAACCAACATGTTGTTAGTTAAGTCATGATGCAATGGCGTAAAGGTGCCTTTGGGTCCCATCCAGAAATAGGTACTAAAAGCTGCATCATTATCTAGAAGATGGCGATAGCCTTCACCAAAATCACCTATGTCATCAAGTGCTGGCCTAATGACTTCAACGTTTTGTTGTGTGTTATTAGCAGTCATATAATAGTTATTACTTTCACCGTCATTTTCTATCATATTGAAAAATTCAGACATCAGCATTGATTTACGATACTTATCGGAATGACGTTCAAAAAGAACATCAGTCTCGCGATTAAACTGCACCTGAATTTCCGCATCGCCTAGCTTATCTGCAAAATAATGCGGGCTCCATTTCTTCAGTGCTGGCCAATGATCGATACCTTTTTTAAGCACCACAGGCTTATGCTTACTATAGTAATCCTTGATAAATACCTCAAACGGCGGCGTATCAATCACCTCAATTTGTTGGCTGTAGCCGGGATCTAACTTGGCTAAGTCGTCACAAGTATTAAGAAGCCATTCTCGTTTTTTTAGTAGCTTGGTGGCTTTAACGCCTGCTTGTAGGTAAGGGCTTTTAGAGACCGTCTCTATTTCTAGCAATATCTCTGCGTGACTAAAGCCTTGCTTAGCCAATACTTTCGCAATACTGTTTTTACTCGTGCCTTCAAGCAAATTGGTAGCGACCCATCCTTTCCAATTATTTGGTAGTCTACGAATTGATTGTTTACTGTCGTTTGCCGCCACCTTGGAATCATCACTCAGAGCGGCTTTGATTTGAGCGTCTGAAAAGTGATTATCTTTTAGCGTTTGAACAATTGTCTCTGCTTGGACACCGCGAATTATATTAGTCGCTACCCAGTCATTCCATTCCTGAGGTAAGCGTTCTGACGTGTTTAATTCTGCCTTCATTAGCATCTCCTAATCCCTTAATGTACTAATTAATTGGTCTATCATGTAATCATCTATTATTGAGTATAGTCAGTTAATTATCACTATAATCTTGCTCTACAAATTAAACTATAACATTAATATAATAGCTTACATTCATATAGTAGCGGACATTTATCCATTTGACTAGAGCATGTCCGCAGTTCAAAAATGCAGATAAAAACAAGATGAACTGCAGCTATATAAGAAACAGCGAAATCATATCAGCATTGACAATACCCCACAAAAAAGCCTTCGATTCATTGAACCGAAGGCTTTATGACTTATGATAGATTAAGCGACATTAAACGCTTAACTTTTCAAAATTAAACCTTGCTAGTAAGCTCAGGCAATGCTGTAAATAAATCAGCTTCTAAGAAGTAATCAGCAACGCTAGCGATAGGTGCTTCTGGGTCATTGTTGATAGCAACAATAACTTTAGAATCTTTCATACCCGCTAAATGCTGAATCGCGCCTGAAATGCCCGCTGCGATATATAAGTCTGGTGCAACGATTTTACCCGTTTGACCGACCTGCATATCGTTTGGTACGTAACCTGCATCAACAGCGGCACGTGATGCACCAACGGCAGCGCCAAGTTTATCAGCCAATGGTTCGATATATTTGGTGAAGTTTTCACCATTTGCTAAGGCACGACCACCAGAAACCACAATGCCTGCTGAAGTCAATTCAGGACGGTCAGATTTCGCCATCTCTTCATTAACGAAGCTTGCTTTGCCAGTTTCTTGCACGTTGTCGATTGTCTCAACAGTAGCTGAACCACCTTCGCTTGCTACTGGGTCAAAAGCCGTGGTACGTACTGTCATGACGACTTTATCTTCTGTGGTCTTAACAGTTGCTGTGGCGTTACCAGCATAGATAGGACGCTCAAACGTTTGCGCATCTACGACGGCAGATATTTCTGATAGCATGCTTACGTCAAGTAAAGCGGCAACGCGTGGCATAAAGTTCTTACCAGTAGTGGTAGCAGGTGCAAGGATATGGCTGTAATCACCAGCGATATCAGCAACCAATAGCGCGACGTTACCCGCCAATTGATGCTCATAGGCAGCGTTTTCTGCTAATAATACTTTAGTCACGCCTTCTGCTTTAGCTGCTTGGTCAGCGACAGCTTGAGCACCACTACCTGCAACTAACACATGGATATCATCACCCATTTGCTTAGCAGCAGCGATGGTATTCAAAGTTGCCTTTTTTAGACTGGCATTGTCATGTTCTGCATATACCAAAATTGCCATGATTTTAATCCTTTTTTATTCGTATCATCTATTCATGCGGTTGTTTGTGTACAAAGCTGTTTGAGCAACTATTATTTTATATAAAATAAATCAGTTAAATCTATAGCCTTGTACAGGATATGCCGTAGCGAAGTATCCAATCATTGAAACATTAAATGACTTTTGCTTCGTTTCTTAGCTTATCGACCAACTCATCCACTGAACCCACTTTGATGCCAGCTTTACGTTCAGCAGGTGGCACAACTTTAATGATCTCTTGCTTAGAGGCCATATCAACACCAAAATCAGCAGGCGTTTTTTCGTCAAGTGGCTTTTTCTTCGCTTTCATGATGTTAGGCAATTTAGCATAACGAGGCTCATTCAAACGTAAATCAGTGGTAATAACCGCTGGTAGCTCAAGTGCTAGCGTCTGTAAACCACCGTCGATTTCACGAGTCACGTTTACTTTATCGCCTTCTACTTTCACTTCTGATGCAAACGTACCCTGACCGATACCCATCAATGCCGCTAGCATCTGACCAGTCTGATTGTTATCATCATCAATGGCTTGCTTACCCAATAAGATAATATCAGTGCCTTCACTCTCGGCGATATTTTTGAGGATCTTAGCAATTTGTAATGGATACGGCTTGTCATCAGTCAACACTAAAACACCACGATCAGCGCCCAACGCTAAAGCTGCACGAATTTGCTCTTGTGATTCTTTTGGACCGATTGAAGCAACAATGATTTCATCAATCACACCCGCTTCTTTTAGACGAACCGCTTCTTCTACTGCAATCTCATCAAAAGGGTTGATTGACATTTTAGTGTTTGATAAATCAACGCCAGAGTTGTCAGCTTTTACACGAACTTTTACGTTGTAATCAATGACACGCTTGACCGCTACTAATGCTTTCATACGTTCCTCGTTTATTAATGTTATGAATTAAAAATTGTCAGTTAAGAACCAAAGGTTCATTTTTTTAAACTGTCGTTCAAAATACTACTTAGGGTTATTACTGCGTCAACAGATAGTAGTTAATTAATCGAGAAGAAACAATACCGAAAATGGTATTAGTATCACACTACTCATTGATAAAATCTGCTAAAGCTAAGCCAACCATTATTATCAGACCCCTGTATCTTGCGTGAGCACAGGCATAAGGTCAAGACAACGCCGTGAATAATGCGTCATAAATTTGTCACCATTCTATAATAAATAGTTTATAAGTACACAATTTTATAGTCTTCTTTAACCTATATTCTCAATATTTCACCTGTTTTTAGCACTGTCAACACGATAGTTACTTAATGGATTGTTGTGATCTATCTCGTTGGCATCCATCGAGAACAACAATCAAAAACTCAAAATCTACGATTTGCTGTTTTTACTGGAACCAATCAGCAACTCACTGTCGCGTATATCATCGAATAATGACCAGTCAGGCGTAACCGCATTATTTTTGATGACACTCATATCCCCTGTGGTTTCCATGATGACAGCAAATACTTCCGTTTTAGACTTGATTCCATTTTTGCGTAAAACCTGTTGAACATCACTGGTACTAAGATTGGCCTCTTTTAGATTTCCACTAAAATACTCGCCATGGGCCATTAATATAATGGCTCGATTGTCTATCAGAGATTTTAACGGTTTGAATTTACGCCTGATAAATGAGATAACCCCTTGAATCACAAATAATACCGCGACAGCATACAGCCCTTGCATTAATGACGGTGTGTCTGATAGCACCGTTGAAGCGAGTATACTGCCAATACCGACAGTCATCGCAAAATCATGGCTTGAGAGCTTGGAGAAACTCCGCAACCCCATCAATCTTGTAAATAACATTAACCCTAAATAAAAACCGATTGCAGATAGAGAAATACCCAGCACTTGCTGCCAATCGATTGAAAACCATGCCTCCCACTTCATAAAACAACCTTATTTTGTTAGATCTTTTTTGAGTCAGTGCTGATGACTGACAGCTAATATCAGTATGCTTTTGATGATTTTACGTTTATAGCGAGAAAAATGGCATAAAAAAAGCAACCTGATAAGAGGTTGCTTTTTTTTAGAGTTGAAACAGTATTTTTATTGTTTTAACAAACAAAGGCATCAATGCATATTGATAATCTTACTGTCATCAAGCTTACTGACTAATCAGCTTACCAGATGTCAAATGAGATTAGATAGCTTCGATTTGCTCGGCTTGTGGGCCTTTTTTGCCATCACCTAAGATGAAAGACACTTTTTGGCCTTCGGCTAGAGTTTTGAAACCACCACCTTGGATAGCGCTGTAGTGAGCGAATACGTCTTGTCCGCCATTGTCTTGAGCGATAAAACCAAAACCTTTAGCTTCATTAAACCACTTTACAGTGCCTTCAACTTTATCTGACATAAATTTTCCTAACTCTTTAACTGTTGGCGAGACGTGTGTCGTCACCGATTAATTGATATATACCCAAACTATTTTCTGCTAAATGCAACAGTCAATATGATCAAAATATCGTTAGATAGCTTGAAATTACGACCTAAAATCTTTTGAGTACAGGCTGATTATAGCAGCTTTTTATAATCGCAACAGGTTAAATTGATGATTTTTGTAAATAACGATAATCCGTTTTGAAAAGTCACGAAAGCCAATTAAATACTATCTAATACATTGATAAGAAAGATATTTTATATCATTTACTATCTATCATTCTAACGTAAAGGTGTCATTTAGGTTGGTGACAGCATTATCTCAAATAATAAATAGGTGATAAGTCAGCATATGCTTCATTGAGATATCGGTAGCCACGGTGAACTTAATACTAACAAACAAAGCGCAAAAAATATCAGCGAAAATGACTGACTATAGGCGATGTATTTAGCAGGTATCACCAAGTCTTTAGGAGAATCAGGAATACCTTTACGTTTTAGTAAACGCGTCCCGTATATCCATCCAAAGGTAGTATAGATGCCATAAGCAGCAGGTACTGTAATGGCTAGTGGCGTCAAATCAATCACATATAATATGACAACGGAAATAAAGAACCACAAAGTATCCAAGAGTGAGCTGATTTGAAAAAACTTAGACTTAGGCAATTTGCCATCGGTTTTTTTGAGCATCTCCCCTTCTATCCATATTAAAACAGCTACCACAGCGCTAAGAGTAATATATACGAATTGCGGCGTTAGCCAGTCTGGATAAGATATTTGCACAACACACAACCTATAATCTATAAAAGATAAGAACGCGCAACTCAATCGTCTTGATAATTAACCAGCAATTGGTTGCACTAAGAATATTCAAAAAAATCAATGAAGGCTAAATATATGAGGCATCGATTGGTGGTTTTCAACCAACACCAAAGCGATTGTGGTTAAAATTTCACTAAAGTAGTGCAAACTAAAAAAGCCCACACTATTAAGTAATAGCATGGGCTCTTAGGTCTATATCAGCGATTAATCTCTTAATAGCTTAATACTGAATTAGTTTTTTTCTTTATCGATGATTTTGTTACCACCGATCCAAGGCATCATGCCACGTAGCTTAGCGCCAGTGATTTCGATTTGATGCTCTGCATTGTTACGACGACGAGCAGTCATTGATGGATAGTTGGTTGCGCCTTCAGAGATAAACATCTTCGCGTACTCACCAGACTGAATGCGTTTTAGGGCATTACGCATGGCTTCACGTGATTGCTCATTGATGACTTCAGGACCAGTTACATATTCGCCATATTCAGCGTTGTTACTGATTGAATAGTTCATGTCAGCGATACCGCCTTCATACATGAGGTCTACGATAAGCTTAAGCTCATGCAAGCACTCAAAGTAAGCCATTTCTGGGGCGTAGCCAGCTTCAGTTAGCGTTTCAAAGCCCATTTTCACTAGCTCTACTGCACCGCCGCAAAGTACCGCTTGCTCACCAAATAGATCCGTTTCAGTCTCATCTTTGAACGTCGTTTCGATGATACCTGAACGACCACCACCAACGCCAGCAGCATATGACAATGCCAATTGTTTGGCTTGACCTGATGCATCTTGGTAGATAGCGATCAAATCTGGAATACCGCCGCCTTTTGCAAACTCTGAACGTACCGTATGACCTGGTGCTTTTGGCGCAACCATGATGACATCAAGATCACCACGTGGTACGACTTGGTTATAATGAATCGCAAAACCATGAGCAAACGCTAGGGTTGCACCTTCTTTGATGTTTGGTTCGATTACATCATTATATAGCTCTTTTTGAAACTCATCAGGCGTCAAAATCATGATGACATCAGCGGCTTTTACCGCTTCTTCTACTTCAGCTACTTTTAGACCTGCGTTTTCTGCTTTTTTCCATGAACCAGAGTTAGCACGTAGACCAACGGTCACATCAACGTCTGAATCTTGTAGGTTAAGCGCGTGTGCATGGCCTTGTGAACCGTAACCAATGATGGCAACTTTTTTGCCTTGGATGATTGATAGATCACAATCTTTATCATAATAAACGTTCATAAACAGAGTCCTTTTCCTAAATCATGGCTTGCCATGGATAAATAAACACTTAAATTATAATCACCTTATCGAAGTGATGGGTGAATAAGCGCTATGTTAATGTTTGAATAAATAATTTGACCTACAATAGGCACGGTGGGTACCCATTATAAACTGAGCGTTTTTTCGCCGCGTGCAATACCAATCACACCCGAACGCACCACTTCCATAATACGTTCACGACCAATCACATCAATAAAGCCGTCAAGTTTGGCTTTGTCACCAACGATTTGAATGGTATATAGATTGGCGTTTACATCAACGATTTGTGCGCGGAAAATATCGGCACTGCGTTTAATCTCTTCACGTACGCCACCCGTCGCCCGTACTTTTATGAGCATCAACTCGCGCTCGACGTGCACGGTATCTGATAGATTAAGCACTTTAACCACTTCAATCAATTTATGCAATTGCTTGGTGATTTGTTCTATTTTTTCAGGTGACGTAATAGTGGTCAATGTTAAGCGAGAAATACTCGAGTCGTCTGTTGGCGCAACGTTCAAAGTTTCAATGTTGTAGCCACGTTGAGAGAACAAACCGACCACTCGCGACAACGAACCCGCTTCGTTTTCCATCAATACCGAAATCAGATGTTGTTGTTGCATTAGGTACGCTCCCCTTTTGTTAACCACATATCACGCATCGCTTGCCCAGCGATTTGCATTGGATATACATGCTCGTTACGATCGACATAAACGTCAATAAATACCAATCTATCTGTTATTGCCATGGCTTCCGCCAATTGCGCTTCCATGGTCGCAGGATCAGTAATCTTGATACCGACGTGACCATAGCTTTCAGCGAGTTTGACAAAGTCTGGTAGTGAATTCATATAAGAATGGGCATGACGACCTTCATACAGCATATCTTGCCATTGCTTCACCATGCCTAATTGGGCGTTATTTAGATTTAAGATTTTAACTGGCAAATTATATTGTAAGCAGGTTGAGAGCTCTTGAATATTCATCTGAATAGAGCCTTCACCCGTGATACAAACCACGTCACGCTCAGGGTTAGCAAGTTTGGCTGCCATCGCATACGGCAAGCCAACCCCCATCGTCCCTAAACCACCTGAGTTTAGCCATTGGCGCGGCTCATTATAGGTATAATAAAGCGCTGCAAACATCTGATGCTGACCGACGTCACTGGTGATAATAGCGTTACTATTCGTCACTTTATCTAAAGCTTGAACGACCGCTTGGGGCTTAATGCCGTTATCAGTGCTAGTGTCATAACGCAGGCCATGACGCTTACGCCACTCATTAATCTGTGACCACCAATCCAACAATGCTGGTTGATCTAACTCTTTATCATCACCGATAATCTCTAATATATCGGTCAGGACAGATTTGACATCGCCCACGATCGGAATATGGGCATTAATCGTTTTTGAAATAGAGGTAGGATCAATATCAATATGAATAATCGTCGCATTCGGACAGAATTTTTTGACATTATTAGTGACACGGTCATCAAAACGCGCACCAACTGCCAAAATGACATCGGCATGATGCATGGTCATATTGGCTTCGTACGTACCATGCATACCAAGCATACCTAAGAACTGACTATCAGAACCAGGGAACGCACCCAAGCCCATTAAGGTATTGGTTACTGGTAAGTTTAAACGGTGCGCAAGCTTAGTAAGCTCTTTATGCGCATTGCCTAAAACAACACCACCACCAGAGTAAACAATCGGACGCTTTGCAGCAAGCAGCGTTTCAACCGCTTTTTTAATCTGACCACTATGACCTTTTAATGACGGCTGATACGAACGTATAAACACTTCTTCTGGATAAGCATAAGCAAACTTTTCACTTGGCGCGGTCATATCTTTTGGTACATCAATCACTACAGGACCTGGGCGTCCAGACTGAGCAATATAAAAGGCTTTTTTGACAATCATTGGGATTTCGCTAGCGTGGCGCACTTGAAAGCTATGCTTCACGATAGGACGTGATACACCGACCATATCTGTTTCTTGGAAGGCATCTTCCCCAATTAGGCTGCTAGGTACCTGACCTGCGATAACCACCATCGGCACAGAATCCATAAACGCTGTTGCGATAGCCGTTACGGTATTAGTAGCACCTGGACCTGACGTCGCTAAGACCACCCCTGTCTGCCCTGTGACTCGCGAATAAGCATCTGCCATGTGACCGGCTGCTTGCTCATGACGTACTAAAATATGCTCGATATTTTCTTGTTGAAACAAAGCATCATAGATATGAAGAACCGCACCACCTGGATAGCCAAAAATATATTTGACGCCCTCATCAGTCAGTGATTGCACCAACATCTCAGCACCAGATAGCATTATAGGTTGATCACTACCCTCAGCGAGGCGTTGTTGCTTTTCTTCAAAATTTTTGGCGGCATTCCCCGTTTGGGTATGTCCCGTCATATTCGGACTTTGCGTGGTTTGCGTCACTGTCATCACCTTTTTTTTGTCAAGAATTGGCGTTCATTTATAAGAGAAAACCACGCTATTTACACAAGATGGTTCGTCTTATAGAAATGGCTGCGAATCCTTATCCATATCAAGAATGTGTGCCCACTATCTCTAAGTAACGCTGTTTTATAAGACAGCAGGCTACTCAAACACAGCAATATATGTAGGGTCAGTTTTATGGCAGGAGTCTATCGATGTACAGTGACAAGATGCGCGTGCATCTATAAAAGAAGCTTATTATTGATAAATAGCAGACAGCATTTACAACAGGTTGATTTATACAGAGGTATCGATATTCACAATTTAAATCACTCTCACAGCCAATATTAATTTGTAAAATGGTTAGATTTTACGATAGGCTTATTAAAAAGATTGAATTGCTGAATATTTTTCCATGTTTAATACAACCGCTAGAGTCACGCTTAGCGCATTTCAAATAATAAGTTTATCTTAGTCATTGTAGACAGATAAGTCCGGAGACAATACATAAAGTCATCGATAACAATCGTTATGATTACTATCTTTGCAATATCATTGTCACAAAGAAACGAAAACTGCGTAAGCCACTGATAAGTAACCTATCGTCCTCATTTTCAAGTGCCACGGCAATATCATAAAAGCCGCTCACTGACCAATCAACTGCTATTATATTCGATGGTTTGTGAGCTATTGTCAAGAAAAACTTCTAAAGCCCATCCCTAACTATTAGTTATTAAATAATATACATTCATAAGGATTATTTGTTAGAATCGAAAGCTGGTACATTTTTAGTACCATTCCAACACTTAAATGTTATATTGACACATATATACACATCTGTTCTTTTACCCCTTGAGAGGATTGCTACTATGGCATATGCGTCTAAAATAAATACTGCTACCAAACTGCTTATGAGTACTGCGTATGTGCTAATGCTGTCGATGAATGCCAGTCATGCTATTCAAGTTTACAAATCTGTTGGTGCACATGGTGAAGTCAAATACAGCCAACATGCGCCGCAAAATGGTAAAAACATTGAGCTGATTGAATTTCGTAGTGACGGCAGACAAAGCAATGCAGGACAATTGGCTGGCAAAACAGATGCCCATCAAAGTACTAATACTCAAAGCGTAGAAGAACAAAGAGTTGCAGCGCTTGAAGCGCGGATTAAAGAACAAGAAGCACAAGCCAATGCACAGCGTTGCCAGTCACTCCGCAATAATCTGACCAACTTAAATGTCGGCGGACGTATTTATGAGATGGATGCAAATGGCAAGCGTCAATATTTAGACGGTCGTGAAATTGAGCTCAAACGTGAACGCGTACAGCAGGCAATTGATCAGTATTGTGGCAACTCAACTACCTAGGCTTAATGCTAATTATAGACGTTAATCAATAGCTGCATTACATGACGAATGGCTGCTGGCATATCCTGAGCTTGTAGTCCTCGTTGTCCAACCAACAACGTATTATTACTTTGATTGACCAGCGTATCCCCTGCTAATCCATGTATAACAACCGCCTGATGCAAGCTTTGCATTCCTGATGATAAATCTTGTTGTGCTAGCAGACCAGCAATGACACCGGATAACACATCACCCATGCCAGCCGTCGCCATACCCGCATTACCGGCAGCACAAACATAAACGTGGTGCTCATCTAAGCCCTGCTCTAATATCAAAGAACCTGCGCCTTTTAGCACCCATTCACCACCATAAGTTGTAGCGCACTGTTTTATCGCTTGTAGTCTATTGCTTTCCACTTCACTGATTCTCTTATTCAGTAATCTAGCAGTTTCGCCACTGTGCGGTGTCAAACAAACTTGATGATTAACGCTATATTCTCGCAGCTGACTGACCAATTCATGATGCTCTAATTGCAATGATGCCAAATGATAAAGTCCATCAGCATCAATCACTATTGCCTTTTTAGCTGTCATCGCAGTTTGTAGATACTTTATAAATAACACTTTTGCTTTTTCATCACGACCAAGCCCCATACCAATCGCAATCACAGTGGCTGACTTGATTAACTCCTGCACTCCATCCACATCATGCAAATTGATCGTCATTGCATCTGGTAGCGAAGTTAATAGGGCGCTATGAAAAGCCTCATGGCAAGCAACTGTAATTTTACCCGATCCTGCCGCCATCGAGCTCGAAGCAGACAGTATCGCAGCGCCGCCCATACCTTGTGAGCCATCGATACGATTACCGCCAATAATCAGTACATGACCATAGCTACCTTTGTAGCTATTTTGACGGCGAGGACTTAGACCATATGCAGTAGTAATTAGTGTTGCTACTGGCATGAAAATTTTGCCATTTATTGGATAAGGTATCAGCGGTATATCAATTACCTTGCCGCTATGATCCATACCATCCTTGGTATGCAAACCGAATTTCCGTGCAATTAAACATAGCGTTATATCAGCTTGTATAGCCACATGCTCAAACACTTCGCCAGTCGAAGCCACCAAACCACTTGGAATATCAACCGCAATGGCCAAGGTGTTATTTCCTTCAGATAACTCATTAAAAGTGCTAATGGCCATTTTATAAATACCTGTAGGTGCACGATCCAGTCCAATACCAAACAACGCATCAATATAGACATCGGCTTGCAGATTACCACCTATTCCTTCTTGTAGATCACAAGCACTATTTTCAAAGCGTCGATAAGGGCAATTAGCCAATAGTGCCTCTTTTAGGGCTTTTTGTGCGTCAGAAAATGCTGTTGTGTCATTGGTATCAAAATCATCACTCTCAAAACCCACTGTTACCACTTGTACCTGCCAACCCATTTGCTGTAAATAATGAGCAATGAGCCAACCGTCGCCACCATTATTACCCTTTCCAACCCAAATGCTCACTCGATGCTGACGCATATGACAACGAGGCCCATAAGTAGTGGCTGATGAATATATGTTTAATTGTTTTTGTTCATATAATTGCTCTATGTGTTGCGCCATTTGCCAGGCTGCTTGTTTCATCAACCCAAAACTATCATGCCCTTCGACAAACCATGCTTGCTCCATCGCATAGAGTTGTTCACTGCTATATAACGGGATAGGTTTTGTACTTTTTATAGGTGATAAATTGGTCTGATTTTTCATAGCTAATCCTTGAGTATTTTTTGCTGATTTTTATTTTATTGAGATATGATTACTATCATTTAGCACCAGCTTAGCAAAAGCTTACATCAACGTATGTATCAATATGAATGTGAAATTATTTGCTTTTATACTTGCGCTCTTAGCTCACTGGCTTATTATATCGATATTCACTCTATCGCCTACTGTCACACATGAATAATCTTCCTAAAGTAAACTTGCCTATCTCTTCAACCCAGCAGAAATCAGCTAAGCAAACCTCTGCTGAACCTAAGCCTGCGTCCGAAAAAAAGATTAATGTGAATAATAGCCCAATATTTACCACCACAGCAGATGTCAAACAATGGATTAAGGACCAAGCACAGGCTTTAGGGTTTGCCGACTGCGGTTTTTTATCGGTGCATCATCCTTTATTTGCTAAGCAGATTGTACAATTGCAACAATGGCTCGAAAAAGGTTATGAGGGGCAACTGCAGTTTATGCATAACAACCATGAACTGCGGGCAAATCCTGACCAACTGGTAGAAGGGGCAAAAACCATCATCAGTGTCCGTATGGACTATCTGACTCAAGCACCAACCCCACGTACGGTCACTGACAATGACTACCCCAATCAGGGTATCATCGCTCGTTATGCCAGAGGACGCGACTATCATAAAACGATGCGCAGTCGTTTGAAACAATTGGCACTAAAGATAGAAGCCATGCTTCCTGAGTGGCAACACCTCAATATAGGTTCAGAACAAGATTTTATTTTTAGGCCTTTTAGCGACTCTGCTCCTATTTTCGAGCGACCCATTGCCGATGCTGCTGGTCTTGGCTGGACAGGAAAGCATACGTTATTAATCAACAAGCAAGCGGGTTCATTTTTTGTATTGGGTGAGCTATTTATTAGCCTCGAATTACCTGATGACAAACCTGTCAAAGAGCATTGCGGCAGTTGTAGCGCTTGTATCGACATCTGTCCCACTCAAGCGATTGTCGCGCCCTATGAGCTCAATGCTGCAGCTTGTATCTCCTACCTCACTATCGAGCACGACGGTATTATTGATATAAAATACCGCCGCGCGATTGGTAATCGCATCTTCGGTTGTGACGACTGTCAACTTATCTGCCCTTGGAATCGCTACGCCAATCTGACACCTGTAGAGGACTTCGCACCACGGCATAACCTTGATAGCAGCAGTCTGCTTGAGCTGTGGCAATGGCAAGAAGCTGAATTTATGAAAAAAACTGAAGGTAGCCCGCTCAGACGCACAGGCTATGTGAACTTTTTGCGTAATATCGCGATTGGTCTTGGAAATGCTAATAGTAATGAAGAAACCATTACTCAGTTACAATCAAAGTTGGGCGTACATAACGAAATGCTCGATGTACATATCAATTGGGCCATAGCAGAACAGTACGAGAAGTTAAAAAATCTCTAAATCTTAAGTTTATATTTCTATATGCCAAAAAAATGCCTCTTAATAAAATAAGAGGCATTTTTTACTCACACATATTTTTGACAGTTCAAAAGCCTATTATGGCTTAGGAATACGCAGTACTTGACCAGGATAAATCTTATCAGGGCTAGATAGCATCGGCTTATTGGCTTCGAAGATTTTCATATAATCATCCGCTGAACCATAAACCTCTTTTGCGATCTTAGACAAGCTATCACCAGATTTCACTGTATACATCGTTGACTCAGGCGCATCTTCTTCGATATCAATATTATCGATTACCTTAGCCACGTTTTGTACATTACCAATGGCGATAATCGCTTTTTCGCGGTCTGCTTGCGTTTTAGCTTTACCGCTGATTTCTGCAGTATCTGTTGAGCCGTTATACTTGATTTTCAAATCACTAATATTCAGATTCTGCTGCTGAATACGACGAAGTAAAATATTGGCAACTGATTGCGCAGAAGGCTCGCTGCTCTGTACTGGCGTATTGGCGTCTGCTTTTGTTTCTGACTTGGCATCGTGTTTGGCGTCATCACGATTGAAAATTTTATCACCGATATCTTTTGCAAAACTGAACATACCCATTTACATACTCCTTTAAATATTGTTATTTATTATTCATCATTATTTTTTTAGTGGCATATACTTTCATATATAACCACACTTTATATATAACTACACTTTGTTACTGCTTACCATTATGAGTATAGACAAAGATAGGTGAGGTAGATAGTAATAGTATGTTGAGTAATGTTGATTTGGCGTAGTTTATGTTAACGTATTGATTAGTCACATAACTACATATCGCCATGGCAAATTAATAACATAAAAAAACCGCCTATCTCTACAGATAGGCGGCTAAAATAACTCGCTAAGCCACTAGCTAATTATAGCTGCGCTTGTACATAATCAATCGCTTTTTGAACAGTCGTTAATTCTGCTGAATCTTCATCAGGAATGGTAATGCCAAAGTCACTTTCAAATGACATAACCAATTCGACTAGGTCTAACGAATCTGCACCTAAGTCTTCCATAAATGATGCATCATTGTTGATATCTTCAACATTCATACCCAATTGCTCAGCTACTGCAGCTTTAACTCTTAGCTCGGTATCATTACTCATGTAGATTTCTCCTTTTTGATCTATTATTTTGGCAAATTACCATAGTCCTATCATTAGGCTCTACAGCATTCTATATAAAATCATATCTTCAGATTAGCACAGCTATCTGAGTACTTTGTAACTTGTTTTATAGCTAGTTATACGTTTTGACTGATGTCTAGTAAAGCCCTGCTATAACACAGGGCTTTGACATAAAAGTATCCGTCATTATAACACCCTTTATTATAGTTTACACTCGTGCACAGAGTTTTTTATTATAACTGTGTAACACTTGTTTATCACCTACATATACATACCGCCATTGACAGGAATAACAGCGCCTGTGATGTAACTGGCCTCATCGCTGGCTAAGAAATGTACGGCTGCTGCAATGTCTTCTGGCTGTCCAAGGCGACTGATAGGTACAGCGTCTAGCATAGAGTTCAATAGGCGCTCATCAAGCTCGTCCGTCATATCCGTTTCGATCAAACCAGGGGCTACGCAATTAATCGTCACTTGTCGTGAGCCAATTTCACGCGCGAGCGTACGGCTGAACCCTTCAACGCCTGCTTTGGTCGCCGCATAGTTAGACTGACCTGCATTACCCATTTGCGCAACGACAGAGGTTATATTGATAATGCGACCACGGCGTGCTTTCATCATACCGCGCACAGCACGTTTACTCATACGGTATACCGACGTCAAATTGGTATCGATAACATTTTCCCAGTCGTCATCTTTCATACGCATCAGCAGACCATCTTGGGTGATACCTGCATTATTGACCAAGACTTGTACTGCGCCGTAGACGCTCTCAATCTCTTCAAACAGCTTATCAATTTGTGCGGTATCGCGTACGTCTAAAACACGTCCAATACCGCCACTATCGTGGAGATAACCATCAATCAGCTCAGCACCTTTTTCCGTAGTCGCTGTACCAACAACAAAATGTCCTTCTTTGGCAAAACGTTTGGCAACGGCTTTACCAATACCACGGCTAGCACCTGTCACTAGAGTAATCGTACGACTCATGATAACACCTCCATTAATTTATCAAGACGAGCGGGCTTGTCAGTAGGATAGCTCGTAATTGGCTGTGCTTGACGCTTCGCCAAGTTGCTCAATACATTACCACTGCCGCATTCGATTAAAATATTAATTTGTTTGTCAGCCAGCTCTTGCATGGTTTTTGACCATAACACTGGTTGGCTTAATTGCTCTGTTAATGCCTGCTTGATACCGACCGCACTGCTCTCAACACGCGCATGTCGATTTTGGATAACAGGAATCGTCGCTTGATCAAATTTTATTTCTGCCAGAATCTCAGCCAATGCACTACTGGCTGGCTCCATAAGCGCGCAATGTGATGGTACGCTGACCTTTAGCGGGATAGATTTTTTGCCGGTGTTTTGCACTTTATCAATAACGGCATTCACACCAGCAGCATTACCCGATATCACCACTTGTCCTGGACTATTAAAGTTGGCTGCACCTACAATGGCACCTTCGACATGTTCAGTCGCTTGCTCACACAAATTTTCTACTCGATTATCCTCAAGCCCTAGCACTGCTGCCATGGCAGTATCGACACCTACAACGGCTTCTTGCATCAACTGACCGCGCTTATGTACCAATTTAACCGCATCAGCAAGCGATATGACCTCAGCCGCACAAAGCGCACTGTACTCACCTAGAGAATGACCCGCTAAATAACAAGGCGCTGTGGTTATTTTTTGTTTTAAGATACGCCAAATGGCGATGCTGGCCGTCAGTAATGCAGGCTGAGTATATTGTGTTTGATTGATTTTTTCTTCATTTTGACAGATTGCCCATAAGTCTTCACCAAGCGCGGCACTAGCTTCAGTAAAGGTATCGAGAATCTCTGGATAGATCTCAGCAAGCTCACTAGTCATCCCGACTACTTGCGATCCTTGACCAGGAAAAATTACCGCAATACGTGTCGGCGGCTTTTTTACCATATCGGGTACAGAGGCCATAACCAATATTCCTTATTTAATTGGAAATATCCCTAAAAACAATTGGGGTTTATTATATTATTAGAGGCGATATAAAGCCGTTGCTTTAGTATTTGTCTAAAAAAACGGATTATCGATAAACTATACACTGACGCACACTATTATCATAGTGGATGCTACTGAAACACGTATAGTAAAAGATACCATTCAAATTAAAATGGTAGAATATATCGGTTCATTTTCATATTTTCTAAAGGCACATGGTAAAAGGTTGTTCAAATACCTACCATAAAAGCCAATAGCAAAAAGCCAAGTTATCTAGCCACATAATATATGATAGCGAAATAACTTGGCTTTCTTCAGCTCAAAGCATATTACCTAATAACAGCGTTGCAAAAATAATGACAGTCACCAGTACTATCATTATTTTTACAATCAGCTATTGAATAGCCAATAATTTAAGCGTCTTGACTAACTTTAAATAACTGGCGACCACGGTAGAAACCATCTTTAGTCATGTGATGACGACGATGTTTTTCACCAGTGGTAGCATCTACGCTTATCTCAGCGATTTCCATACGATGATGTGAACGGCGCATGTCACGACGAGAACGACTTTTACGACTTTTTTGAACGGCCATGATATAGCTCCTATACTTAAAAGGGGATAAGCTTGAAATTCAGCTTTAATCGACACTGACAGAGGCTATATAATCACAACAACCTAAGTCTTACGCATCATTAGTTAAATAGATTGCCACGTATTAAAGTGTTGATTACGTCTAAAATCTATAGTTAGTCTGCAAGATCAGCATCTATCTGCCAGTAGCAGATTGCTAGAATGCAATAAACGGGACATTATACGCATGTTTAGCGGATTAATAAAGCCCTGCTTCTCACTCTTTGGTAGAAAGCTGATGAAAGGTATCATAAATTTATTAAGTAGTACATTGATATATGACTTGTCTCTTAATAAGATTACAACTTGCCTTTTAGCGAGGCTAAAGCAGCAAAAGGATTTTCGCTTTCTTCCTCTTCTGGAATCTCACCAAATTGCTCTACCGTCATTTCACAGTCGTCATGTTTTGGCGACATTGGCGTCTTCAGTAATATCTCATCTTCTACCAATTTTTTGAATGGCAATAAAAGCTCTGGTGCAGGCTCAGTAATAATTTCATCAAGTAATAGATAATCTTGTTCATCATTGATTGAACGTGCTTGGCTCTCATCTTCTAGTAGCGCAATATTATAATCATCAGACAAATCGATAGCTACTGGCTGTAGGCAACGCTGACAGGTTAACCAAACTTCACCCGTCAATGTGAATGCCAAATGTAAGACATTATTGCGGCGATATAGATTGGCATTAAGCGAGATGTTTGCTTGTTCATGTTCGGTGGCTAAGGTAGTAGCAAGACGTTTGAAAGCGCTTGGCTCTACTTCTCCTGTCCATTCATAACCAGTATCCGCCCATTTATCCAAAGAAATAGATTCAGGCATACTAGTAGATAAAGGCGCTTTTTTATTATCAGCATAACCTGCTGACGGTTTACTTTCTGGAGTGCTTGACATGCGCGACCTCATTCATCAAAACGGTGTATAATATTGCCTGCCATACTAACGGAAAGCATTGAGCGACGCTAGCGCTAGTATGTTAAATTTATTTGATATGAGCTCTATTTTCATCTCTTTATTTCTCCTATGTATATTCAAAGATAGTTCTTCTTTTTATCTTTTATTTGACCAGTGTTTTACCTATGAATGTGTTTAATGATAAACCTGACTTCTCGAACCTACTTTCTCCACTTGAAGCAAAGATACTATTGCAACGTCTCACTACGTTAACCAGTAGTGTGAATGACTCTTCCACTGACTCGTGGAACCTTAAAAATAATCAGTGCTTAGATGATGTAAAAAGTGAATGGCAAAGGTTAGAAAGGTTAGCTGCTATCAAAAGCTTAGATGGCACTCCATCATTGGTTAATAAATACGAGCAAGCGGCTACTGATTGGCTCATCCAATTATTCAATACTTTATTCGCTCATCAAAATGTTACATTGGTTCGTGGACAAGGAGAACCAGAGTACTTTCCGGCACAAAATAACGAACCCGCAAAAATTGAATTTGCTCATGGATTTTTTGCTAGCGCATTGCATGAGCTAAGCCATTGGTGTGTGGCTGGAGAGGCTCGTAGACGTTTGCCTGACTTTGGCTACTGGTACGCACCAGATGGGCGTACCGCCGCTCAGCAGCAAGCATTTGAGCGCGTAGAAATTAAGCCACAAGCGTTAGAGTGTTTATTTACTCTCGCTTGCGAACGATCATTTGAGGTGTCACAAGATAATTTGTTTGCTGACTTTGATACGAGCAATAGTACATTCGCAAATGACGTCTACCGACAAGTGCAACAATACATCGCTAAGCCCAATATATTGCCACCTGATGCTAAAACTTTATTACACGCCTTACTCAGTGTTTCTATAGCTGATCTAGAGTAACAGCAGCATATCAGCGCAAAGGTGTGGCATTTTTGCGTTAACGATTGTCTACGCATAGTAATGCCTCGCTACCAAACTTATATTGGCTTTGCGCTATACTAGGGAAGCAGTGATACTTTTTTAGCAAATTTAGTAAAAGAAGCGTACGCGCCATAAATTTCCTACTTAGTTAAAACCCTCAAATTTAAAAGCCCATAATTATAAAATAAGGAACTGCTATGCAAGTATTTTATATTCATCCAGAAAATCCACAGCCACGTCTGATTGAGCAAGTGGCGGATTTGTTACGTAAAGACCAGCTCATTATCTACCCTACCGATACCAGCTATGCTTTTGGTTGTCGCTTAGGGGCAAAGGATGCACTCGATAAGCTCAAACAAATTCGTGAACTTGATGATAAACACCAGTTTACCTTACTGTGCCGTGACTTAAGCGAAATTGCCAACTATGCTGCAGTGGACAATATACAATTTAAACAGCTCAAAGCGCTTACTCCTGCGCCCATCACCTTTATCCTCAATGCCACAAAAGACGTACCAAAAAAATTGGCACATGCGAAGAAAAAAACCATCGGTATTCGAGTACCTAGCAACCCTATTGCGCAAGTGCTTTTAGAGGCCATGGATGAACCTATATTAACCAGTTCATTAATACTGCCTAACCGTGATGACATACTAGATGATCCCTTTGAGATTGAGGATTTATTAGGCAATCAAATCGACGGTTTGATAAATGCAGGTGTAAAGACCACTAAACTAACTACGATTGTTGATATGACTGGTAGCCAGCCTGAAATTATCAGACAAGGTGCCGCGGATGTAGATTCACTACTACGGTAATAAACTAAAGCATCAGACACAAAAAAAGCTCCAATTCAATTGGAGCTTTTTTATATACATCTTTTGCTTATTGTAAAATTAGTCGCGATCAACCAATTCTACATATGCCATTGGCGCATTGTCACCATCACGGTAACCACATTTTACGATACGCAAATATCCACCTGGACGGGTCTGGTAACGAGGACCTAACGTGCCAAATAGTTTGCCTACCATAGCTTTGCTACGCATACGGCTAAATGCCAAGCGACGGTTAGCAACGCTGTCTTCTTTAGCCATAGTGATTAATGGCTCGGCAACGCGACGTAACTCTTTTGCTTTTGGTAAAGTTGTTTTGATCAGTTCATGCTCAAATAATGAGTTAGTCATGTTCTGAAACATTGCCTTACGATGACTGCCGGTACGACCCAGCTTGACTCCACTCTTACGATGGCGCATAGTCAAAAATCCTTAAAGTTTAACGGCTACGATAAGAAAAGCGATCATCAACACGAAGGTCAGCTGGTGGCCAGTTATCTAGGCGCATACCGAGCTCTAAATCTTTAGACGCTAGTACGTCTTTGATTTCCGTTAATGATTTCTTACCAAGATTTGGGGTTTTTAGAAGTTCAGTCTCTGAACGTTGTACCAAATCACCGATATAGTAAATGTTTTCAGCTTTCAAGCAGTTGGCTGAGCGAACCGTTAGTTCAAGATCGTCCACAGGGCGTAATAGCACCGGATCAACCTCTTCTTTCTCTTTCACAGGCTCAGGCGCTTCTTCAGCTTCTAGGTCAACAAAGATAGAAATCTGTTGTTGTAAAATAGTGGCTGCTTTACGAATTGCTTCTTCTGGATCTATAGTGCCATTAGTTTCAAGCTCAATGATAAGACGATCAAGATCAGTACGCTGCTCTACACGAGCGTTCTCAACCTGATAAGCAACACGAAGCACAGGACTAAAACTTGCATCAAGCTTTAAACGTCCTATTGCTTTAGTATCACCATCTTCACGGCGCTGGTTTGCTGGCTCATATCCACGACCCATTACTACACGCAAACGCATCTTAAGATGACCACGATCACTCAATGTACCCAACACCAATTCTGGATTGACGATGTCTACATTATGCGGTAACGCGATGTCTGCAGCAGTAATAGTGCCTGGACCTTGTTTATCCAAGGTCAAAAATACTTCATTTTGGTCATGAAGCGTAATAGCCAAGCCTTTTAGATTCAAAAGCAAGTCAAGTACATCTTCTTGTAGCCCTTCAAGCGTTGAGTATTCATGGTCAACACCATCAATCTCAGCTTCAATGACTGCAGCACCAGGTAATGAAGATAACAAGATGCGACGTAAGGCATTACCAAGGGTATGCCCAAAGCCGCGTTCTAACGGTTCGAGCGTGACTTTCGCAATCGTTTCATTAACCGTATCCACATTAATGGCATTCGGCGTTAGAAACTCAGTTGCATTTAGCATCATGATGTCACCTCGATTTATTAAACTGGTTTAATTAACGTTAATTGCTCAATGCCGTTTTCACGACATCGAGCATTACGTCATTACTTAGAGTATAGCTCAACGATCAAGCTTTCGTTAATTTCAGCAGGTAGATCAATACGATCAGGCGCTTGTTTGAACGTGCCTTGTAATTTGCTGTGGTCAACATCTAGCCATTCTGGAATACCACGTTGGGTAGCCAGCTCAATTGCGTTTTTAATACGTAATTGCTCGCGAGACTTCTCTTGGATAGCGATGACATCACCATCTTGCAACTGAATTGATGGAATGTTCACACGAACAAACTCATCACGGCCAGCTTTTTTTACCATAACAGTACGATGACTGACTAGCTGACGTGCTTCAGCGCGAGTTGAGCCAAAGCCCATGCGATAAACAACGTTATCTAGACGGCTCTCAAGCATGGCTAACAGGTTTTCACCAGTAGCACCGCGCTTACGAGCAGCTTCTTTATAGTAATTAGCAAACTGACGCTCTAATACACCATAGATACGCTTAACTTTCTGCTTTTCACGCAGCTGTAAAGCATATTCTGAGGTCTTGTTACGGCTTACACCATGTTGACCTGGTGGACGACCAGCTTTTTTCGTTTTTACGTCGTATGGTTTAACGCCAGACTTAAGACCTAAGTCCGTGCCTTCACGACGTGATAATTTGAGTTTTGGTCCAATATAGCGGGCCATTGTTATGTCTCCTATAAGCTTTTGGGATAAAAAGCTTCGTCTTTAATATTAGACGCGGCGCTTTTTCGGCGCACGGCAACCATTGTGTGGGATTGGGGTTACATCAGAGATGCTGTTAACTTTATAACCCAATGCACCTAGTGCTCTTACCGCAGACTCACGACCCGGTCCTGGTCCTTTGACCAAAACGTCGATATTCTTAACACCATATTCTTGAGCCGCTTTACCAGCGACTTCAGCTGCAACCTGAGCTGCAAATGGTGTAGATTTACGTGAACCACGGAAGCCTTGTCCACCTGAAGTGGCCCAAGCCAGTGCATTACCTTGACGATCGGTAATCGTAACAATGGTGTTATTAAAAGACGCATGGATATGGGCAATGCCCTCCGATACTGAACGACGAGTCACTTTCTTGCGACTACGAGTGTCTTTAGCCATCTTTTAGCTTCCTAAGTTAATTATCTTTTGAGAGGGCGTGTCGGACCCTTACGAGTACGAGCGTTGTTCTTAGTATTCTGACCTCTAACTGGTAGGTTACGACGATGACGGATGCCACGGTAACAACCAAGATCAACTAAACGCTTGATATTCATTGACACTTCACGACGGAGATCACCTTCAGTCATGTAATTTGCAACTTGTGCACGGATAGCATCTAACTGTGTATCATCTAACTGACTAACTTTAGTAGTAGGGGCAATGCCAACTGCTTCTAAGATTTTCTGAGCAGTGGTACGACCTACACCAAAGATGTAAGTTAGTGAAATAACAGCATGCTTATTATCCGGAATGTTTACGCCGGCAATACGAGCCATTGATTTCTCTCCATTAAAGAAAAATAAGCGTTATTTATCAATAAGGCTTTATTTTTCAGATTTGTTGCTGTCAATACTAAAGCTTTTATAATTATAATCGCTGCTTTGACTTGGTTACAAGCCTATTCATTGACGGTCTTATAAAAGTTTTTGCATAAACTACGGCAAGTGGCGGATGATATCCCATCCGCCTTCATTTTTCAAGTGTTAATTGAAATAGTAACAAAAGTCTAAGACTTTATAATACTAAATATTAACCTTGACGTTGCTTGTGGCGAGGTTCTGCTGTACAGATGATATGTACACGGCCTTTACGGCGCACAACTTTACAGCTACCACAAATCTTTTTAACTGATGCTTGAACTTTCATAGCATGCTCCTTTGAGATATCGTACCGCTCATTTAAGGTTGAGTGGGCGATTGAATTAACGTCTGATCATGATATTGATGGGTCATCAAATGCGCTTGGATTTGCGAAATGAAGTCCATTACCACAACCACCATAATCAGTAAAGACGTACCACCGAGTTGAAACGGTACACCAAACGATGACTGGACGACCATTGGCATTAAACAAATAACCGTCATATACATCGCGCCAATAAAGGTCAGTCGGTTTAATACATGATCTAGGTAACGCTGAGTTTGTTGTCCGGGGCGAATACCTGGGATATACGCACCACTACGTTTAAGGTTTTCAGCTACTTCACGTGGGCTAAATACCAATGCCGTATAGAAGTAACAGAAGAAAATAATCATCGCGCCAAACAGAACCAAATATAGCGGCTGTCCTGGAGACAACACCAATGCCATATTCTGTAGTATCTTTTGTGTAAGGGTAGGATCAGTTGATTGACCGACCCACTGCCCTAAACTTGCTGGAAACAACAACAACGAGCTAGCAAAAATGGCTGGGATAACCCCTGCCATATTAAGCTTCAGCGGCAAATGTGACTGCTGCTGAGCATATATTTTGCGACCTTGTTGCTGCTTCTGTGCATAGTTCACTGGAACACGGCGCTGAGCACGTTCAATATAAACGATACCAGCAGTAACCGCGATGCCTAGTAGCACAAAAATAAACAGTACAATCAAGTTCATCTGCCCTTGATTAACCTGTTCAATAGACTGCGAAATCATACCTGGCGTACCAGCCACAATACTCGCAAAAATGAGCATTGAAATACCATTACCTACGCCGCGCTCTGTAATCTGCTCACCAAGCCACATCAAGAACATAGCGCCCGCTACTAAAGATGTAACGGCTGGAATATAAAAGGTCAGACCAGAAGATAAAGTAAGATTTTGACTGATTAAGCCAGCACACATTCCTAATGACTGTACTAGGGCCAAAGCAAGTGTCCCTTGACGGGTGTACTTGTTCAACTTACGTCGTCCCGCTTCGCCTTCTTTTTTGAGGGCTTCAAGCGATGGTAATACTGCAGACATCATCTGTACAATAATCGATGCTGAAATATACGGCATAATGCCGAGCGCCATAATGGACATACGCTCTAGTGCACCACCTGAGAACATGTTAAACATGCTCAAAATGGTGTTTTCGTTGCGCGAAAACAGATCAGCCAAGTTGACCGGATTGATACCCGGTACTGGAATATGTGACCCTAAACGATAAACAACCAATGCGCCGATTAAGAATAATAAACGCGTCCATAATTCATCATACTTGCGTATGAATGCAAATGGATTGAGCGGTATACCAGTCGATGACATTGATTGTTTTGACACGTTACTACTCCTCGATGCTACCACCAGCAGCTTCGATTGCTAGCTTAGCGCCTTTAGTCACTTTGATACCTTTAAAGGTATAAGCCTTAGTGACTTCGCCTGACAACATAATACGGGCACGCTTCATGTCGTGACGGATTAGGTTAGCAGCTTTAAGTGTTTCAAGGCTAACCACATCACCATCAATTTTATTTAGTTCAGAAAGACGTACTTCAGCCGTCTTCATTGCCATTTTACTGGTAAAACCAAATTTCGGTAGACGACGATATAAAGGCATTTGACCACCTTCAAATCCTGAGCGGATGCTAGAACCTGAACGAGATTTCTGACCCTTTACACCACGACCACCAGTCTTACCAAGACCTGAACCGATACCACGACCACGACGTTGGGCAGTTTTCTTTGCGCCAACACCTGGTGATAATTCATTTAATCTAAGACCCATTACGCTTCCTCCACTTTTACCATGTAGTTAACGCGATTGACCATACCACGGTTTGAAGGTGTATCTTCTACTTCAACAGTATGATTAATACGGCGTAAACCCAATCCTTTCAAGCTCGCTTTGTGGCTCTTTAGGCGATGGGCACCCGATTTAAATTGAGTGACTTTCATTTTTTTCATCGTAACTCACCTAGTCTAAGTTAACCCAAGATTTCGTCTACAGATTTACCACGTTTTGCTGCCATCTTCTCTGGAGTTGACATATCACGTAAACCGTTAAACGTTGCGCGAACAACGTTAGCAGTATTGGTAGAACCATAACATTTAGTCAAAACATCTTTGACACCAGCAACTTCTAATACAGCACGCATTGCGCCACCAGCGATTACGCCAGTACCTTCAGATGCAGGCTGCATATAAACTTTACTAGCACCATGACGTGCTTTGATCGGATGATACAAAGTTGCATCATTAAGCTCAACAGTAATCATATTACGTTTGGCAGCTTCTAGTGCTTTTTGGATAGCAGCTGGCACTTCACGTGCTTTACCGCGACCAAAACCAACACGACCATTGCCATCGCCCACTACAGTCAATGCAGTGAAAGAGAAAATACGACCACCTTTAACAACTTTTGCAACGCGATCAACGGTAACTAAGCGTTCTACTAGACCGTCAGTCTGTTCATTTTTATCATTTTTATCATTTCTAGCCATGATTAAAACTCCAATCCGTTTTCGCGAGCTGCTTCTGCTAAAGCTTTAACTCGACCATGATATTTAAAACCACTACGGTCAAAGGCAACTTTAGTGATACCAGCTGCTTTTGCGCGTTCTGCGATCATTTGGCCCACAGACGTTGCTGCATCAGCATTGCCAGTCGCGCCTGAGCGCAAGCTGCCGTCTAAGGTAGATGCCTGAGCAATCACTTCACCACCGGTAGGAGAGATAATCTGGGCATAAATATGTTTTGGCGTGCGAGTAACCGTTAAGCGATGAACGCCTAAGAAACGGATATGCGCGCGGGTTTTCTTAGCTCGACGCAGACGAGCTGCTTTTTTATCAAACATTTCAACTCACCTTATTTTTTCTTGGCTTCTTTGCGAATCACATGCTCGTCACTATAACGAATACCTTTACCTTTATAAGGCTCAGGTGGGCGGAAACCGCGGATATTAGCCGCTGCTTGACCAAGCTGCTGTTTATTGTTTGATTTCAAAACAATTTCAGTTTGCGTTGGGGTTTCAGCTGACACACCTTCAGGCAACGTATATTCTACTGGATGAGAGTAACCAACGTTCAAAGTTACCTTGTTACCAGCAACTTGTGCGCGATAACCAACACCAATTAACTGAAGACGCTTTTCAAAGCCTTCATTCACGCCTTTAACATAGTTGTTAACAAGAGCGCGCATGGTGCCAGTGTGCATCATAGCTTCTTTTGAATCGACTGTAGGTGAGAAAATGATCGCATCATCTTCCTGTTTCAGCTCGACCAATTCATGCAGGCGTAAAGACAAAATGCCGTTCTTGCCTTTCACTTCGACCTGCCGATCGTTCAAAGTAACACTTACGCCGTTTGGCAGTGTCACTGGGGCTTTAGCCACACGAGACATAGGAATATTCCTTAAAAAATTAACTTCTTTATATTAGCGAAAAAACTAACAGGCTAAAAAGCGTGTTAGTTTAGCATAGTTGACTGCGTTAGACACCTATCAATTTGAAATAATTCATTATTACTCAATCAATAGAAGTCTAACAATCATCAAATAGACTTTATCGTCGTGTAGCTTACGCTACAAATGCGACGATTTCACCACCGATACCAGCAGCGCGTGCAGCACGATCACTCATGATGCCTTGGCTAGTTGATACGATAGCAACACCCATACCTTGCTTAACAGTAGGGATAGCGTCTTTACCGCGGAACTGGCGTAAACCAGGACGGCTAAAACGTTGAATCGTTTCGATGACAGCGCGGCCTTCGAAGTATTTCAATTCGATAGATAGGGTTGCTTTATTGTTTGCTTCTTCAGTAACAACAGCGCTCGCCACATAACCTTCGCTAACTAGCAAATCAGCAATTGATTTACGTAATTTAGAGCTCGGCATTGCTACCGATACTTTGTTAGCCATTTGTGCGTTACGAATACGGGTTAGCATATCCCCAACGGTATCTTGCATACTCATATAGTTACCCCTTACCAGCTTGCTTTACGAACACCAGGCACATCGCCTTGCATGACACGCTCACGCAGCATATTGCGTGATAAGCCAAACTTGCGGAAGTAACCGTGAGGACGACCGGTGATAGCACAACGATTGCGCAGACGTACTGGCGATGAATTGCGTGGAAGAGCTTGTAGCTCTAGCATCGCTTCCATACGAGTTTCGTCACTTGCAGTCATATCACTGATAGTTTCTTTTAGCTTGATACGCTTATCAGCGTACTTAGCAACCATTTTTTCGCGCTTTAATTCGCGGTTAATCATGCTCTTCTTTGCCATAACGTCTTTACCTTATTTAAATGGGAAGCCGAATGCTTTAAGCAACGCGCGACCTTCTTCATCAGATTGAGCTGACGTGGTGATTGTCACATCCATACCGCGGATACGATCAATCTTGTCAAAATCTACTTCTGGGAATACGATCTGTTCTTTGATACCCAATGAGTAGTTACCACGTCCGTCAAAGGCTTTAGGTGAAAAACCGCGGAAATCACGAATACGAGGAATTGCAATGGCAATGAGACGATCTAAAAATTCGTACATTTGCTCACCGCGTAGCGTTACTTTGCAGCCAATTGGCCATTCTTCACGAATTTTAAAGCCAGCAACTGATTTACGCGCTTTGGTGACGACAGGTTTTTGACCAGCGATAGCGGTCATGTCAGCTACTGCACCTTCAAGCAATTTCTTGTCTTGAGACGCGCCGCCTACACCCATGTTAAGTGTGATTTTAGTGATTTTAGGCACTTGCATCACATTAGCCAAACCAAGCTCTTCTTTGATTTGCTGCTTTAATTCTTCGTTATATAAAGATTTTAATCTTGCCATTACCATTACACCCTTAGTGTCTTACGCAGTCGCCACTACTTCACCGTTCGAACGATAGACGCGTTGTTTCTTGCCGTCTTCGCCGAACTGATAAGTAATACGATCAGCTTTTTGGGTTTGCGCATTTAATATTGCGACATTTGAGATATGTAGAAAAGCTTCTTTCTTAAGAATGCCACCTTCAACGCCAGTTGCCTGATTTGGCTTCTGATGTTTAGTGACAATATTAATGCCTTCAACTTTAATACGATCATTTTTTACAGCTTGTACAGTACCTTGCTTGCCTTTGTCTTTCCCAGCAATCACGATAACTGTATCGCCTTTACGTAATTTTGACATGGATTACCTCACAATACTTCTGGTGCTAGTGATACAATTTTCATAAACTGATCACCACGTAGTTCACGAGTTACCGGTCCAAAAATACGAGTTGCAATCGGTGCTTTATTTTGGTTCAACAATACCGCAGCATTGTCGTCAAAACGCAGAACAGAACCATCAGGACGACGAACGCCTTTTTTGGTGCGTACAACTACCGCATTCATCACGTCGCCTTTTTTAACACGACCGCGAGGAATGGCTTCTTTAACCGTTACTTTAATAATGTCGCCAACTGATGCATAACGACGATGAGAGCCACCCAGTACTTTAATGCACTGAACTCGTCTTGCACCGCTATTATCTGCAACTTCCAGCATCGATTCAACCTGAATCATAGCGTTACTCCACACGTATGAGCAATAAAAACCAGTTGCTGCCGCTAGCACAGTATGAGTAGTCGGCATTTTAATAATAATAACCGCTGCTACTCTTAATGTGAGTGATATACGCTCGGCGCAATCAGCATCCTTAAAAAGGCGGCTATTTTAACAGCTTCTGGCTTTTAATGCAATTTACTTAGATTTTTTCTACTTTTTCAACCACTTCAACCAAAGTCCAAGACTTGGTTTTAGAGATTGGACGCGTTTCTTTGATGCGGACAAGGTCGCCTTGTTGGCAAACGTTATTCTCATCATGGGCTTTGATTTTTGTAGAACGACGAAGCTGCTTGCCATACAAAGGATGACGAACCAGACGCTCAATCAAAACTGTGATGGACTTGTCCATCTTGTCACTGACAACTCGTCCTGTCAATACGCTAGCATTAGCTGTTTGATTGTTATCGCTCATGAGTCGCCTCGTTGTTTCTCGTTAATCAAAGTCTGAAGCTGAGCAATCGCACGACGATTAACACGTACTTCATGGGTATTACCCAACTGACCAGTTGCTTTAGCCATACGAATACGGAAAGCATCAAGTTGCTTTTCATCAAGTAACTGAGTCAGTTCTTCTAATGATTTATCACGTAATTCACTGATCTTCATTACATTATCGTCCGCTTAACAATGGTAGTTTTAAAGGGCAGTTTTGCTGCAGCAAGCGTAAACGCTTCGCGAGCAAGTTCTTCTGAAACCCCTTCGAGTTCATATAGCACTTTACCAGGTTTGATTTCGCATACCCAATATTCTACAGGACCTTTACCTTTACCCATACGTACTTCTAGTGGTTTATTGGTAATTGGTTTGTCTGGGAATACACGAATCCAAATCTTACCACCACGCTTAATTTTACGAGTGATGGTACGACGTGCTGCTTCAATTTGACGGGCAGTCATACGACCACGAGTCAACGATTTTAGACCAATTTGTCCGAATGCAACGGTGCTTCCACGATGAGCTAGCCCAGTGTTACGACCTTTGTGCATTTTACGAAACTTGGTACGTTTTGGCTGTAACATAGTTTAACCTCTGTCTGTGTTTCGACGGTTTCCGTTTCCACGACCACGGCGTTTTGGCGCACGAGTCTGCTCTTCTTTAACGGGATTGTATACACTGTTCATACCGTCAAGGATTTCGCCACGGAAGATCCAAACTTTTACACCGATGGTGCCGTAAGTAGTTTCCGCACGTACTGACGAATAGTCGATATCAGCGCGTAGTGTATGCAATGGCACACGACCTTCACGGTACCATTCAGTACGAGCAATCTCAGCACCGCCAAGACGGCCAGACAGCTCAACTTTAATACCTTTAGCACCAGAACGCATGCTGTTTTGTACGGCGCGCTTCATAGCACGGCGGAACATAACACGACGCTCAAGCTGACTTGCGATACCTTCCGCTACTAAATGAGCATCAAGATCAGGCGAGGTGATTTCTTCAATGTTGACCTGAGCAGGTACGCCCATAATTTTGGTCAATTCTTTTTGAAGTCTTTCAATGTCTTCGCCTTTCTTACCGATAACAATACCAGGACGCGCAGTGGCGATGGTAATCTTAGCAGCACCGGTAGGACGCTCAATCATGATTTTGCTAATCATAGCACTATCAAGCTTTTTGCGCAGATATTCACGAACTTGAATGTCGTTGATTAGGTATTCTGAGTATTGTTTAGGGTTAGCATACCAGTTTGCGTTATGCTTCTTTACAACACCAAGACGAATTCCGATTGGATGTACTTTTTGACCCATAACTTATTCTCCTACCTTTATAGTGATGTGACAGGTACGCTTACTGATACGATCAGCGCGACCTTTAGCACGTGGTAGGATACGTTTTAGCGTAATGCCTTCATCAACGTAGATGGTTGATACTTTAAGGGTATCAATATCTAGACCGTTGTTGTGTTCGGCATTGGCGATGGCTGAGTTAAGGCATTTCTTAACAAATACAGCGCCTTTTTTATTACTATACGTTAGGATATCCAAAGCACGCTCGATAGATTTGCCACGAACTTCATCGGCAACGAGTCTAACTTTTTGTGCCGATATGGCGGCACCGCGTAATTTTGCAGTTACTTCCATGGTAAGCACCTTATCTCTTAGCTTTTTTGTCAATGCCATGACCACGATACGTACGAGTCGGGGCAAATTCACCTAGTTTATGACCAACCATCTGTTCACTCACGATAACCGGTACATGAGTACGGCCATTGTGAACAGACAAGGTTAAGCCAACCATTTGTGGTAGGATCATCGAGCGGCGCGACCAAGTCTTAATTGGCTTGCGTGAGTTGGTGTCTAATGCATTCTCAACTTTGGCAAACAAATGCGCGTCTATGAATGGACCTTTTTTCAATGAACGAGGCATGAAATTCTTCCTTTATTTCTTCTTGGCGCGACGGCGGATGATCATATTGTCAGTACGCTTATTACTACGCGTTTTAAGTCCTTTAGACTTCTGACCCCAAGGGCTGGTTGGATGGCGACCTTTATTACGACCTTCACCACCACCATGTGGGTGATCAACCGGGTTCATAGCAACACCACGAACAGAAGGACGAACACCACGCCAACGTGAAGCACCGGCTTTACCAAGTGATTTCAAGTTGTTTTCAGTGTTAGAAACTTCACCAATAACGGCACGGCAGTTCACGTGTACACGGCGAGTTTCGCCAGAGCGCATACGTAGAATAGCATAAATACCTTCACGACCTAACAACTGAACGCTAGCACCCGCAGAACGAGCCATCTGTGCGCCTTTACCGATTTTAAGTTCGATATTATGGATCACAGTACCCAATGGGATGTTTTTCAGCGGTAAACAGTTACCTGGACGAATTGGTGATAGCTCACCTGACATTACTGTATCGCCAACTGCTTGTTTTTTAGCAGCAATGATATAGCGACGTTCGCCATCAGCGTACTTAAGTAAAGCAATGTGCGCAGTACGGTTAGGATCGTATTCAATACGCTCTACCGTTGCTGGGATATTGTCTTTAGTACGTTTGAAATCGATAATACGATAATGCTGCTTATGACCACCGCCAATATGACGAGTCGTTATGCGACCATTATTGTTACGACCACCAGTTTTACTTTTTGATTCGAGAAGCGCTGCAAACGGACGACCTTTATAAAGGTGTGGATGCACCACTTTTTCAACAAAACGACGGCCTGGTGATGTTGGCTTTGCTTTTACGATAGGCATGAGTGTAATCCTTATTCGTTGTTCGCTGTTTCACTAGTAGAAGCAGTCGTATTCGCGACCTCTTCACCAGCATCAGCCATTTGTACATCTTGACCAGCTTTTAAGGTAACGTAGGCTTTTTTGTAGTCATTACGACGGCCGATACTTTTACCAAAACGCTTTGTCTTACCTTTAACATTCAAAGTGTTTACTTTTAAAACTTCAACACCTTCAAACATCATCTCAACCGCTTTTTTGACTTCAAGCTTAGTAGCGTTAGAGTCAATTTTAAATACCTGCACACCAAGTGAGTCGCCAAGCATTTGAGATTTCTCTGAGAATACAGGTCCTCTTAGGATCTGATAAAGTCTTGCGTTATTCATGCTAGTGCTTCCTCAAATTGTTTCGCAGCTTCGACTGTCATGATCACTTTATCAAAAGCGATCAAGCTCACTGGATCCACTTCACTTGTATCAAGTACATTGACATGTGGGATGTTGCGAGCAGCTAAGTATAAGTTTTCGTCAACTTCTTTAGTGACGATTAATGCACGTGATGCATTTAACTCACCTAACTTTGCAATCAACTCTTTAGTCTTAGGTCCAGAAACGCTTAGCTCTTCGACCAAAATCAAACGCTCTTGGCGAATCAATTCGGCTAAGATACACTGCATAGCACCGCGATACATTTTACGGTTAACTTTCTGTGACCAATCTTGTGGTTTAGCCGCGAATGCACGACCGCCCCCACGCCAGATTGGGCTACGAATAGAACCTGCACGAGCGCGACCAGTACCTTTTTGGCGCCATGGCTTAATGCCACCACCAGAAACTTCGGCACGGGTTTTTTGAGCGCGTGTACCTTGACGAGCACCAGCAAGATATGCGGTGACGACTTGATGCACTAGTGCTTCGTTGAATTCACGACCGAAAGCCGTATCAGAAAGCTCAACTGCCGCCCCTGTAACTGTTTTTAAATCCACGTTAATCCCCTTGCTTAGGCTTTGACTGACGGACGTACGATGACATCGCCACCGGTGGCACCTGGGATAGCACCCTTGATGACAAGTAACCCTTTTTCAACATCAACCGATATCACTTCTAGGCCCTGAACGGTAACGCGTTTGTTACCCATCTGACCTGGCATTTTCTTGCCTTTGAAGACTTTACCTGGTGACTGGTTTTGACCAGTTGAACCAATGGCACGGTGAGATACTGAGTTACCATGAGTGGCATCTTGCATGCTGAAGTTGTGACGCTTCACGCCGCCTTGAAAGCCTTTACCTTTACTGTTACCTGTGACATCAACCATCTGACCTTGTTCGAACAAGTCAGCTAGGATCTCACCACCAATTTCACGACCTTCAAGATCGCTATCATTGGCACGAAATTCCCAAACACCACGACCAGCGGCAACGCCAGCTTTAGCGAAGTGACCTTTTTGAGCTGCTGCTACGCGGCTGTCACGACGGGTACCTGTGGTAACTTGGATGGCTTGATAGCCATCTACATCAGTATTTTTTACTTGAGTAATGCGATTAGCACTGATCTCAACCACTGTTACAGGGATAGATGCGCCTGCTTCAGTGAAGACACGGGTCATGCCGCATTTTTTACCGACTAAACCGATCGCCATTTTAGACCTCTTTATATCTTATATTAATGGGTTGGGTGTTTATGTGCATTAACCCAAAGCAATTTGAACGTCAACACCCGCCGCCAAGTCAAGCTTCATTAGCGCATCCACAGTTTTGTCGGTAGGTTGAACGATGTCAACCATACGCTTATGAGTACGGATTTCGTACTGATCACGAGCGTCTTTGTTTACGTGTGGTGAAGTTAGAACGTTGAAGCGCTCAATGCGAGTCGGCAACGGTACAGGACCACAAATTTGCGCACCGGTGCGCTTTGCAGTATCAACAATCTCTTGTGCAGATTGATCAATCAGACGATGATCAAAAGACTTAAGACGGATACGGATTCTCTGGTTAGCCATGCCAGCAAGCTCCTAATATGTGCTTTTGTCATTTTTGCTTTGCAAAGATATGATCAAAAGCCGTTTGGTTAAATATTCACTTAAAGCGGCCTTCTGTTCTTAACCAGAATGAGTTCTTTATCCGAACTTGTAGCGTGCCAAAAGCAAAATAGTTTAAAGCCCCGCCGACCCTTCCATTATAGGATGTCAGCAAAGGCATAATGAAATAGTGCTAGAAACGATGCTCTAGCTGTCATAGCGCCCGCTGTTTGATTGGCGGCGCATATATAATTCAGTGGTGTATATTATACATAGTATTTCAGTCATTGCAAGGGTAATATCTATAGCGACTTATGATATTACCCTTTATAAACAGTAATATGTAAACAACCGTATCTGTGCTTAATAATCACGCTTATATGAATCGATAACTATGCACTGTTAATCTAAAGCTATGAAACATCAATCCAAAACAATGTCATATTGCTCTTGAGTATAGAGATTTTCGACATCAAAGGTAATCACTCTACCAAGTAAATACTCTAAATCTGCCACCGTGTCTGACTCTGAAGTGAGAAGTAAATCAATGACTGCTGCATGGGCAACGACCGTAAATTTCTTGGGAGAGTTATAAGTACGAGCACAACGCATGATTTCACGGAATATCTCAAAGCAGACTGTCTCAGCCGTTTTAACAAAGCCGCGTCCTTGACAGGTCGAGCACGGCTCACATAGCTGCTGTCCGAGCGACTCACGCGTACGTTTACGCGTCATCTCTACTAACCCAAGCTCACTGACCTGAGTAATCTTAGTTTTGGCATAGTCTTGTACTAGCTGTGATTGCAGACTCTCTAACACATCATCTTTATGCTGCTGTTCAAGCATGTCAATAAAGTCTAGGATGATAATACCGCCTAGATTACGCAAACGCAGCTGACGGGCGATTGCATGAGTTGCCTCAAGATTGGTTTTATAAACCGTATCTTCTAACGAACGCCCGCCTACGAATGATCCCGTATTGACATCGATCGTGGTCATCGCTTCTGTTTGGTCGATAATGAGATAGCCACCTGATTTTAAATCTACGCGGCGTTTTAAAGCATCACGCAAATCATCTTCGACACGATGGACATCAAACAAGGATGGCTCAGCGGTATAATGGAAAATGCGGTCATAGACAAAAGGTACAAACTCTTTGGCAAAGGATCTGACTTGTTCATAAATTTGTGCATTATCAATGATGACTTTCTCGGTATCCGCGTGTACCAAATCACGGATAGAGCGCAGCGGTAATGATAGCTCTTGATAAATAAGATCAGAACTTTGATGTTGTTTCATCTCTTGGCGACGCGCGCAGATGGTACGCCACAGTTGCAATAGATAATAAATGTCTTCTTCAAGCTTATCGACAGGGACACGTTCAGCAGCGGTACGAGCGATGAGACCGCCTTTTAGATTGACCGTTTGCATCAGGCTACTAAGCTCAGTCTTCAGACGAGTGCGCTCTTCTTCGCCATCAATGCGCTGAGAGATACCAATGTGTTCGCTTGAGGGTAGATACACCAAATAGCGAGATGGCAAGGATATATTGGTGGTCAAGCGAGCGCCTTTACTGCCCAACTGATCTTTGGTTACTTGCACTAAAATACGTTGGCTTTCATGCAAGCGATGTTGAATCAACGTTTTAGAAACAGGGATGACTTCGGTATTTTGTATACTAATCACCGGTGGCGTGACAGCCAAGTTATTAGTACTATTTTCTACCACAGCATCTTCTATATTGCTATCCGAGTTTTGATCGCCATTGTCAGCCGCTTTACTTTTATTTTCTGCTACTGGACGCGGCTCACGCTGCATATCATTGACATGTAAAAATGCTGTCCGCGACTGCCCGATATCAACGAATGCTGCCTGCATACCAGGTAAAACGCGTACGACTGTACCCAGATAGATATTGCCGACCAGACCCAATTTATGATGACGTTCAATATAAATTTCGCCCAAGATGCCATTGTCTAAGACTGCGACACGGGATTCCATTGGACTAATATTAATCAGCAGCTCTTCGGACATAATTTTTTTCTCTTATCTCTCAGCTTTCTTGTTAGACGTTCATCGTCTATTATCTTTATAGTGTAACAAATGCAGCTGGCTCTCGCCCATTACTCTCGCGTGTTATTATGTGCAGCAGGTTAGAGTGACAACCAATCTCTGAGAGACAAATAATCTCCATCAGGGTCTGTCTCGCATTTTAATTGACACTAATATCTGTGACGTTTTTAATTAACGCCAGCGTTTGTGGAAGTGGTAAACCCACGACATTGGTATAGCTACCATTGATACGGCTGACCCAAATAGCCCCCAAACCTTGTATACCATAACCACCCGCTTTATCAGCAGGCTCACCACTTTCCCAGTAATTACTCATCATCTCCGCAGTGAGCGCTATAAAGGTCACTTCGGTACGCTCAGTGATTTGTTGCTGATTAATGATTTGAAATACTGGCTCATGAGTTGTGCTGTTGACCGCTTTAGAAGATAATGATACATAAGTTGCTTGAACCGCTGTCCATACTTCATGGACATTATCAGACATCTGTTGCCACATGCTATAAGCGTGCTCATGATCGACTGGCTTGACCAGCACTGTTTGACCATCTGCCAGCACACCGATGGTATCAGACGTTAGAATGATCAGTGAGTCAGAAAAACAGCTTTTATCTGTTTTCAAGCATGATGCTAGTTGCTGTATGGCAGCCTCAGCTTTAGTGGCGACCATGCGCTCGATATAGTCTGTGGGTGACTCATCATCATGCTTTGTTTCATCGACATCTACACTCAATGTGCTAAATTCTAGTTGTGCTCTTTCTAACAGTTCACGACGGCGCGGCGAACCAGAAGCTAAAATAATATCCATCGCTACTCTCTTTATATCTGAATTTATCTACCTACTACCGAAAACTGCTGCCTGTTAGTGCATTAACATTAGTTAGTCATGATTAATAAACACAAGCGCTATAATTTTATTGGTTATCAGCAGAATTTTTCTTATGACGCAAATTTACGCAAAGCCAGTAGTACCAATGGCCAGCTGATGATACTCATCAACAGTGATAAGGCAGATTGTGCGACAAAGACATTCTGGATAAACATCTGCAATATCCATAAACATAATTGAAAAACAACCAATCCTAAGCTCGCTAATAACCATGCACTGATGGTATTTAGTTGCCTAATATAAATACTGGTTATTTTTATGAAGAAGGCGACTGCCACGGCGGCAAAGGCTTGCTGTCCCAAATGGGTATCCATGAGTAAGTCAGCAATGAGACCGATGGTAAATGCTGTAAAAATACCAACATAGCGTGGCTGAAATAACAACCAAAAAATCAGCACCATGATCATGACCATAGGGCGTAAGGTAGCCATACTAGGACTTAACGGATATACATTGAGCGATGACGCAATAACAAAACTTAGAATGATGGTAGCAATCAGTAGTACCGTTGCATTCTCAGAATCAGGATACGACATGGGTACTTACCTTAACGAATGTATTGATGGCTGCTGTTAAAGCATGAGTGGGCATTGATGGGGTAAAAACCATGGCTGAAAATGTATCGACAAACAGACCAGTTAATAAATAGATGCCAGCCATTGTCTGATTGGTGCTTACGTGTTTAGCGCCTAACTTCTTAACGGTCATTGAGAGTCATATTATTTTTATTCACCAGCTTATCTTGCAAGACTAATACATACGCATTATCGATAAAGTTCGCCGCTGGGGTCACTTCTATACTTCTAAAGTTATCGGCTTGAGTATCTTTAATATGGGCGATACGGCCGACACGATACCCTGCTGGAATACGCCCACCCAATCCTGATGACACCAACTCATCACCCACACGCACGTCTGAGGTTTTGAATACATAGTCAAGGCTTAATGAGGTTGGTATCCCTTGCCCTGTCACGATAGCGCGTTGACCTGTGCGCTTGACTGTAACTGCAACCGATTGCTGCTCATCAGTAATCAATAGCAGGCGACTGGTATTGGGATAGACATTAATAATCTGCCCTAAAATACCGTCTTCATCAATCACTGTCTGTCCAACTTGAACCCCGTCTTGAACGCCTTTATTGAGCACCACGATTTGTCTGAGTAAGTTGGTGTCTGTACCGATTACCTGTGCCAAATTAAGATCAAATTGTTCAGGCTTAGTCGTTGATAAAATACCTTGCAGGCGCGCATTTTGTGCCAAAATATAATCTTGCTGCTGCAACTTGGCTTGCGCATGGATAAGCTGAGACTTCAATTGCATGTTTTCGCGGCGCAGCGCTTCTTTAGACTGTAAGCTGCCACCTGCCCAATGCTTGGCATAACTCGGTAACAGTGATAGCTCATAAATAGGCTGCATAGCGGCATGACTGGTACTACGTACTGGATTAAACCATTCTGAATTTTTGCTATCGAACCACATCAGTATTAGAGCTGCTATTAATACAATGGCAGTCTTACGAAGTGCTAACGGCTGGCGCGCAAAAATACTTGGGGTCATAAGTCGTCTAACTCAGGAGTTATAAAATAAGCAGTAGCCAGTACTGGGTTCTAGTTGATTAATGCAATTAAAGGCAGCGCAACTGGCTACCTTTAATTTTATACTGTTTTGACCCACTATTTTTACGCAAGCTATCATCAAGCACGACGAAGATGATTTATCAATACCGCAGTGCTTAACTAAAGCAATCTAAACAAAAATCATGTTCAAGCTTTTGTTATTGATAAAATCAAGTGCAATACCACCGCCGCGGCTGACGCAAGTCAATGGATCTTCAGCAACGGTCACAGGTAGACCTGTCTCTCTTGAAATCAATTTGTCCAAATCACGCAACAGCGCACCGCCGCCCGTCAAGACAATACCACGCTCTGCGATATCTGATGACAGCTCAGGTGGCGTCTGCTCAAGTGCAGCTTTCACCGCGCTAACGATACCGCTCAGCGGATCACTCAGGGCTTTTTGTACTTCTTCTGAGTTGACAGTAAAGGTTTTTGGCACGCCTTCTGCCATGCTACGACCGCGAACTTCAACTTCTAGCTGACTGTCTTCATTCAAAGCAGAGCCAACTTCGTGTTTGATACGCTCAGCTGTGGTCTCACCAATCACACAACCATGGGTACGGCGCACATGGGTGATAATCGCGTCATCAAACATATCGCCACCGATACGAATCGACTCAGCATAAACGCAACCAGATAACGCGATAACGGCAATCTCCGTCGTGCCGCCACCAATATCAACCACCATCGAACCACTGGCTTCATGAACTGGCAAGCCAGCACCGATGGCAGCAGCCATTGGCTCTTCTAACAATAGTACTTTACTCGCACCTGCCGAAGATACCGCTTCACGAATCGCTTTACGCTCAACCAGAGTAGACTTACAAGGCACACAAACCACCACGTTAGGCTGCGCCATAAAACGCTTGGCTTTTACCTTCGTGATGAAATGCTTGAGCATTTTTTGCGTCACTTCAAAGTCAGCAATCACGCCGTCTTTTAATGGGCGAATCGCTGTAATATTGGCAGGTGTACGACCAAGCATCTGCTTGGCATCAATACCAACAGCCGCAACGGTAGGGTTTTGTGTACGATTACTTCGTAACGCAACCACCGTAGGCTCGTCAAGTACGACGCCTTTATTAGGAATAAAAATGAGAGTGTTCGCAGTACCGAGGTCGATAGCGATATTATTTGATAAAAATCCAAACAGGTTCATGACTAATATTTCCAGCGTATTACAAATGAGGCGAATGAGGCGAATGAGGCGAATGAGATTGACTGAGGCGTTACTCGTCAGCGTTGAGCAGGTCGTCGTTAGACATTACTTATGGCGAAATTTGAACCTCGCAACAAGTCAAACCTAAGCAATAATGATGCAATGGAAAAACTGAGCTAAATTATACCGATTTGGCTCAAAAAAAACACAGATATTTGCATCAGTAAGTCAGGATTTCGGTCTTAAACGCTAAAAGTTGTTACAAAGTTTAAAATAGCAGTAAATACCATTCGACTTAATGAAACATCATTTAATTCAATAACTAACAAGGCTCTACAGGCAAACGATAATTTTGCTTAGCAGCACAGGTGCATACTGTAACGTATTTCAGAACGTAATGGGTAAGCAATTGAGAATCAATCGTGAATTATACGGTCAATTTTGCAAATCACGCCATCTTGGTTGATATTGTGCATCAATCAAGCGTCATGCTCTGTAAACTTAAGCCAGATGCTTTATAATAAAGCCACTATATATACATCTTAAGATAAACCCCTTGTTTTAGTTTGTGTTAATAATTATCTATATCTAATGCTTGCCTATTTTAGCCGCATTCTACTCTAACAAAAACTGTCCTTCACTGGAGAAACTATGTCACAGCAACCAGCAACGTCTGACAGCAACGTCAGCCGTGAAGAAATCCTAGAAGTTGCCAACCTTGCACGTTTGGGTGTCGATGAAAGCACAGCCGATAGCTATGCCGACGATATTAGTAAAGTATTAAAACTGATGAATACGCTATCTAACGTGGATACCACAGGCATCAAACCCTTAGCAAACATTCATGAAGCTTGCCAAGAATTGCGGGCTGATGTCGCTAAACACGACATCAATCGCGAGCGCAATCAGTCAGTTGCCCCAGCTGTTGAAGATGGCTTATATTTGGTTCCACAAGTGATTGAATAAGCGGCGCGCTGCTTTAATCGCTACCCTATTTTACTTTATGCTATTCACATTTTGACGGACGACACCCTATGTCTGAACTTCATCTATTAAGTACCGAGCAGCTTATTACTGGCTTGCAAGACAAACAATTTAGCAGCCTTGAGCTGACCGAACATTACATCAAGCGCATAGACGCACTAGATAGCAAGATTAATAGCTTTATCACTCATACCTCTGAAACTGCCCGTGCACAGGCACAGGCAGCTGATGAGATGCGTGCACAAGGCGATAAGCGCGCGCTACTTGGCGTACCGATGGCGCATAAAGACATTTTTTGTACGCAAGGTGTGCTGACGACTTGTGGCTCAAAGATGCTACATAATTTCGTTTCACCTTATAACGCCACTATCGTTTCTAACATTGATAAAGCGGGCATGATTAGCCTTGGTAAGCTCAATATGGATGAGTTTGCAATGGGCTCAGATAACAGCAGCTCATACTACGGTACCGTACAAAACCCTTGGGATTTAGAACGTGTTCCGGGTGGTTCTTCTGGTGGTAGTGCCGCCGCTGTTGCCGCAGGTTTTGTGCCAGTCGCAACCGGTAGTGACACGGGTGGCTCTATTCGTCAGCCTGCCTCATTTTGCGGCTTAACAGGCATCAAACCGACTTATGGCCGTGTGTCACGTTTTGGTATGATTGCCTACGCCTCAAGTCTTGACCAAGCTGGTAGCATGGGTCGTAGCGCTAAAGATTGTGCCTATCTATTACAACCAATGATTGGTCACGATCCACGCGATGCAACTTCTATCAAGCATGATATGCCGGACTACGTGCAAGACCTTAATGACGCAGAAGCTGCTGCTGGTGATAAGCCATTTGATGGTTTACGTATTGGTGTCGCTAAAGAGTACTTTAGTAAAGGACTTGATGCTGAAGTAGAAACGGCAGTACGTGCTGCTCTAAAGAAATATGAAGAACTGGGCGCGACCATCGTAGAAGTGAACATCACTGACCCTGATATCACGCTTGCCACCTACTATATGCTAGCGCCTGCTGAAGCGTCTTCCAACCTATCACGCTTCGATGGTGTACGCTTTGGTTATCGCTGTGAAAACCCGACTGATCTCATCGATTTATACACGCGCTCACGCTCTGAAGGTTTTGGTCCTGAAGTACAGCGCCGTATCTTAACAGGTACGTATGCGCTATCTGCTGGTTATTTTGATGCTTATTATACTAAAGCACAAAAAATACGCCGCTTAATCGTTAAAGACTTCGAAGACGCTTTTGCCAACTGTGATGTCATTGCCAGTCCAACTGCACCAACGGCTGCTTACAAGCTTGCTGAAGATCTTGACCCTGCAACCATGTACTTGGGCGATGTTTATACCATCGCGGTTAACTTAGCCGGCCTACCTGCGCTCAGCCAGCCAGTTGGTCTGACATCAGAAGGCTTGCCTGTTGGCTTGCAACTGATTGGTCAGTATTGGCAAGAAAGCAAGCTGCTAGCCACCGCGCATCTATTCCAGCAGCATACAGATCACCATTTACAACACTCTACTATCGCGAAGGAGACGGTATAATGAACACAGCAACTATTACTGATAACAATGCCGTACGCAAACATCCTGTTCGTAAAGAGCTATTTGTCGATGGTTACGAAGTGGTCATCGGTATCGAGATTCACTGCCAGCTCAATACTGAAAGTAAAATATTCTCCAGTGCACCGACTGACTTTGGTCATGAGCCAAACAGCCAAGCCAGTATCGTAGATTTAGGCTTGCCCGGTGTACTACCAGTTCTAAATGCTGGCGTGGTCGATCGTGCGCTGAAATTCGGTATCGGCGTCAATGCTGAGCTGGGTCTATTTAATACCTTTGACCGCAAAAATTACTTTTATCCTGACTTGCCTAAAGGCTATCAAATCACCCAAATGGCCAACCCTATCGTTGGCGAAGGCTATATCGATGTCATCGTCAATGAAGGCGAGGAAAACGAATATCCTAAACGTATGGGTATCACCCGCGCGCATTTAGAAGAAGACGCTGGTAAGTCAGTACACGATGCCGTCGATGGTATGACTGGCGTGGATTTGAACCGCGCTGGTACGCCGTTAATCGAAATCGTCTCTGAGCCTGATATGCGCTCAGCTCACGAAGCACTGGCCTATATCAAAGCCATTCATCAGCTGGTCACGTGGCTCGGTATCTCAGATGCGGTCATGGCAGAAGGGTCATTTCGCTGTGACTGTAACGTCTCTGTGCGCGAGCCTGGTGCAGAATTGGGTACGCGTACTGAACTCAAAAACCTAAACTCGTTCCGCTTTATCGAACGCGCCATCAATCGTGAAATCGAGCGTCAAATCGACATCATCGAAGACGGCGGTAAAGTTATCCAAGCAACGATGCTTTATGATCCAGAGCGCGACGAAACTCGCACCATGCGTACTAAGGAAGACGCCAACGACTATCGCTACTTCCCTGATCCTGATTTGCTGCCTGTACGTATCGAGCAACATACTGTCGATGCGATTAAAGCAGCCATGCCTGAGCTACCTGTTGTACGTCGCGCACGTTTTGAAGAAGCGCTTGGGCTGTCAGAGTACGACGCACGTATCTTGACTGGTAGCCGTCAGCTTGCCGATTACTTTGAAGATGTCGTCGCTGAAGTGGGTCAGCAAGATGCGAAGATGGCAGCTAACTGGGTCATGGGCGACTTGCTCGGTGCACTGAATAAAGATGATAAAGACATCATCGACTCCCCTATCAGCGCCAAGCAATTGGCTGGCATGCTAGCGCGTATCAAAGACGATACGCTGTCTGGTAAATTGGCTAAGAAAGTCTTTAGCGCTCTGTATGAGCGCGAAGGCGGCAACGATGATGATGCAGCAGATAAAATCATTGAAGAAAAAGGTCTTAAGCAAGAAACGGATACTGGCGCTATCAAAGCCATGGTAGAAGAAGTCATTGCTAAGAATCAAGCCATGGTGGAAGAATATCGCGGCGGTAAAGAAAAAGCCTTTAATGGTCTCGTCGGACAAGTGATGAAAGCCAGCCGCGGTAGTGCTAACCCTCAGCAAGTAAACCAAATCCTAAAAGAACTATTGGGTTAGGTTAAACGGTAAAGTAGTTATGCTGACTATGATACGTAGAATGGTGTTGTAAAAATCAAGCAAAATAAATAGCTCTTGCAATACGTACGATTTTGCGTAAAATAGTCAGTCATTCGGGGCGTAGCGCAGTCTGGTAGCGCACTACACTGGGGGTGTAGTGGTCGCAGGTTCAAATCCTGCCGTTCCGACCAAACATAGCAATACAATAAAAAAGCCAATCATTGCTTTCAATGGTTGGCTTTTTTTTCATGACTTTTCATCAATTATCATACAGACGCTTTAGTAATCGCACTCAGCGCTTCGTTAATTTCAAAAGTTTTAGACTTAATATCTGTAAAGCCAAAAGACTCTAAACGCTCGGTATGTTTGGCAAGGTATCTGTTGGCATCATCTAAGTTGTCAAACACGTAGATGCCGCCCGCTTCTTGCGTTTCTTCATTTTCTGTCCATAGCTTATAGACTAGACCATTCTCGTTTGCGATGTCTTCAGCGAGCTCTTTCATCGATTCAAAGAACGCATTGCCAAAAGGGCCACTATATGGAAAATCGATTTGCAAAAGGTATTTCATAGTTCAATCCTCATTATTATTTGATTTATGTTTCATAATCGACAGAGCATGTGCTGCCAGATGGTCTCAATCTTAACATAGTACGATTGACTATAGACTTTTAGCAAGTGAGCAGCTAGGGTAAATACTTTACGTTTACACTGGTTTAATCTATGTTTGAGCTTAGCACGCTACACCCCGCCACTCTCGCAACTCATACCAACTATGCACCTTGGGAAGCTTATCAGCGGCCTTATGTACGCGATTTGGCTTATGTGCTGGCGTGCCCTAATGTCTTAACAGAGTGGTTGGACTTTGCACCGCATCAGAATACGCATATCGTATCGGTACATAGTGCAAGCTTTTGGCAGCAGCAGTTTGAGGCGTATGAGCAACGTTTAGAAGAGCTAGATACTACCAATGCTTATCAGGATCTGACCCGCTATTTACTGACGCGTCCGAGTCCTAACCGCTTGGGTTTTCATTTCGAGGGGTTATTGTCATTTTGGTTAGAGGATGGGTTTGCGCGCAAGTTGCATCCATACGAAACGCTCGCTAATAACGTACAGTTGTACAACGGCAAGCAGACGACTGGCGAACTAGATTTGATTTTGCATAATCACGATGAAGGTCTCATCGAACATTGGGAATTAGCGATTAAGTTTTTTATGGGATCAGCCCCTTTTGCGCCTGTAAATTGGGTAGGGATAAATTCTAATGACAATCTACAGCGTAAAATGACGCATATGCAAACCAAGCAGTTTCGCACGGTGTGGGTCGATACCGAAAATCATGGACAAGTAAAAATTGATAAGCGTTATGGCATCATAAAAGGACGATTCTTTTTGCCAATGAACATAGCCAACTCTAGCCATTCTGACTGGCCTACTTGGCTAGCACCCAGCTTTCCGATGCATGAATGGTGCGATAAAAGTGACAAAGCATGTCTCGCAACCATTAACATGGTGAAACTCAGACGCGCACATTATATCGAATGGTTTACCAAACGCAGCTTTTATGACAGTTACGATAAATGTCAGCCACAGTTGGTTTGGGAAGACGATACGCCACCTGCAACAGGGCTGTATTTTGAAAATGGCAGACCAATTGTCATTTACCCAAGGCAGCCTGATGAAACAAATGATAGCCCTTAAAGAGCTCGGGTAAATTTTTAATAAGTCTCAATCACTTGCATCAGCTCATATCTGAGCATATCCGCACTTGGCATACGCTCAGCATGAAAGCGCACAATCGGAATGCCTGCGCTGGCAAGGGCTTTGTCCTTTTTATCATCGGCCTTTTGTCGTGACTTACTGCTGTGTGTCCAATCATCAAGTTCAATAGCCACTAAGGTTGTTTGAGCATCAATATCAACAATCACGTAATCAACGCTTTGACGACAGATGCGATTAAACCAAAAACTGCGCTCGGAGGTCTCGCTACTATTGGCTTCGATGATTCTTGACAGCTGCACTTGAACAAAAATATGATATTCTGGTAAGGCATTTTTTAATTTATTAAAAAACAGCACTTCAGTATCCGTCATAATAGGCATGGGTGCGAATGGCCATATAGCCAAATCATCACCACGCACAGGCTTAGGATCAGGCTCTGTGCTTTGACGTTTTGATAACAGCTTTGGTAATGTAATGAGACCTAAAAACCCAACGGCCAATACTAAAAATATAACGCCAAATGACATGGTTTTACCTTATACAATTTAAGAGTGATTGACCAAACTCACGACTTCGCTATTTATAAAAAACTGAATGCAAGCCGTCGTTTTTAACAATCACAGCAGGTCAACCTTTCTAGGCTGACAGGTTATACAGAAGGAAGTAATAAATGGTAGGCATAGTATCTAAGCCTATCCTTATCGGCAATCTATAACGCAAAAAACACGACATCTAATGTCGTGTTTTTATAATAAGAGAGAAAAAATCAAAAAACTGAAATTATACGGCCAAGTTATTAGGTAATCATTAGTTTCTAAGGGCTAACTACTACCCAAATTTAAAGACGCTTTTAACGCCAGTATAAGACCCAGGCACTGGTGGTATTTACTTTAGGGTCGCTATTGATTTTATCTTTAAGCGCCAATGCCGCCACTTTACCACGCTCAGGACCGACGATGACACGTACGCCTCGGCTGGTGGTACTGGTCTTGACTTGATAGCCTGCTGACTGGAATTTTTTCGCCAACTCATCTGCTTTGGCTTGATCGTTTGCTAATGCGACCTGTACACCAAAGCTACCTTTGGCATCGGTCTCTTTGACTTCTTGACGTGCTTCGCTAAGTTTCTGCTGCGCCTCACGCTTGGCATCTGCTGACTTCTTGGCTAATGCTTCTTCCTTTTGACGCTTCTCTTCCCGTGCCTGCTCAGCCGCTGCCGCTTCACGTGCTAATCGCTCCACTTGCTTACGTGATGGAATGGTGATGTTTTGACCCAGTTGTAGCGATGTCGATGGTGACAGATTATTCGCTTGTGCCAATACTTCTACTGGCATATTGTATTGCCGCGCCAGTTTAATCAGCCCATCTCCTCTTTTAACTTGATAATCAGAAGGCGATTTTGGTGGCTCATTCTTAGCCGCTTCTGCTGCCGCTTGTTTTTTCTCAGCCGCAGCATCCGCTTGTTTCTTAGCATCCGCTTGTCTTTTTGCTTCCGCTTCTTTTTTACTGTCTGCTAGTTTCTTTGCGGCAGCCTGCTCTTTAATCGCCGCTTGCCTTTGAGCTTCTTGTTGCGCTTGGGCAGCTTTTTGCTGGTCTTCAGTGTTTGTCTCACTTTCAGCTGACCCAGCAGCGCCAGTCTTTTTTATTGGTGCTGTAGCATCATTTTTTTCCGCGTCTGATTTATCACTCTCTTCAGCAGCTGCCGCACTACTGGCCATATACTGCTGACTTTCTGCACGGGCTTTTGCCAATGCTTCCGCCTCAGCGGCTTCCTGTTCAGTTAAGAACTGCTGGGCACGTTTTTCTTGTTCAGCAACACGAGCAGCGCGCTCTTTTTGTTTTTCTGCCAGGATACGTTTTTCAGTCTCGATATCCGTCGTCAGCGGCTGAGGAGACTCTTGCTCAGGGCTTGGCTTATCTACCACTGCTGACGCTGGTTGTGGTTCATTACTATCACCAATCTGTTGCACCATGGCGTATAGCATCACGCTACCGCCGATAATCATCCCAATGCCCAATAAGGCTTGTCTCGAAAAGTTCATCCGTTTACGTCTCTTAGTTGGTAATAAGGTTGATTGAGCGGCGCAACTGTCGTCTCAAAACTGTGTTTAGATAGTTTTAATAGCCTTGATAGGTGTCATTGCCACCAGTTGCGTCCATCCGTTTTTAAATGTTATGCCAAGCGTTTAATGCCATTATAGAGCAACTTGCCAAATCACTTTGATTATAAAGCATATTTTTCATACTGTCTGCCATCATGCTACTGCTAAGATTAACATTAAATAAGCACCATTTTAATGTTAATTATCAACCGCCAGTGCGGCCAGTGCCTCGCCGATCGTATGAAAGGAGCCACATACCACGATGAGGTCTTGCGGCTGACTGGCATTTATCACGGCCTGCGTCGCATCTTTCAATCTAGCAAAATCGTGTATTTGAGCATCATCGACATAGCTTGATAAGATACCTTGCAAGTGCTCAGTGCTCGCTGCGCGTGGATAATCAATCTCAGCGACAAACCAATCGCTAATCGGTAATCCCGCTTCGGTCAAACGCTGCACGACTTTATTGATATCTTTATCACCCAACATAGAAAATAGCATTTTAATGCTGGCAGGTCTGCGTACAGCTTGGTTTTGTTGGCTGCTGTTTTGACTACTGCTTTGATTGAGAGCATCAAAGTTATTTTGATTGGCTAAATGTTGCTGCCAAAGTGGCAATAATTGCGCCAATAAAAACTCAACGCCTTGCTCGTTATGCGCGACATCGAACAACCAATGGCGATTATGGGTCTCGCGATAATCAAAGCGACCGGCGAGCTTGACCGTTTGTAATGCTTGCTCGATAGCAGTGCTATCGATATTCAACGAACTTGCGAGCACTGCTGATAACGCATTGGCAGTATTGGTCAATGACAATGCTGGGCGTGGTAACTGCATGGTGACCGCGGCATTGCTGTATTGCCAAGCGCTTGCATCCACTTCACGATAATCAAAATCTTGCCCAACTTGATAACAGGTCACCTGATGCTTATCAATGGCTTGCTGCACACTGACTGGCATCACAGTAGCGCCATAAACCACACTGATACCATCACGTAAGATACCTGCTTTCTCACGCCCAATATCTTCGACATTGTCACCCAGCCAATCGACATGATCGATAGCGATATTGGTAATCACTGCCATATCAGGATCGATGATATTGACCACATCTAAGCGCCCACCCAGCCCGACCTCCAACACCCAAACATCGCAGTCCGCTTCGGCAAATATTAATAATGCGGCAAGCGTGGTCATCTCAAAAAATGACAAGGTCAGCTCACATGCTAATCGCGCTGCTTCTACTTTGCTAAAGGCTTCAATTAACGTCTCGTCACTGACCATCTCGCCATTGATACGCACGCGCTCATTAAATACACTTAGATGCGGTGATTGATACAGAGCCGTTTTATAACCTGCTGCTTGGCACATCTGCGCGATGACAGCCGTCGTTGAGCCTTTACCATTGGTGCCCGCCACCGTAAATACATAAGCATCGTCTTTGGCTGACTGTACCACGCCTAACGCCTCGGCAACTGGCAAAACTCGCGACAACCCCATGTCTATTGCCGATACATGAATCTGCTGCATATAATCGAGCCATTCGGTCAAACTAGAATGCTTGTTGGGAGTGTTAGGGTTAAAAAGTAGAGAGTCGGACATGGACACAGCCTATATTGAAATATTTGAATAAAAAATGGTCAATGAGAAAGCATTCATTAAGAAAGTAGAGACAGTATATAACTACCTGCCCAAAAAGCAAAAATAGCATTTACCGCTGTTGACGATAAATGCTATTGATTGATCTTAGTTAGTCAGCAAAATTGATCATGCTACTAAGCATAAGTCATGCGGAATATTAAACTCAGTTATTCGTTAGTCAAGCCGATGAGCAAGTTAGGCATCAACATTAGGCATGCAGCTTAACTTTGCCAGCAGACGGTAAATAGTATCAATCATTTGATGACGATGCACCACTTCATCGACCACACCGTGCTCTAACAAGAACTCGGCACGCTGGAACGGCTCTTCTAGCGTCTCACGAACCGTTTGCTCAATCACGCGCTTACCAGCAAAACCAATCATGGCTTTTGGTTCTGCTAAATGAATATCACCTAACATAGCGAGCGATGCAGTCACACCGCCATAAACAGGATTGGTCAATATCACGATATACGGCACGCCAGCAATTCTCAAACGCTCAATTGCAGCAGCCGTTCGTGCCATCTGCATCAAAGACAGCAAACCTTCTTGCATACGTGCGCCGCCAGAGGCAGCAAAGCAAACTAAAGGCACTTTGTCTGCCAGTGCTTTCTCAGCTGCTTCGACAAAACGATCGCCAACCACTGAGCCCATAGAACCGCCCATAAAACGGAAGTCAAAGGCACAAGTCACCACATCAAGATTGCGCAGCTTGCCATACAGTACAATCAGCGCCTCAGACTCGCCGGTTTTGTCCTGTGCTTCGGTCATGCGCTGCGGATACGGCTTACTATCCACAAAGCTTAGCGGATCTTTGGCAGTAAATTGTTGTCCAAGCTCACCTTCTACTTTATCGAGCAACCAGTTTAAGCGCTCACGAGCACTCATCGGTAAATGATGATCACAATGCGGGCAAACATAGCAGTTAAAAATCAGCGCCGTATTGGTAATCATCGAGTGGCAGCTGCTGCATTTCGTTGATGGTTCGGTCTCTACCGCCGTCAAAGGCGCTGTCAATTGCTGTTTAATACCCGGTATCGGGCGATTAAACCACGATTGCCCAGCAGCGTTACCGTTTGGCTCAGCGTTGCTTTTTTCAGTATGGTTCAGAGTCGTCATATCAGGTTTTATTATCGTATCAGTCATATTATTCGCCATTATCAAAGGCTTATCGACAAGCTGGCTCATGCGCTTGTCCCTAAGAATCGATTTATAAGGATCAGTTTAATCGTCACATATTCTCATAACTTTCACAGTTATAAAGCGCAGTTATAAGGCACGCTTACGTGAAACTGTAACAATTTATATGTGATGTTAGTTTACACACGTGAACTAACTTTAGCAAAGTCATTTAACCCTGTCTTTATAAACATTGTTATTCATATTGCCATGACGATTTAAGTGACGATAATTTAACTTTATTTAACTCAGGCTCTCAAACTATCAAGTGCACCGCGTAGCTCATCCATTTTTGCCATGATTTTTTTCTGAGCCGCGGCAACCGCAGTGCTATCATTGGCATCTATATCAGCAAAATTTTGAACCAAGGCACTACCGACGATAATACCATCCGCATGTGCTCCAATCGCTTTAGCAGAAGCCGCATCACGAATACCAAAACCCACACATACTGGCAAATCAGTCGCTGCTTTAATCGCTTGCACTTGAGTCGCAACATCATCAGTATCAAGCGTTGCCGAACCTGTCACGCCTTTTAATGACACATAATAAATATAACCACCGCAATGAGTCAATACTTGCTCACGGCGCTCAGGTAAAGTGGTTGGTGACAATAAGAAAATCTCGTTCATCGCATGGTCAGTCAAATGCTGGGTAAAACTGCCCGCCTCGCTTGGTGGTAAATCAACCATCAAAATACCATCGACACCTGACTGCTCACATAGCGCCACAAAGTTATCATAACCGATGATTTCCACGGGATTTAGATAACCCATCAAAATAATGGGGGTCTGCGTGTCTTGCTGACGGAATTCCGCGACCATTTTTAGGGCATCACGTGTACTCGTACCTGCGGCTAATGCACGCTCTCCAGCTAAAGCGACGACTGGGCCATCTGCCATCGGATCAGAGAACGGTAAGCCTACTTCGATCATATCCGCGCCGTGCTTCACTAGGTCATGCAGCAGACCTACAGTGGTCGCAGGATTAGGATCGCCTGCCATGACATAAGGAATCAGGGCTTTTTTATTTTGGGCTTTTAGGGTTTCAAAAGTGCTTTCAATTCTGGTCATAGTGGTCTCTTGATTATTATAAACTGGCCTAGTTAACCCTTTATTTAAGAATCAATATTAAACAAAGGGTGTTAAGCAATTTTTCTTATAATGGATAAATCGTAAAATAGCTTATAAAAATAGAGGCCACTACAACTCAATCCCTTCCGCCTTCATTACTGAGTGCAAATCTTTATCACCACGACCCGACATGTTCACGATAATCGTTTGATCAGGCGTCATCGTTTTAGCTAGCTTCAATGCATAAGCGACGGCATGCGCAGATTCGAGCGCAGGAATAATACCTTCTTTGCGCGTGACTTCATGAAAGCCTTCTAGCGACTCTTTATCGGTACAGCCGACATATTCAACACGCTTCATGTCTTTTAAGAAGCTGTGCTCAGGACCAACGCCAGGATAATCAAGACCCGCTGAGATAGAATGTGTCTCTTGAATTTGACCGTCATCATCGGCCATCAAATAGGTACGGTTACCATGCAGTACACCGATACGACCAGCAGCCAGTGGTGCAGAATGACGACCCGTTTCGATACCGTCACCCGTTGCTTCAACGCCATACATTTTAACGTCAGTATCGTTTAAGAAATCAAAGAACAAGCCAATGGCGTTTGAGCCACCACCCACACAAGCGACTAATGCATCTGGTAATTTACCCGTCATTTGCAGATGCTGAATACGTGCTTCTTTGCCGATAATCGCTTGGAAATCGCGTACCAATAACGGATAAGGATGCGGGCCGGCAACCGTACCGATGATGTAATAGGTGCTATCGACATTAGTAACCCAATCACGCATTGCTTCGTTCATGGCATCTTTTAGGGTACGTGAGCCAGAAGTCACTGGCACAACCGTTGCACCGAGCAAACGCATACGATAGACGTTCATCTTTTGACGCTCGACATCATCAGCGCCCATATAAACGATACACTCAAGCCCCAAACGCGCGGCAATCGTCGCCGTCGCGACACCATGTTGCCCTGCGCCAGTTTCCGCAATAATACGTTTTTTACCACTCATCTTGGCAAGTAGCGCCTGCCCAATGGTGTTATTCACCTTATGGGCGCCAGTATGGTTTAAGTCTTCACGTTTAAAATAAATTTGCGCACCACCAATCTCATCGCTCAATCGCTTGGCATGATATAAAGGCGTTGGACGGCCGACATAGTTGACCAAATCATTGTGATATTCTTCCCAAAACGCAGGGTCTTTTTTTACTGTGTTATATAACGTTTCTAGCTCTTCTAGTGCTGCCATCAAGGTTTCAGAGACAAAGCGACCGCCATGCACGCCGAAATGTCCACGGGCATCAGGATATTGATTGAAATCTTGCACGTTCTCTGGATTGGTGAAGGTATTGATAGCTTTAGCAGTAGCCGATACATCTTTGCTTGCGACATGACTCATGATAATTCCTACTATAATAAGTGGTATTTTTTAAGATAAATAAGGGGGAAATTTTTCCAAGTAATTAGCTATTTAACGGATAAAAATTCACGGATAAAAAACTAGTTACTGATATTCGAAGGTTCGCCAAGCGTCTCATTTTGCCATCGGTCACGCTTAACTGCTTTCATAAAGGCACGCATTTTGGCAGCGTCTTTTTTGCCTTTGTCAGACTCAATCCCACCGCTGACATCGACCGCATAAATAGGCAAGTCTAAAGTGGCAGCGGCATTATCGGCATCCAGTCCGCCCGCTAAAATAATAGGTAGCGAGCTGTCTTGCGGTAGCAGACTCCAATCAAAACGTGCCCCTGTGCCGCCATATTTATGGGGATGGTAAGCATCCAATAAGATACTGTTCGCGCCAGCGGCGGCAAACTCATTAATTTCGGCGCTTACGCTAGCAGCGGTGTGTTGGTCAGCATTAATACGCAGCGCTTTTATCCAGCGTTTATTGACCGCACTGGCCAGCTGCGCACATTGCTCTGGTGTTTCATCACCATGGAATTGAATGATATCAAAAGCGACCTGATTCGCTAATTCTATCAGCTCTGCGCGCGGCATATTCACCACTAGAGCCACTATACTTATAAAAGCTGGCAAAGACGCACTTAACGATTGCGCCCGCTCGATAGTGACAGCGCGTGGACTGGGCGGATAAAATACCAAGCCAACCGCATCAACACCCAACTGGGCGGCAATTTTAATATCATTAGGCTGGGTAAATCCGCAAAACTTAACGTGCATGATGTGACCTTAGATATAACACTTAGTGCGACATTATTAGACTGTCTTCGCTACATTGACGGCAAGTAAACGTCAATTGCCAACGCTAAAGCGTAAATATGAGGATTTGTTAATTGAATGGTAAATCCATTGCATCCAAAAACTTATCCTAGCATACTTTTATTACCAGTTTTGTTTATGATTGCGATTGATTAATAGAGGGATAGTTGAATGTCTAAAACGGCGGCGGAAACGTCTCATAACACCGATAGCACAGATAGCACCGAAACAAGCAACTTCAACAATAGCGACGATGCCACTAGCGTAAACCCAGCACATTATTTAATGTGGTTTCGTCGTGACCTGCGAGTTTATGATAATACCGCGCTAGCTACGCTTTGCGAGCAGGCAAATGCGGATAACGCCTCAGTAAGCGCTATTTACTTCGTGACGCCTGAACAATGGCAAGCACATGACATGTCGCTGACACAGCTCGACCATATCGCACGCACCTTGCCTATCCTAGCCAAATCTCTGCAAACACAATTAAATATCCACTTAACAGTACAGCTCTGTCCAAGCTTTTCTGACTGTGTTGAGGCGATGCTAGATATCTGTAGCGCGAACCAGATCAGCACTGTGATGGCAAATCACGAGTACGAAGGCAATGAGATTAAGCGTGATGAACAATTAACCAAACAGCTTGCAAACAACGATGTAGAATTTATTCGCTGGCATGATCAATGTATCTTGCCACCACAAACCATCACCACGAACGATGACAGCATGTATCAAGTGTTTACCCCATTTTATAAAAAATGGCGGCATACCTTGGATATCAGCACCATACAAATGCATGAGGCATCCGCCATAAATGGCAACACTAAAGTCAAACTAGAAGTATCGAACGCCAGTGCTACTATCGAAGATATAGAAAGAGCAAGTAAAGAAGTAGTCGAAGATTATCAAAAGACACTGCAAAATGCTGGTTTATTAGAGCACATGGATATAGACGTACAGCTTGAGCACGCTCGGGCAGCCTACCCTGCTGGCGAAGCGGCGGCGTGCCAACGTTTAAAGGATTTCATCGCTGATGATATTGATAACTACGATGTGAGCCGTGATGTACCAAGCTTACATGCGACCAGTCAGCTATCTGCTTACCTGACTATTGGCGCAATCAGCCCCAGACTTTGCTACTTACAAGCTACCCTACAATTGAGCAAAGCACTGGGAGAATTACATGGGAATGGCGGTGACACCTTAGACAGCGGGGATAGCTTTAACAACACTGATAATAACGACATTAACCGCTGGATAAGTGAGCTAGCTTGGCGTGACTTTTATCGCCATGTTTTAGACTATAAGCCCGAGCTGATTCGCCATCAAGCGTATAAACATGAGACTGATGTCAAAATTAACTGGTCATATAATCAAGATGATTTTGCGGCGTGGTGCAAAGGTAAAACTGGCGTACCGTTAGTCGATGCGGCAATGCGCTGCCTGAATGCAACGGGCTTTATGCACAATCGCTTGCGGATGGTCACGGCGATGTTTTTGACTAAGGATTTATTGATTGATTGGCGCTTAGGCGAGCGCTACTTTATGCAGCAGCTGATAGATGGGGATTTTGCCTCTAATAATGGCGGCTGGCAATGGAGTGCCTCAACTGGGACGGACTCAGCGCCCTACTTCCGTATTATGAACCCATTTAGCCAAGCTAAAACTCATGATACTGATGGGATATTCATTAAAACTTGGCTGCCTGAGTTGAAAGAAATCCCTGCTACTATCTTGCATAGCGAAGATAAAATGCGCAAGCTACTTAGTAGAAGTGGGCAGCTAGTCAAAATCAACTATCCAAAACCTATGGTCGACCATAAAGTAGCGCGTCTATTAGCCATTGCTGAATTTAAAAAATAGCGATGCGTCTCACTTAATGTGCTTTAGTCACATTCATCACCTTAGCCATATTAATTGCCTGCTTACTAGCTCAGCTATAGTTTACAAGATACGGGTTTGGATAATGTATAGGGCATAGGCTAGTAGAGTGAAGCTTATAATTAACAGCACCCATGTCGCAAAAGAAAGCGATTCTTTCGCTTTAGAGCGTTTATCAAGCTGACGTTCAGGCTTAGAAGACGGTTTATTATTAAGAGTTGTCATATACGCCACCTTTTTATGTAGTGTTATATTATCAACGAAATTCATAAGTTCACTATGAATAATAGATAAGCTCTACTATACAATATAAATGGCGTTACTTTAAGTGTTTCCAATTAATAAGCTAACGTATGATTATCTAGTCTATGGCTCTAATAAAATTATGCATTATTTTACTGACATCTGGCACGCGCCTGCACCTTGAGTCGTTACCGTCACTACTGCACCAGTTAACGAAAATAGCTGTTGCAGTTGGGTTTGCGCATTTTCTAGTGCCATATTCATGACATCACCACGACAAGCGCGTTCGAGTACTTCTTTTTTTGCCATACTTTGCGCTTGTTGCAATATTTTTGGATCGACTTGCATCATGCCAAAAGCACCCGTCTGCCAATCATAAATCTCGATATCGTCTAGATAAACCGAAAATATCTCTGATGGTGGGATGGTAATATTGATTTGCGGCATCACTGAGACTGGCGTATTAGCACCTGCTTCTTGTACCTCATCGACGTTAAATTCAGGCTGCACCACTTGTACCATCTCAGGGGTAAGTGCACTTAAATCAATCCCCGCCTCCACTCGTCCGCGCGCGATAAACAAACCCTTTTGCTCGTCTTGCCACAGCTTCATCCAACTGCCAGGACGTTGACTGGTAATGACGGTATCGACACTAAACGCCACCGTTTCCAAACGATTCAATTTTTGAATTTGTGTGACCACGCCTTCACGAGTAATGGTTTCTATCGGCTCTTCCTTGGTTATATTCTGCACACTATAAATAGCAAAGACGATAGCTGCTAAACCGATGAGCAATATCATCCACGACATCATCGCAATAGGTTTTTTCGCTTGTGAGTTAGTCGCATCATTATTAACAGGAGATCGATTGTCAGGATTATTCATATAAACACCCTCAGAGTTTTATCATTTATTTTTATTAAACGTATAACAAATAACTGTCTAAATGATAAATGCTACTTTTGAGCAGCAACTTCAAGTAATAACTACCAATACGCTACACAATGACTAGTGCTACCATTTACTATAAATACCCTAAAAACTGGTAAACAATCGAGTTGTAGTGACCTCATTTGCTCGTTTAAGTCACGTTTAAGTCACGTTCTGTCTGAAAAAACAAAAAGTCATTGCGTCTTAGGCTAACTTTACCTAACATAGTCAGATTGTATAAGCAAAATGTTGGCGTACATCTATTTTTCTGGTCTTTATGCGTAAAGTATGACGCTGCCAACATCAACGTTTTAATACAAAATGAAAAGTTCCAGCCTTTTTGTAAGGCGTTTTATGAACGCACTTTCTATTCATGTACTGTTTGTCGCAGTACTTTTTAGCTAGGCATGTCCTAGACTATTACCAAGTGATACAAAGGTAAGCTTGCGTCGGCCATCAAAGCACACGCTCAACATCCTACTATTTCTTATTTATTTTATCGTTGATAAGGTTACGCTTTATTTATGAAAGCCAGTCAATTTTTATTTGCCACTCTAAAAGAAACCCCAAGTGATGCCGATATCGCCTCAAGCCAATTGATGGTGCGTGCCGGTCTTATTCGAAAGATTGCTTCTGGGTTATATATTTGGTTGCCCATGGGGCTACGCATCTTGCAAAAAGTCGAACGTATTGTTCGTGAAGAGATGCAAGAAGTTGGTGCACAAGAAGTGCTCATGCCGATGACCCAGCCTGCCGAGCTTTGGCAAACGACCGGACGCTTTAACGATTATGGTCCTGAGCTGTTGCGCTTCAAAGACCGTCATGATCGCGACTTTGTGCTTGGTCCGACGCATGAAGAAGTCATCACCAATCTGGCGCAAGGCGAGCTACGTAGTTATAAACAATTACCAATCACCTTTTTCCAAATTCAGAATAAATTCCGTGATGAGATTCGTCCACGTTTTGGGGTGATGCGCGCACGCGAATTTACCATGAAAGACGCCTACTCGTTCCACGTTGACCAAGCATCGTTGGCAAAAACTTACCATGACATGTATGACGCTTATACGCGCATCTTTACCCGTTTGGGTTTAGATTTCCGTGCCGTGCAAGCAGATACTGGTTCTATTGGTGGTTTTGCTTCACACGAATTTCATGTATTGGCAGACAGCGGCGAAGATGATATTGCCTTCTCTGATTCTTCTGATTATGCGGCCAACGTTGAGCTTGCCGAATCAGTGAGCACCGCTGAGCGTCAGCCACCGAAGATGGTGCGTGAAGACATCCTGACGGAAAATATGACCAGCTGTAAAATGGTTGCTGAACATTTAGGCTTACCATTAGAAACGACGGTCAAAACGTTAATCGTCCATGGTCATACCGAAAATGATGAGCCACAGCTTATTGCTATCGTATTACGCGGTGATCATCAGCTAAATACGATCAAAGCCGAGAAAATCGAAGAGGCCAATGTGCCGCTGACAATGGCTTCTGATGAAGAACTGAAAGCTGCTGGTCTGCACAAAGGCTATATTGGCGTTAATTTGGATATGCCTGTCTTCGTTGATCGTTCGGCAGCAACTTTGTCAGACTTTGTGTGCGGTGCCAATGAAGTCAATAAACACACCACTGGTATGAACTGGGCGCGTGATGCGAGCATTACTCGTGTCGTTGATGTACGCAATGTACAAGAAGGCGACCCTTCACCTGATGGTAAAGGCAGCCTAAAAATCAAACGTGGTATCGAGGTCGGTCATATCTTCCAGTTGGGTGATAAGTACTCGCAAGCGTTAAATGCTACCGTATCTGGTGAAGATGGTAAGCCTGTGACCCTAATGATGGGCTGCTACGGTATTGGTGTGAGCCGTATCATTGCCGCTGCTATCGAACAAAACAACGATGAAAACGGTATCATGTGGCCACAAACGCCAACGGTTAATGATTCAATCGCTCCTTTTGAGGTCGCTATCATACCGATGAAGTCAAAAGAAGAGACCGTCATGCAGACAGCGACGGCACTCTATGAAGAGTTAAAAGCACAAGGCATCAATGTGCTTCTTGATGATCGTAACGAGCGTCCAGGTGTCAAGTTTGCTGATCTTGAATTGATTGGTATTCCTCATCGTATCGTGGTTTCAGACCGTAACTTGGCTGAAGGCCAGTACGAATACGTCAATCGCCGTGAAGCAGAAAAGCAAATGCTGAGCCGTGAAGACGTCATTGCAAAAGTAAGCGGCAAATAGTTTTACTCGTTAAAACTGTGCCATAAAAAGCGCCTGTCTCATTAAATGAGATAGGCGCTTTTTCGCGTGTAATATAGCTAAAAAAAACTACTTAATATTATATCTTTTAGCAATGACCTTACTGCGTTTCTGTGTCTCATTAGCGGTGCAAACATTAGCGCTAATCTGAGCGTACACCACAGAATTATTCATTGGACCTTCGTATTCAAAGTCACACTTATCATTACGATCCTTTACCCATATACGCTGTTCTTTATCCAACTGCTGTTGTTGTGTCGTATTCAAAGTACGATAAGCGCCCATATAGATTTTATTAAGGCGATTTTTTTCGACTACAATCGCATCGTTACCACAATCATAAGCCACTTCCATATAAGCGTCTTCACAGTTATATTGATTTTCCACAAATGCAGCCTGTGCTAACTGCAAGGTAGAAAGAGACAAAATAGTAGTCCCTAGAGCGGTTAAAAATCCGGTTTTTAACTTCATAGCTGCATCTCAATATTAATAAAATAAGGTTTATTGAGTATAAGAAAGAACGCTCATCTATGAAAGCTAAAAATTAATATTCATTTACTGCCGAATCAAACGACTTGGTTTAGGTAGCAAGGTTATATCACTCACACGGCAAGGGTTGATATCGATACCGCCTCGGCGTGTATACCAAGCGCGAACCATCAGCTCACTTGGCTCATAGTATTGACTCAAATCAGCAAATATTTGCTCCACACATTGCTCATGAAAACCATTATGCTGACGAAAACTTAAGATATAACGCAGCATTCCAGCCTCATCGACTGTTTTATTACTGGTAATCGAAACTGCTAACGTCCCCCAATCTGGTTGATTGGTCACCGGACAATTACTGCGTAGTAAATTAGAATAGAAAATATAAGGCTCAGTGCCAGTATTCTCTAAAATAGAGCTACTGTTTAAATCTTTATCACTACTTAGCAATGACGCGTCAGGATGCTCGCACAATGCGACTTTTTCGCTACTGTTAGCAAGCGCGTCATCAATGCAAACACCCTCAGGCTGAGCAATCAATAGCCCTGTTGTCTTATTATGCAGGTCGTCATTTAAGCTAAACAACTCAACTTGCACGTCTGCTTGTACACAGGCTGATAAGTCTTTAGCAATCAGCGCTTGCACATCATTCCAACTAGCGAATTCAGTAAAGTTGATACTATTTAGATAGAGCTTAAGTGACTTTGACTCAACGATAAATGGCGAGCTGGCTGGAATACCAAAACGCGCGATAGCCACTTGCGAGAGTCCTTGCGGATTCAACCAAGACATCTCAAATGCCTGCCACCAATCGATGCCAACCATCAACTTATCGTCTTGCCAGCCAATTGCATCACGCCCCATACTACGGGCAATTGGATACAAGGTTTCTGGACTATACTCGGTTGGATAGTCGGTGGTTTGCTCACCCAAGATACCGTGAATACTCATAAGTTACTTACCTGTCATGCTTAAATATAATGAAATAAAAACCAGTCATTTTACAGCAATGGGCTATTTTATGGGAATCATTTGCCAGTCTGATGCAGAATCTGTCTTTACATAGTTAAAGCGTACTCGGTAAGCAGCAGTATCGCTATCGTTCATTTTGAAATAGAAATCTACCAATAAGCTCTCATTGGTAATCCATTCAACCTCTACCTTGCGAACCTTATCTTCGCTACCATTATAAAATTTTAAATGTTGTCGGAATTTATCGTAATCCCTGTTATTTTTTTCGTCATACTGGTAAGCATCGCTCTTATCTTTTTTCCAGATCATGACATTTTCTTCTCCTGGAAACTCAACTTTAACCGTAGCTGCATAAGTCATATCTGGTGAAAACGTCAAATGAGATCCTTCAAACTCTTGCTTGAAGCCTGAATCTAAATCAATCAATACTGTATTGTTAGTCTCATATATTTGCCCAGATAAATAAAGCCAGTTGTTATCTGCATCATAATGGTCTAAAAGATAAACATATCTAAGCTCTTTTTCCCCTTCTGCAAAATCGTCCATCAATATGATAAGGTCATGATTTGGTACCTTTATGATAGTCTTGTTTAGCTTGCGAGAAATGTATTCTGATAAACCCCATTTCTTGATGAGTCTTTGATTATAAATCATCAAGCTTTTATCTAAGCAATCTTGATAAATCCGCTCATCTTCACTACTGCAATTCTCACCCCAGTTAGGATAAACGGGCTTGTCTAGTACCTCCCAAACATAGTCATCCATCGCCGCTTTGGGCAGGTCTGCTTGCGCAGGCACCGATAGCATCAGTAGCAATGCACTCGCCATACAGATGCGAATTGAGGTGGCGACTGATAGAGTTATTTGCATATGAGAGCTAGACCTTTTTATTGTTTTTTAATCGTTGATATTAGCATCAGGTAAAACTCTCTGCCATTCACCCTCTTTATTATTAGCCGCATAAATATAGCGCACGCGAAATGCTACCGTGTCAGTGGGATTGACTCTGTAATAAAAATCAACGTTAACTTTATTATCGCTTGTCCAACTGATATCTCGCGCTTCGTACACCTCATGTTTTTTGTCATTATCATAATCTTGTTCATATAATTCATTACTAGCAAATATCGTTGCATAGCGTCCGTCATTGTCAGCTTTTTGACGCTCCCATATTATGATATCTCTGGTCACACCTTGCCTACCATTAAACCCTACCACTTGATTCATGTCGCTAGAAAACTTAAGATTGGTCGCATACAGCTCTTGCCAGCGCCCTGTGTTTAAATCGACAATGACAGTCGCTTGAGTCTCATACATCGTATGTAGTAACTGTAATAAATGATGCACTTTATCGTAGTACTGCAATTCATAGTGAGCGCTATGTTCCTCTTCAAACGGTACAAGATAATCTTTAAATACTAATGGCTGCTTTTGATTCGGTATACTGATATAAATGGTGTCCTTTTCTCGAACGACTCTGTCACTCAAGCCCCACTCTCGGCTTTGTGCATTATCAGCTTGGGCTAACGATTCAAAAATACAGTTTTCATAATCTGTAAATGTTTGATATTCAGTATGATCGTATCGACAGCTGCCTTCATACCAGTCTATGGCTACAGGCGCAGCGACTTTTATCCATATCTCTTCACCTGTCGATGGCTCTAAAGCTATAGGCGCTGCCTGTGCATCTAAGGCTGCTATTGTGGTCAATATAAATAGTCCTGCGACAGTCAACACCGTCTTTATACAATGAGAGATAGCGATCATTTACCTACTACCTTCATACAGTTGCCACTTATTCGTTGAGGTATTTTTAATAAAGGTATATCGTACTCTAAAAGCCGCTGAATCCGCTTCATTCAACTTATAAAAAGAATCTGCATAAAACTTATCATCATTTATCCAAGTAAAGGTTTCGCTATCATAAACCTGCTGTGCTTTATCTGCTTGATAAAACTTTTTATGACTGTCGTAGTTTTTTGAATCGTAACTACTACTATAGACTTGTTTATAGTAGCCTTCATAGTAACCGCTATCTTGTCGCTCCAAAATATTGACGTGTTCCGTCGCTCCCATTTCACTTTCAAAACCGACTATATATCTCATATCAGGAGAGATACTTAGCTTTCTGAGACTAAAATCTTGCCAAAACCCAGTAACCAAATTCACTACCGTCAAGCTCTCTCCTTCATAAAATCTTTGATGTATTGTCAGTAATTTCCGTGCTTTATCGTAGTCTTGTAGCGAATAATAAGGATTAAAATCCTCCTCATAAGGACTGGAGTAATCAACAAATACTAGTGGGTTTTTCCGATTAGCGACTTTGATATAAATGGCATTTCTCTCTCGAAAGACTTTATCGCTGATATTCCATTGCTTACTAAGCGCATTATCTGCATCTTCCCTCAAGTTATACAGACAGTTTTGTAGCGCATCATAAGTTTCATATTTGTAGTCGTTATGGCAATCATACTTATACGTTGCAGGATCTACAGGCGTCTCCATGACGACCCAATCATAATCATCCGTTGCCGCAAGTGGCGCTGCGATGGCAATGCTCGTGATTGTACTCAATAAAGTGGCTGTAAAAGCCTTACTCATACTTCTGACAAAAAAATTTTGCATAAAAAAAGCCCAACAATGTTGGACTCTTATAATAAGGTGACAAGCTACATTTTACAAACTAATCTACAAGCGCACACGTGAGCCATTACTGAGTAAACGATAGGCGATGGTATAGAATACCGCACAGAAGACAAAAATAGCCGCCATTGAATACCAGACATTCACATCAGAATAACCAAGAATACCGTAACGAAATGAGTTCACCATATAAACGATAGGATTTAATAGTGAGATATTTTGCCAAAATGGTGACAAGTTTTCCATCGAGTAGAACACACCACCTAGATAAGTCAATGGCGTAAGCACAAAACTTGGAATGATAGAAATATCATCAAATGAGCGAGCAAATACGGCATTGATAAAGCCACCAAGTGAAAATAAGATAGACGTACCTAGTACCGTAAATACCGTCACAAATAAATGCTCAATGCCAAGGTCGGTAAAGAATAGTGCAACTATTGATACGATGATACCAATGGCCAGTCCACGAAAGATACCACCACTGATATAACCCATTAAAATCGCATGTTTGGATACTGGCGAAACCAATAGCTCCTCGATACTGGAGGTGAACTTAGCACTAAAGAAGCTCGATACCACATTGGAGTAACTGTTGGTAATAATCGACATCATAATGAGACCAGGCACGATAAACTGCATGTATGGTACGCCGCCCATTTCACCCACACGCGAGCCGATCATCTTACCGAAGATGACAAAATAGAGACTCATCGTAATCACTGGTGGCAGCAAGGTCTGTGGCCAAATACGCAGAATTCGGCGAACCTCTTTTAACAAAATGGTGCGAAAAGCAATCCACTTTTTATTCCATGACATGGTTTTATTAGGATCTATCATTTCTTGACTCACAATCCTGCCTCCTTCATGCTATCTGCACTTTGGATATTTTTGTCTACTAAACGCATAAATAGCTCTTCTAGTCGATTGGCTTTATTACGCATACTGGCTACCGTGATACCTTGCGCCGATAACTGGTCAAAAACACCATTCAACGATTCGCCTTCAGTCAGTGTGACTTCAAGCGTCTGATCATCAGGCTGCGATATGTCTGTCACTCCTGCCAAAACCAATTGACGCGTAAGCGGTGTCTCCAAATCAAAAACAAAAGTCTCAACCGATAGCTGCGCTAGCAAGTCCTTCATCTCAGTATTAATACGAATCTCACCATGATCCAAAATCGCAATGCGTTTGCACAGCTGCTCCGCTTCTTCAAGATAATGAGTCGTCAGAATAATCGTGGTGTTTTCTTCGATATTAATCTGCTGCATAAACTCCCACATAGAGCGGCGTAACTCGATATCTACCCCAGCGGTTGGCTCATCCAAAATCAATAATTTTGGTTTATGAATCAGCGCCCTTGCAATCATCAACCGGCGCTTCATACCACCTGATAGCTCACGTGATTTGCTATTGCGCTTGTCCCACAGACCTAGCGCCATTAATAATCGTTTTGCCCGTGGGCGTGCTTCTTTGGCAGGAATACCAAAGTACCCAGCCTGTGTAATCAAAATATCTTCGACTTTTTCGAACATATTAAAATTAAACTCTTGTGGGACGATACCAAGATACTGTTTAGCGACTGACGGATTCTCTAGTAAATCTGTGCCAAATATCTTTACGCTGCCAGCTGTTGGTTTAAAAAGCGAGCTAATAATACCGATCATGGTTGATTTACCAGCACCATTTGGCCCCAGCAACGCAAAAAAACCTCCTTGCGGGACGGTTAAACTGACATCTTTGAGTGCCGAAAACCCATTGCTATAGGTTTTGGATAAATTCTGGATAGCAAGTGCTGGTACCTCAGACATGAAAACCTCTTTATTGGTTATAAATTTATGTAAAAATGTTTTTAGAATATAAACAGACAGAAGATACTGTGTAGTGTCATAAAGTGAGGCTAGTGTCGATGAATTTCAACTGTAATGCCTTAGAAGTACCGTATTGATAATACTCATCATTAAAAAAGCGCCTATCTCATTTAATGAAATAGGCGCTCCACTGATATATAGGGTAAAAAGCTTAGCCAGATATTCAATACAATTAGCTTGCTTCACCAACCATATAATCAACAGCGTTTTGAACTTCCTCATCAGGGATATCAGCACCACCTTTAGCAGGCATGGCGTTAAAACCATTGATAGCATGAGTGTATAATGTTTCTTTACCCTTGGAGATACGTGGTCCCCATGCACCAGCGTCACCTAAGATTGGCGAGCCAAGTAGACCTGCCGCATGACAAGTCTGACATACGGCATTATATACTGCTTTGCCATCACGAGGGCCGTCACCCGCTGCTGGGCCAGCGGCACGTGCCGTCACATCACAAACTTCATCGTCTTCAAAGCACACTTTAGCAACTGGCTGAATGCGAGCAATTAAGTTAGGATACAAAGCAATCAGCTTTTGCACTTGCGGCGTATCTTGCGGAATAGGCTCTTCATCAACCGCAGGTGCGGCAGCGGCAGTTTCTGCGGCAGGTGCATCGCCGTCAGTCGTATCTGCAGCAGCTTGGGTATCATCACCCAACTGCTCAGGCGCATTTGCTACCACTTCCTGCGCTGCTGCTACATCAGAAACAGTTACAGGAGTGTCTACAACACTTTCAGCTTGGCTCACCGCGATACTAGCGATTCCTAGAATGGCAGCTGCCGATAACATAACTACTTTTCTCATTCGTCACGTTCTCTTATTACATATACAAAGGCTTATACGGCTCAGACATTCTGCTTGTCCTCCTTTGACAACCAAATAGTTATCAATAGCAAACAGCCATCCCGCGTACCAGCACACTTGTAATCGGTGATTATAAATATGAATTCTCCCTGTCATTATAAGGGAAAAGGCAGGTAGATTGCCATGCCTGTTTAATGACTATCCTGTTTTTTCTTAAAAAACATCAATCACTGTCTTCATTCATTGGCTTTATGGATTTTATTTGTTAGACTAAGCGGTCTTTATTTTTCGACATCTTTACTGCTCATAACGCTCGTTTAGGCATGATGCTGATAATACCGTACGCCGTTGTTGTTATGCGCTCGTAGCTCAGTTGGATAGAGTATCGGTCTCCGAAGCCGAGGGTCGTGGGTTCGATTCCCGCCGAGCGCACCAACCCTCATATTTTGCCATTCCCTAGCATTACCCCAAACCTCTACAGCCCTTTAATACCATCATTCTATATCTTTAACTATTACTTGTCATTACCTATTAGCACCTATAGAATGTTGTTAAATCTGTTGTTAAATCTGTTGTTAAATCTGTTGTTAAAACTTATTTAACATCTTTGGGGCTGGCATGAATAAGAGAAAAGACTATCTATTAACGGATAATGGCGTGAAGTCTATCGCTAAGCAGTCGGCACCCGATAAAGTCGCCCGTCATAGCGATGGTAACAGCCTATATCTGATACAACACCCCAACGGCTCATTATTTTGGCAAATGTCATACCGCTATCAATCGGATAAAGACATTCAGCCCAAACAAAAAACCTATCAAATCGGTATCTATAAATCATCAAAGCAAGCCATTGACGCCTCATTCAAGCCGCAAGTGTCGCTAAAGCAAGCGCGTATCGAGCGTGACAAGGCAAAGGCGCTACTCACTGATGGTATTGACCCCACCGTCCATAAAGGTGCTGAGAAAAATAACTTTGAGCAAAAGGACTTATTCAAAGCCATTGCCAAAAGTTATATCGATGAAAAATCTAAAACTACAGCCAAAAACGTGCAAAAACTGCAAGGGTTTTTAGACAATCATATCTTAAAGCACTTAGGCTCATACCCTATTGGGGCGATCACCGCGCAAGACATTATTAAAACAGGGCTTGCCATTCAAGCGAGCTTTGAGCAGCAAGGCAAGCACACCTCAGAAACCGCGCATAAGTGCATGGGGCTGATTAGTTCTATCTTTGAGTACGCTATCAATACGCTGGGCTATGATATTACTAACCTTGCCATTGGACGTAATAAAGCACTCAGACCGCATAAAGCCGAACGCATGAAGGCGGTAGAACAGCACCAATTCCCCGACCTACTCCGTAACATTGACCAATATATTAGCAATCACCCAAACGCACACGCGCAGACCGTAGCAGGGTTACAGCTTATGACGCTGTGCTTTGTGCGTACTAAAGAGCTAAGGCACTTTGAGTGGTCAGAGATTGATTATCATAAAAGCGTATGGCGTATTCCAGCCGCCAAAATGAAGATGCGCCAAGATCATATTATCCCGCTATCACCACAAGCAATGGCAATCATTGAGCGTATGCGCCCACTGACTGAGCAGACGGGCTATGTATTCTATAACTTTGAGTCAAACAAGCCCTATAGTGAAGCATGGTTCAATCAGGCTCTACAGCGCATGGGCTATACAGGTGACCCCTACCCCAAGATGACAGGTCACGGCTTTAGGCAGCTTGCCAGCACAGGACTGTATGAGCTGCAATTTTCTGAAAGTTTGATAGAGATACAACTCGCCCACCTTGAGCAATCGAGCGTGAGAAGGCGCTATGACTTATCAGAGCATTTAGCCGAGCGTCAAATGATGATGCACCGATGGGCGAACTATCTTGATGACTTACGCGCTGGCAAGATGATCAGCTTTGATTTACTGACCCCTGATGAACTCGCTAAGGAAATGAATAGCCGCAATGAGCAAGCCACCGATATAGCGCTGCATGATAAAGACATACTGATAAAGAGCTTACAGGCGCAAGGCGTATCACCTGAGGTACTGGCCAAACTTGCCGAGCAGCTTTAACAACATCTTTTAACAACATAACGCGCCAGCCCAAACGCATAAAAATATCAATATGCCATAAAACAGCACTGACAAAACTGACGAAACCTATTGGTAAGCGCGATATAACAGACAAAACCGAACATGATAGCGTCAGTCGCTGTCATAACCGATTGCAAGGCTAGGACTAATTACCCGAACGACAGCCACCGCACCCTTAGCTGTCAGCGCCTTGCTCCTATTTTGCTTTAGGGGTGTGAGGGTGCGAATGTGAGTTTAATAGACAGGCTTATAGAGCCAACAAAGGACTATATAAGTTTCAAAGACCTTTTACTACATTTATCAGGAAGCAATAATCAACCACTTTATGAAGTAGTTAATTACTTACTGTGTTGTGAGCTTAATACGCTAGGTTTTTATTATATTGACTCAAAATATAGCATTACGCCTATTAGCTTTGATAAGAAAGATATAATCAATCAGGTCTTAGAAACAGTAAAAGAAGTCATTAGATTAGGTGATATTAATGATGAGCATTGGATATACACTAATGATGATAGCTTAGAGCTTTTTTCACACGGTGTTGGAGATAACATAGCAAAGCTTATAGAGCCACAAGTTATAGTCAGTTCACAATAAAATAAATACAGCCCATATCCTGAAATAGCTTAGGCA
>NZ_JADQAK010000037.1:0-5379 GCF_022129285.1 Psychrobacter sp. Ps4
GAAAAATTAAAGCGCCCGGATATGGTGAAGACTGAGTTAGCCTTTCTTGAGCGAGATGCATTAACTCGTACCTTAGCTGACGTGGCAGATAACGATTAATACTAGGATTTCTTATGTCTCAAAATGATCAACAAATGGCAGATGAATGGGCGGCAGCATTGGCAGAGCAAGAAGCTCAAGTGCAACCTGCACCTCTTGAAGAGTTAACCGATGACAGTGCGCCTGTTAGTGATGATGAGCGTCGTAAACTGGACTCTATTTTAGATATTCCCGTAACCATTTCGATGGAAGTAGGACGTACTCAAATCAGTATCCGTAATTTGCTACAGCTAAACCAAGGCTCAGTTGTTGAGTTGGATCGGATTGCGGGTGAATCGTTGGATGTGATGGTAAACGGCACATTGATCGCCCATGGTGAAGTGGTGGTGGTGAATGATAAATTCGGCATTCGCTTAACCGATGTGATCAGCCAAACTGAACGCATTAAGAAGTTACGCTAATGAATACGACCCCTGATCTTAATATTGCCACTACGCTAGCATCGTTATTATTGGTTATCGGCCTAATTTTCTTGCTAGCGTGGTTAGTGAAACGAATGCGAGTCACAGGCTTTAAAGGTCGTCAGCAAGAGTTACAAATTATCTCGCAACTGGCGGTTGGCACCAAAGAGCGAATCGCGTTAGTGCAAGTTGGGCAAGAACAGGTTCTCGTTGGTATTACCGCTCATAATATTTCACTGCTGACAAAGTTAGAGCACCCTGTCACCTTAGATAAGGCCACAGAGAGTGATTTTGCTAGTCAATTAAACGCATTTTTAAGTAAACATGATAAGTCGTAACATCGTAATAGTGCTGATGTTTGCACTTTTGGGTTTTTGCTCTTTTAACGCTCTTGCCAATACGTCGCCTGCAACAGCAGTTGATAGTTTAAGTCAAAGCGTCCCATTTTTAAGCACCCAAAAAGGCAGCACGGGAATACCTGCGGTTTCGGTAACCGTAAATCCAGATGGCAGTGAAGATTATTCGGTCACATTGCAGATTCTGGCTCTAATGACCGCTTTAGGTTTTTTGCCTGCCATTGTGATTTTAATGACATCCTTTACCCGCATTGTGGTGGTGATGTCGATTTTGCGTCAAGCGTTAGGTCTGCAACAAACACCATCTAATCAGGTGATTATTGGTATTGCTCTGTTTTTGACTTTCTTTGTGATGTCTCCTGTTTTGGATCGGATTAATGCTCAGGCGGTTCAGCCCTATATTAATGAGCAGATCACAGCGCCGCAGGCATTAGAGAAAGCCAAAGTGCCGATGAGAGAGTTTATGCTTAAACAGACGCGGGTTAAGGATCTTGAAACTTTCGTCAATATCTCAGGGGCAAAGGTTTCTGATCCGCAACAAGTGCCAATGACAGTTCTCATCCCTGCTTTTATTACGTCGGAATTAAAAACGGCATTTCAGATAGGTTTTATGCTGTTCTTGCCTTTCTTAGTTATTGATCTTGTAGTGGCGTCGGTATTGATGGCAATGGGTATGATGATGCTTTCACCTATGATTGTTTCATTGCCATTTAAGTTAATGCTATTTGTGTTGGTTGATGGTTGGAACCTGATTTTATCAACGCTCGCAGGGAGTTTTGCCGTATGACGCCAGAAGCTTTTGTCGATATATTTCAGCAAGCCCTCTACATGGTATTGATCATGGTTTGTGCCATTGTCATTCCTGGGCTTATTGTGGGCTTGGTCGTTGCGGTGTTTCAGGCGGCAACCTCGATTAACGAGCAGACATTAAGTTTTCTGCCTCGCTTAATTGCCACTTTGCTTGCGTTAATGTTTTTTGGTCATATGATGACTCGGATGTTGATGGATTATTTTCATCAGATCATCGAGCAGATACCGAACTTGTTGTATTAACCAAGGTTCGCTATGCACTACACCTCTGCAATTTTACTGGATTGGTTAGCCAACTATATGTGGGCGTTTATTCGTATCTCTTCTATGATGATGACGATGACGTTTTTTGGTGCGCGTTTTGTTTCAGCCAAGATTCGACTCTATTTGGCATTGACCATCACATTAGCTGTTGTGCCGGTATTACCCCAAGTTCCACAAGATATTGCTTTGCTTTCTTTGCATGGTTTCATTATTACCACCCAGCAGATTGTTATTGGCGCTGCCATTGGTCTAGTGACGCAATTTATTACTCAAACCTTTGTTTTACTAGGGCAGATTCTCGCTATGCAATCGAGCTTGGGTTTTGCTTCTATGGTTGATCCTGCAAACGGCCAAAATACTCCAGTTCTAGGTCAGCTTTATCTATTTTTAGCCATTATTTTATTTTTGATGACCAATGGCCATTTGGAGATGTTAGAGCTGATAGTAAAAAGTTTTACTACTTTGCCAATCGGAAAAGCCATGTTCAACGGGCAAGATTATTACCAACTGGCATTGTGGTTTGGTCATATGTTTAAGATGGCGTTAAGTATGGCTCTAGCGGGGATTATTGCGCTCTTAACCGTCAACCTCTCGTTTGGTGTTATGACGCGAGCGGCTCCACAATTAAATATTTTCTCATTAGGTTTCTCTTTTGCGCTGTTATTAGGTTTTGTGATCAGTTGGTTTGTAGTAATGGGGCTGCTTCCTCACTATGAGCAATATTGGCAGTTTGGCCTAGATAAGATGTGTGATTTGGTGCGATTAAATTGCTAGAGAATTAACGTTGAACTGTATTTATATATCGTTGGAATTGATGAGTATGACAAGAGTCGCTAAGGGGTATTATGGCCGATTCTGACGATCAAGAACGTACCGAAGACGCCACGCCCCGAAGGCGGCAACAGGCCCAAGAAAAAGGGCAGGTTCCGCGTTCTCGTGAATTGGCTTCGGTTGCCGTACTGATTGCTGGTGCGGTTGGGTTAATGTGGTTTGGTGGCTCGCTTGGTCAGGCGTTAGCTGCGGTAATGTCACGTCTATTTTCTTTGACCCGAGAAGAAGTGTTTGATCTCGGTGCAATGTCAACGGTGATTTCCGAGGTGATCTGGGGAATTGCAGCTCCTTTAACGCTCGTACTGGTGTTTCTTTTTGTGGCGGCCTTTATTGGCGCTGCCGGGTTAGGTGGAGTTCGCTTTTCTTCAGAAGCGGCGATGCCTAAATTATCAAAAATGAACCCGTTAAGTGGCTTTAAGCGCATGTTTGGGATGCAAAGCTGGGTTGAATTGATCAAATCCATTTTAAAAGTGGGACTGGTCTCAGGTGTTGCCTATTACTTGATGTATGACAGTTTGGATGATTTTTTCCAGTTAGCTCAAGAGAGTTATCCCAACAATATTTATCATGCGTTAAGTACCTTATTACATTTTATTTTGTTGATCAGTTGTTCGTTATTAGTGATTGTTGCGATAGATGTGCCATTTCAGATTTATCAATTTAATCAGCAATTAAAAATGACCAAGCAAGAAATTAAAGACGAATATAAAGAGACTGAAGGTAAGCCTGAAGTTAAAGGACGTATTCGAATGCTTCAACGTGAAATGGCTCAGCGTCGTATGATGGCTGATGTTCCTCAAGCGGATGTGATTATTACCAACCCAGAGCATTACTCTGTTGCCCTACGTTATGATCCAAAATTGGATAGTGCACCCGTAGTGATAGCAAAAGGGGTCGATCATACCGCCTTTAAAATTCGAGAAATTGCCAAAGAACATAATATTGATATTGTTCCTGTACCTCCGTTGGCGCGTGCGATTTATCATACTACTGAGCTAGAACAACAAATTCCTGACGGTCTATTTATTGCGGTAGCTCAGGTATTAGCTTATGTCTTCCAGTTAAAACAATATCGTCGAGGAAAAGGACAAAAACCGAAACTATCACCTGATTCTGAGCAGATCCCAACAGAACTTCGCCACTAAACATTTATAAAATAGAAGTAAATATAGAATAAGTTGCGATATACCTCACAAAAATAATTTCATTTAAGTTAGTTAAATATCAATAAGATAGCTGTCAAAATAGTGACGTAATTTCAGGCATGATTTTTGCTTTAAAATGGTTTTGTAGCGTTGAAGCAAAATCATAGCCAACAGGATTGCACTATGCCCTGTCTGCTGCGGTTCCCTTTGATTGGTTTTTCCCTTTTATTGTTATTTTATGTACTGAATGAAACTGTCCGTTCCGTTTACCAATAAGCTGCCATTTGATCGTTTGCAATCCATGCCCGCGATAGGTGCCCCTGTACTTGTGTTGGCAACCTTAGCGATGGTGGTATTGCCAATGCCGCCATTGCTATTGGATATGGCATTCACCTTTAATATCGCATTAGCACTTGTGGTGTTATTAGTCACTATTTACACCCGACGTCCATTGGATTTTGCCGCCTTTCCAACCGTCTTGTTGATTGCAACACTGCTTCGTTTGGCGCTTAACGTGGCTTCTACGCGAGTGGTTTTATTGCACGGTCATGAAGGCTCCGATGCGGCGGGTCAGGTTATTGATGCTTTTGGTTCGGTGGTGATTGGTGGTAACTACGCAGTCGGTTTGGTGGTCTTTGTTATTTTGATGATCATTAACTTTATGGTTGTCACTAAAGGTGCTGGCCGTATCTCAGAGGTGAGTGCTCGTTTTACCTTAGATGCGATGCCTGGTAAACAGATGGCGATCGATGCCGATTTAAATGCGGGATTAATCGACCAAGAACAAGCCCGAACGCGACGTGCGGAAGTGACCAAAGAAGCGGATTTTTACGGTTCAATGGATGGTGCTTCTAAGTTTGTAAAAGGGGATGCGATTGCCGGTATTTTGATTCTGTTTATTAACATTATTGGTGGTTTAATCATAGGTATGATGCAGCATCAATTAGGTTTTGCAGAAGCGGCATCTATCTACAGTTTGTTGACCATTGGTGATGGCTTAGTTGCTCAGATCCCATCGCTATTGCTTTCTATTGCTGCGGCAATGATGGTGACACGACAAAATACCGATGAAGATATGGGTAAAGCTCTGTATTTTCAGATGTTTAATAATCCACAAGCGTTAATGATCACCGGGGTCATTTTGTTTGTGATGGGTATTGTACCGGGGATGCCTCATATCCCATTTTTGTTATTGGCATTACTAATTGGTGCTGTCGCTTATTGGCGTATAACTAAAGAAAAACAAGCGGCAGAAAATAATCAATCGTCGTCCTCTTCGTTACCTGCTGAACTAACACCGCAACAAGCACCAAAAGAGCTGTCATGGGATGATGTACAACCGGTTGACATGATAGGTCTTGAAGTTGGCTATCGCTTAATTTCTATGGTGGATAAAGAACAAGGCGGTGAGTTGCTTGAACGTATTAAAGGGGTACGTAAAAAGCTTTCTCAAGACTTTGGTTTTTTAATTCC
>NZ_JADQAK010000038.1:0-4093 GCF_022129285.1 Psychrobacter sp. Ps4
TTATGAAGTCAGGTTCTGATAACTTCCGTGCCTCTAGCATTCAAGGCATCATGAAGCGCATCAAGGCTAAAGGCATTGAAGTCGTTGTTTATGAACCAGTACTAAAAGAAAAAGAGTTCTTCCACTCTTTGGTTATTAATGATCTAAATGAATTTAAACGAACTTGCGATGTAATTGTCTCTAACCGTATGGATAATGAACTTTCTGATATAGCAAGTAAAGTTTATACTCGTGATCTGTTTGGCAACGATTAATTTATTATATTCTCAGATTAGAGATAGCTACATATTATCTCTAATCTTATATACAAGGTCCCTATGAAATATTTAGTAACTGGCGTTGCAGGCTTTATTGGTAGTGCAGTAACGGAGCGCTTAACAGCTCTTGGTCATCAAGTTATCGGTATTGATAATTTAAACGATTATTATGATGTGAATCTAAAATTAGCTCGTTTAGATCGTATTGAGCATCCTAATTTTAAGTTTATTAAGCTTGATTTAGCTGATCGTGAAGGTATAGCTGAACTGTTTAAAGTACAGCAGTTTGATCGAGTTATTAACCTTGCCGCTCAAGCAGGGGTTCGTTACTCACTTGATAACCCATTAGCTTATGCTGATAGTAACTTAATTGGCTTTGTTAATATTCTTGAAGGCTGTCGTCATAATAAGGTTAAACACCTGATTTATGCATCATCAAGCTCGGTTTATGGCTTGAATTCGAAAACACCGTTTGAAACAAGTGACTCTGTAGATCATCCAATTTCTTTGTATGCGGCGAGTAAGAAAGCCAATGAATTAATGGCTCATACTTATTCTCACCTGTACAACTTACCAACAACAGGTTTACGATTCTTCACGGTATATGGTCCTTGGGGACGTCCTGATATGGCGTTGTTTAAATTTACTAAAAAGATCATTGATGGTGAAGCGATCGATATTTATAACAATGGTGATATGCAGCGCGATTTTACCTATATTGATGATATTGTCGAAGGTATCATACGTATTCAAGATGTTGTGCCAGAACAACAAGAAAATTGGACTGTAGAAACGGGTTCGCCAGCGGATAGCTCAGCACCTTATCGTGTATATAATATTGGTAATGGTAAGTGCGAAAAACTGATGGATTATATTGAAGCGCTAGAAGAAAGTTTAGGTACAGAAGCCAATAAAAACTTTATGCCTATGCAGCCTGGCGATGTTTATAAAACTTACGCTGATACATCAGGATTGTTTGAAGCAACAGGTTATAAACCTCAAACTCCTATAAAAGAAGGGGTTGATAATTTCGTTCAGTGGTATCGTGATTTCTATCAAAAATAACCTATTTGCTTCTGAATTGATAATCAAAAAGTCATACCATATGGCTCTTTTTATTTAAGATTAAATATTATGAAAACTCATATTAAAAAAGCCGTTATCCCTGTCGCAGGCCTAGGCACTCGCATGCTGCCTGCAACCAAAGCTATCCCAAAAGAAATGCTTCCTTTGGTGGATAAGCCGTTAATTCAATTTATCGTTAACGAGTGTGTGAACGCTGGCATCAAAGAAATTGTGCTAGTAACGCATTCTTCTAAAAACGCGATTGAAAACCACTTTGATACTTCATTCGAACTAGAAGCAACGCTTGAAGCGCGTGTTAAGCGTCAGCTACTTGATGAAGTACAAAATATCTGTCCAAAAGATGTGACTGTGATGCATGTGCGTCAAGGTCATGCTAAAGGTCTAGGCCATGCGGTTTTGTGTGCTAAACCACTAGTGGGTGATGCGCCATTTGCTGTGGTACTGCCAGATGTGATTTTGGATGAATATAGCGCAGATCAAAGCACAGAAAACCTAGCAGCTATGCTACAACGTTATGAAGAGACAGGGGCAAGCCAAATCATGGTAGAACCTGTGCCAATGAGCGATGTATCTAAATACGGTGTGGTAGATTGCAGCGGTACTGAGCTTGTAGCTGGTGAATCTTGCCCAATGACGCGCATGGTTGAAAAGCCAGCTGTCGAAGATGCACCATCAAACCTAGCTGTTGTTGGTCGTTATGTTCTATCTCATAAAATTTGGGATAAGCTTGCGATTACCCCTCCTGGTGCTGGTGATGAGATTCAGCTAACCGATGCTATCGATATGCTAATGGCAGAAGAGACCGTTGAAGCTTTCCATATGAGCGGTAAGTCTCATGACTGTGGCGATAAGCTTGGTTATCTAAAAGCGTTCGTTGAATACGGTCTACGTCATAAAGATCTTGGTGAAGATTTTAAAGCGTATTTGAAGGCGAGTAATTAGTCAGCGAGTGACTAGATTTCGAGTGGGCGAGTTTCGAGAAAGAGCGGGTAAAAAGAATATATTGACATAAAAATGAATATGTCCAAAATTTTCGCTACTCGCTACTCGCTACTCGCTACTCGCTACTCGCTACTCGCTACTCGCTACTCGCAAATACCCATAACTCTTATGCGGATTCCCCGGATACGCATTCACAACCTGAAAATCCTGCACACTCACTCCTGAATTATTCTTCGCAAAATCATCTGCCAAATCCCCATCAATACAAACAATATCCCGTTTATCACTGTAATTGAGCCAAGCTGATATATTCTCAGGAACTGCCAACGGACTCTGTAGATTTCGCTTAAGTTGCGCTTTTACCGAAGCCAAACCCAATGGCGAGCCTAAAGTAATCCACCTATCAATAGAAATATCTTGCGTCGTTCGCTGCGCTGCAAGCTTCTGTAATACATTGTAAGCAATCACCGTCCCCAATGAATGGCTGATCAGAGTAATACTGTGATGGCGATAGTCTTGAAGTAATCTTATTAAAGGCTTTTCGATTTCTAAAGCAAAAGCCGGATCATGAAAATAGCGGTACACATCGGTTAACCAATAGCGCAATAATGGTTTAGAGAGATAATTCAGCGCTCGGTAAACACCAAATTCCGACAATAACGGTTCAAAGAAAAGATTATCCAAACGCCACTTATTTTGCTCCATCATTGCCGACAGATGATCTTCATCGGCTGCGAGTGGAATAGGGGAGTGATTGGTAGGTATATCAGGCAAATAAGGTTCTGGATCAAAATACAGCGGCTGCTGATAAAACACATCAGCATAATAAGCCATTGAAAACTGCGATTTATTGATAAGAGGTTGATTAACGTGTCTTCTACTATCGTTAATCGCTCGCAGCCAGCTATCTTCTAAAATATGAGCAGGCGGTTTATTTGAACGTCCATGGATAGCGATATAATGTTTTCTCATCGCTTTGTTCTCGCTAACTCGTAAACTCGTTTTATCCCCTCCACATGATATTTAACCACCTTCTCCCGCCCAGTTGACGTCATCAAAATTTCCTTACACTCTTGCTCATTATCCATAAAGAAATTTTCCGTTAATATCGCAGGCATAGAGGTGTATCTGAGAATATAAAAACTACGATCTTTGTCATAATCCCCATCTCGTAAATCCGCACGTAACGGTTTATTAGGAAATACATCTTTAAATGCCAGAGCAAAGTGATCGGCAATATCATCGCTGCGCGTCTTCCCCTTAGAAGTAAAGACTTCAAACCCACTTCCACCGCCAGCATTAGCATGAACTGAGATCAAAATACATTGATAATGCGAGTAATGCTTAGCAAGGCGGTTTGCTCGACGGACACGATCCCGCAAATGAATATCACGCTGCTCTGGCACCAAAATATGATGTTTAATATTACGCTGAGTTAGCTGCTGACTGATACCCGCCACAATAGCGCGATTAAATTCTCCTTCAAATAATTGACTACCATCAGACCAAATAGGAGAGCGCTTTCCTGCGGTTTGATACTGACCACTGATGATCCCACCATGGCCTGCATCAAGAATAAAAAGTGGTTGTTTCATTTGATCGTTATTGCTTCTATTAAGGGATTTCTTAAAAAGGCTATATCCTTACTTTTCTTTTCCTTCTTCTTTTCCCCATTTTTTCGGCCCACCTCACCATCACAACCGTAATTAACTTATTTATCAGTCAATATTCTGTGAATACCACCGAGCGCTCGGTTTAGGATATTGCAGCAAACTATACTTATGCCACCATGCGCATTGGTTAGGTAA
>NZ_JADQAK010000013.1:0-88193 GCF_022129285.1 Psychrobacter sp. Ps4
AGCAATTAGGTTTGATAATTAGTTTATAACAATTTTAAGTGGGATTGGCTATAGTTAGCAAACCATAGTAGTTATCTTGAATTCCTTTCCATCAATCTTATTGATATTTTCTTGCGTATCAGTATTTTTTCTTGCGTCATTATTGGTTGATATAAAAATTATACCTTCATCGATTTCCATAGCTTGCATATATCTCGATATTTGATTTAAAGAATTATTAATTATATCTTTAGATATATTTGTCTTTTTGATTTCTAAAATAATAGGTACATTATCTATTTCAACAACAAAATCCGGTCTAAATAGTAGTTGGTTACTATTAGTACTAGGTTCTTGTTCTACGTAAATATCATCTATAGAATTTAAAAATGCATGTAATCTACCACTCAGCTGAAAACCAGTTTCTAAAGATGATATTTTAGTACTATCAGAAAAATTCAATTCAATAAAATATTTTAGCAAATCTACAAGCTTTCCTTTGGGTTTCTTATTTTTTTCATCTACAATTAATTTAATTTTTTTCTTAATTAAATCTTTATTTTTTATCTCATTCTCTTGTTTATCATAAGATACCTTCTCTTGAATTTCATTCAAAAGAAGATATATAAAGCTAGTTACATTCATTAGAGCAATAAAAGCCTCACCACTACCAAATATTAACTTATAGTCATGTGTGGATTTATTTCTCCATTCTTGTCTATAGTTTCTAAAAATCTGTAAAACTCTATCTTTAAAAGTTCCGTTTTCCTCGAAATATTTTTCTATATCATTTGGTGTTTTCTTCTTGACCTCTTCTTGATTTTTATTTGCCAATACCTGATAAGCTTCTTTTAACGCGCTTTCATAAGCTTGGTTACATCTATAGATCACATCGTTGAAAAACGCTTCATCCTTTTTACCTTCTTGATAATAATGCTCTGCTCTTTTTATATGGCTCAGAATTACTTCTAAATAATAAGAGTCATCAATTACCTTAATTGACTCTATCTTCTTTTCTATTTCATCTAATACGTTCATAGACTGCCAACCAAAGCTTCAGTATTTGTCATGCTTAAGTTTCATTACTTTAGTGATGTTAAAATAAAAAACATAAGTTAAGTAATCATTATTACTTAACTACAAAACCATAGTCAACTATTTTAACTACAAAATCGTAGTCAAAACCCATCCCCATATTCAGCAACTAAATAAGCACTATCCAACACACGCACCGCCTACCTCTGTTAAAGTAAGTGAGATAAAAAATCTAATAGAACAAAAGGACGCCCGTCATGACCTTACTGAATACCCTTAATCTGACCCACCCCATCGTTCAAGCACCCATGGCAGGCGCAACCACCCCTGAGCTGGCGGCGACGGTGAGTAACTTTGGTGGACTGGGTTCATTGGGATCGGGCATGACGCCGCCAAAGGTTTTGCATAGCCATATTGACATCATTAAATCGCTCACCGATCGCCCTTTTATGATTAATTTAATGGTGCTCTCTGAGCATGAGTCGAGCACCTTTGATACCGAAATCCCTGCTTGGCTAAGTCATTACTATCAAGAAAACAATATCGGATTTGCGCTGCCTGAACGCCCAGCGCTAAGCTTTGCCGATCAGCTACAAGTGCTCTATGACAATCCAGTCGCCGTCGCCAGTTTTACCTTTGGCATTATCAGCGCCGAGCAAGTTCAGCATCTGCAAGGTCTAGGCACGCGAGTCATCGGGACGGCAAATCATCCATTAGAAGCGAAAGCATGGAGCGATATTGGTGCTGATGCGGTATGTGTACAAGGGGTCGAAGCGGGTGGGCATCGCGGTGGCTGGCTCGCGCAAAGTGAAAACGATCCATTGGGATTATTGACGCTGATTAGTCAAACGCGCGCGTGTACCGATATTCCATTAATTGCAGCAGGTGGCATCATGACTGGGCAAGATATCAAAGCGGTACAAACGGCTGGCGCTGAGCTGGCGCAAATCGGAACGGCGTTTTTGACCACAGATAAATGCGGCATTAATGACATTTATAAGCAAGCACTACTGGATGCCAGTGAAGATAAGCGCAGTACTGAGACACGCTTAACGAGACTGTTTTCAGGTAAGCAGGCTCGTGGTTTATTAAATGATTATTTGCGTGATTTTGCTCGCTTTGAAAGCGCGCATGAGCTACCGCCCTATCCACCATTAAATGCGATGACCAAATTTTTGCGTGGCCATGCGACCAATAATCTTGACCCAGAGTATCAGTCTTTATGGGCAGGACAAGGCGTCGCCTTGGTCAGACAAGAGCGCACGATTGAGCTGTTAGAGCGCTTGGTCAAAACGTCATAGGCTTAAATACTTTTATCAGTCCGCGCTACTCTAATAAAAAATCCACCGCTGCCGCTGCATGAATCAAAGTGGTATCAAATACGGGAATGGGGCTATCTGCTTGCTTAATCAGCAGTCCAATTTCTGTACAACCTAAGATGACGCCCTCTGCGCCTTGATCTGCTAAATCTTTGATCATCTGCTGATAATACTGGCGCGAGCTGTCTTTAAATTGACCGACGCACAGCTCTTTTTTGATAATTCGATGTACCTCTGCTCGTGCATCACTCTCTGGTATCAATACTTGAAGCCCTGCATCCACCAAACGCTGCCTATAAAAATCTTCCGTCATCGTAAACTGAGTGCCCAGCAAGGCAATTTTAGACAGATTCTGTTTTTTGATGGCGGCAATAGTGGCATCAGCGATATGAATAACAGGTAAATGCGTCGCGGCTTGCACATCATCGAGTAATTTATGCATTGTATTAGAGGCAATCATGAGCCCTTGTACGCCAGCGGCTTGCAAACGCTGAGCACTGCTAGCCATAATTACACCCAGCGCTGCCCATTCATCTTGCTCTTGGTGCTTATTAATCAACGCAAAGTCAACGCTATGTATGAATAAATCTGCTGAATGTAAGCCACCCAGCTTATCCTTGACACCCTCATTTATCAGCCGATAATAGCTTTCGCTACTCTCCCAACTCATACCACCGATGATGCCCAATGTTCGCTGCTTATGCACGGTCATTTTATTGCCTTATTTGTGGGTTGTAATCGATTTTATCGTAGCAAAATTAATCATCTTTAGTTTGTTATTTTTCAGGAATTTTTATTTTTATGCATGAGACAACAGTCATTAAAATATAACGAATGTCACCATTGATAATAACGATTTTATCCACTCAACAACATACGATATCATGGTTAGTAATGACGACACATGACGCTACGCAACATCGTTCATCGTTCATCAAACGCCACCATCACCACGTAGGACACCTCCACACTATGGCAAAATTCCCTACCATCAGAATACGCACACGGCGCAAGTACTATCGGCTTATTTTTACCTTTTTAATGGCACTGCTGATGTCCACGATTATCTCAACTGCATTGCTGCTGATCAATGTAGGATTCGTCGATGGGTTCTTTATCACGCTGTTTCACTCATGGAAATATGCCTTTATAGTCGCGTGGCCGAGCGCTTATATTTGCGCCTATCTCATCCAAGAGCATTTGCTCAGTAGGATTGAGTTTTATTGAACCAACTAGAAGTTAAAGTATGAGAATGCCATGATAAAGCATTGCTGTGAGCTGATGGTAAATCATCATGCCGCTATGAATTAAGAAATCTTTGGCCGTATACACAGCCTTGCTGAAGGTATTTTATTCGAAGATAAAAAAATATTTTTTGATTGGATATTAGGGACGTTGAGTCATCTTATGATAAGTGACTGGATCTGGATAAGAGGCTTTAATGACCTTCCTAATTACTCCCGTAATAAGTCAATCTCCAAGCTCACCATCGTGGTCAGCTAACAACATTACTTAATCAAATGACTATCGATATCGGTGAGATTGATTGATGCTAACTCCTGACGTTTAAAACCAATGAGCAAAAACATTAGACTGTATTAAGAGCATTTGAATAAGTCCGCCTGCTTTTAATACAGTCAATATTCATAAACCAAAAACCACTTTTAAGCCACCTCGACCTTGTTCTTTAAACAAGCCACTCGGTGATTTATGGTGCCTTCTAACACGGGTTTAATCTGTGCGCATTCTTCATCAGCTAGTGGACAACGGGTACGAAAAACGCAACCTGACGGCGGATTGATTGGACTGGGTAAATCACCCTCTAATAACTGAATGACCTTACTACGTTCAGCAATAGGGTCAGGTAGCGGTACAGCAGACATCAGTGCTTTGGTATAGGGATGAGTCGGATTGCCGTATACGGCTTTGTTCAAACCCAGTTCGGCGGCGTTGCCTAAATACATGACCAAGACTCGATCAGCAATGTGCTTAATCACAGAAAGATCATGGGCAATGAAGATAAGCGCTAACCCCATCTCTTCTTGCACATCTTGCAATAAATTAATGACCTGCGCCTGAATCGAGACATCAAGGGCGGAGACTGGCTCATCACAGATAATAATTTTGGGCTTTAATATCAGTGCTCGAGCAATGCCTATTCGCTGGCACTGACCACCTGAAAACTCATGCGGATATCGGTTAATTTGATTGGACAGTAGCCCCACCTTTTTCATGATGGCGCGTACCTCGTTTTGCACCTCAGTCTTCTTCATTTCAGGATAATAAGTGCGAAGAGGCTCGGCGATAATATCCCCTACCGTCATGCGCGGGTTAAGTGATGCCAGCGGATCTTGAAAGATCATTTGAATGTCTTTTCGCTTTAATCTCATGGTCTTTTTGGACGCACCCACCATCTCTTCATCACAAAACTTGATACTGCCAGAATCAGCTTGTATCAATCCGATGATAGTACGAGCAAGTGTTGATTTACCGCAGCCTGATTCGCCTACCACCCCTAAAGTCTCACCAGCAAATAGCTCAAATGATACCCCATTAACTGCTTTTAGAGTGACAGGCTTCTGCCAAAAGTAAGTCCCTTTTTGTTTGATATTAAAAGTGGTATGAATGTCCTTTACTTGCAATAACGGTGCTGGATTATTGCTTTTGGCGCTATCTAAATTCTGTATCATCATGAGCTAGCCCTTCATCCCTGATTGATTATTGGCATTGATATCTGCTGAGCTATCTAGTGAGTGATCAACGGGTGTTTCAGGGTGCCAGTGACAAGCGCGTTGACGCTCGTTCGGTAAAAATTCCAACGGTGGCGGTGTATCACGGCAGATTTCCATAGCATGAGAACAGCGCTCATAAAAAGGACAGCCTGCTGGCAAATCTAATAAATTTGGTGGACTACCTGGAATGGTTTCAAGCTTGCCCATATCGTTATCCAAACGCGGAATGGCTTTTAGTAGCCCAATAGTATATGGATGACTTGGGGCATAAAAAATCTCTTCAGTCTCTCCATACGCCATGGTGCGCCCAGCATACATCACCAGCACACGATCACAGATACCCGCCACAACTCCCAAATCATGGGTAATCATAATAATGGTGGTGCCAAAGTCACGTTTTAGCTCGTTTAATAGAACCATAATCTGCGCCTGAACAGTAACGTCGAGCGCGGTGGTTGGCTCATCAGCAATCAACAACTTAGGGCGACATAATAATGCCATCGCAATCATGACCCGCTGACGCATACCACCTGAGAACTCATGCGGATACATGCCAATACGGTTTTTGGCTTCTGGAATCTTAACCGCGTCTAGCATTCGTATGGATTCGGCCCAAGCGTCTTTTTTACTCATGCCTTTATGTAAAATCAATACTTCAGCGAGCTGGTCGCCTATCTTCATATAAGGATTTAATGAGGTCATCGGATCTTGGAAGATCATCGCGATCTGCTCGGCACGAATCTTATTTAGTGCTTTTTGTGACAATCCTAGTAGCTCATTACCCTCAAAGCGTACCGAACCTTTGGCATAACCGTTATTTGCCAGCAGCCCCATAATAGCAAACGCTGTCTGCGACTTACCTGAACCGGACTCACCAACGATACCTAAGGTTTCGCCTTCATGTAGGTTAAAATTTAAGCCATTAACCGCCGTTACTAGACCCTCTTCGGTCGTGAACTGTACCGATAAATCTTTGACTGCTAACAAGGTGTTTTCTGCGTTAGGTGGCTTATCGAGCGCTGAATCAGTACCTATATTAAAGGTAGTAGACTCTATTTTCTCAGGAGCACTAGGCGCGTTGGCGGCGTTATGAATCTTTTGAGTTGCTATGTTTTTATCTTCCATACTTTTACCCTCCATGCTTTTATCCTTCATACTTTGGTTTTTCATGATGTCACCCTCTTAGCGGTCTTTAGGGTCAAATGCATCACGCAGACCGTCGCCAATAAAGTTAAAGCAAAATAAAGTAATGACCAAAAAAGCTGAGGGAATCAAAATCTGCCAAGGTGCTACCTGCATGGTTTTTGAGCCTTCTTGCAACAGCGCTCCCCAACTGGTCATCGGCTCTTGAACACCAAGTCCCAAAAAGCTTAAAAATGACTCAAACAAAATCATCGTTGGCACTAATAAAGAGGCGTAAACCACCACCACCCCGAGTACATTGGGCACGATGTGGCGTAAGATAATATTAAAGCCTGATACGCCGCCTACGTGCGCAGCTTCGATAAACTCTTTACTCTTCAGGCTTAGCGTTTGCCCGCGGACGATACGCGCAACATCCAGCCACGATACCAGTCCAATCGCCACAAAGATTAAGATAAGGTTACGACCAAAGATAGTGACTAATAAAATCACAAAAAACATAAAGGGGAAGGCGCTTAAAATCTCTAATACACGCATCATCACGGTATCGACTTTGCCACCAAGATAGCCTGACGTTGCACCGTATATCGTACCGAAAATCACTGCAACCGTAGCGCCGGCGACGCCTACCATCAAGGAGATACGACCACCTACTGCGGTTCGCACTAACAAATCACGACCGAGTGAGTCAGTACCGAAGTAGTGCTTGTTATCGATGGCTGGCGCGGACTGCATAAAGTTCCAGTCGGTTTCGGCATAGCCAAAAGGTGCTAACATCGGCACAAAGATGACGAAAGCTGCCACGAGTAGCAATATAAAAAGACTGGCTACGGCGGCCTTATTTCGATAAAAACGGCGCTTAGCATCTTGCAAAAGGCTGCGGCCTTTGATTTCCTGAGCCCCTATTTCTGCTAGGTCAGTTGTCTGCTCTGCGATAAGGCTCATAGTCGTCCTTTTAATAATCTATTTAGCATAATAATAATGAATGATCCCTATCAAACCGTATTGGGATGATAATGCGCTTAAATGGTCGTCTTAATACTGAATCTTTGGATCGATTACCGCGTATAAAATATCGACGATAGCATTAAAGGCAATGGTCAATACCCCGACTAAAATGGTCAAACTAAGCACTACCCCATAATCACGATTGAGTGCGCCGTTAATGAATAACTGTCCGATACCAGGTAAACCAAAGATAGTCTCAATCACAATAGAGCCTGTGATAATACCGACAAAGGCTGGGCCCAAATAAGAGATAACGGGTAGTAATGCTGGTCTCAGCGCATGCCTCATCACTATTTGGCGCATCGGCAAACCTTTCGCCTTAGCCGTTCGGATATACTGGCTATTCATCACCTCAATCATCGAGCCGCGCATGATACGAGCAATACTCGCAACATAAGCGAGCGCTAAAGCGGCGACTGGTAATACAAGGTTTTTGAGTGCCCCATCACTCCAGCCACCAGCTGGTAGCCATTGCAAAATAATGGCAAAGATCAGCACTAATAATGGCGCTTTAACGAAGCTTGGAATCACAACACCTGTCATAGCAAAGGCCATCAGTACGTAGTCTATCCATGAGTTTTGCTTAAGGGCTGCGATAACACCGAAGATAAGTCCTAACACCAATGCCAATATAAAAGCGTATAGACCCAACTCCATAGAGACAGGAAACGACTGCGACAACAGCTCGTTAACCGTATAATCTTTATACTTAAAAGACGGTCCAAAGTCGCCTACCGCTAGCTGCTTTAGATAATTAACATACTGTAGCCACATAGGATCGTTGAGATTGTATTTGGCCTCGATATTGGCCAGTACCGCAGGTGGCAAGCTACGCTCACCCGTAAACGGACTGCCTGGCGCCAAACGCATCATAAAAAAGGAGACCGTGATCAATACGAATAAGGTCGGAATGGCTTCTAAGATACGCCGAAAAATCAGTTTTAGCATAATGCCTCTTTTATAATGATGCTTATTTTTCAGCTAAATTAAAATGAGATAACTAGCACAAACCTAACGCCCAGTTATCGTTCAACTAGCAATCTTCAATGACTTGGTTTTAAATAAACGATCGATAATCGTCGTTTATAAATAACAAAAGTTTCATCTAACACGCCTAATAAGAGTGGCTGTGAAAAATGAAACTAATGACGCTATCAGCGTTATTTAATAAGAGCGATAAATGAAACCAGCTGCTTTTACCGCCCTCAGACATTCAATCGATAGAATTATTCAGCGATCAGTCAAACGATTAGTGCTTAGCAATTGAGAGATTTTTTACCTGCCAATTGTCTAATATATCCTTAGTTGGAAACCCAATGACATAAGGTTTTACTAGACGCGGGCTGACGTAATGATAAATGTTAAGTAAACCCATATCTTGATCGAGCTGAGCTTCAGCTTGCTTGTATAGGTTGGCACGCTGCTCAGGGCTAACGCCAGCTTTCAGCGTTTGCGCCATTAAACTGTCAAAGTTAGCATTATTGTATTTACCGTAGTTGCCACTATTATCAGATTTGGCAATATTTAAGAAAGCTGACGCTTCGTTATAATCACCACACCAGCCAGCACGCGCGATTTGATAATTACCATTACGGCGGGTATCCAAATAGGTTTTCCATTCTTTATTGGTCAAAGTCACATCGACGAAGCCGAGCGCTTGCTTCCATAGTGAAGTAGCCGCGACCGCAGTCTTTTTATGATTGTCATTGGTGTTGTATAGCAGCTCAAAAGTCAGCGGATTGCTATCGCTATAGCCTGCTTCAGTGAGCAGTTTTTTGGCCTCAGTAACCCGCTTTTCTTGATCCCAAGTCGACCATTCTGGACTATTTGCAATATCGCCATTGGTGGCAGGGGGTGTCAACTGATAAGCGGCCGTCTGTCCTTGACCGATAACTTTATCCGCAATGGTATCGCGATCCAAAGCTAAGGCTAAAGCGCGGCGTACTTTGGGATCGTTGAACGGTGGCTTGACCGTATTAAACTCGTAATAATAAGTACAAAGATAAGGAGATACAGTTAGCTGATCGCCCACTTGCTCTTTAAGCGAAGCGAACTGCTCGGTTGGAATCTCATTGTAGGTCACATCGATTTCACCCGCCTGATAGCGTGCGACGTCAGTCGTACTAGAAGGAATCGGCAGGAAAGTGACGGTATCGATAGTCGTATTGGCATCGTCATAATAAGAAGCGTTACGCGTTAAAACGATTTTGTCGTTAATTTGCCACTGGGTAGGCTTGTAAGGACCGTTAACCACGATGTTCTCAGGAGCTGTCCACTTATCACCAAAGGCTTCAACGGTCTTTTTATGAACGGGCTTGACTGAATTATGAATCAACATATCTGGGAAATAAGGCACGGGCTCTGATAACGTAATCTGTAAGGTTTTATCATCGATAGCCTTTACGCCAAGGGTTTCAATGCCAGCCTTACCATCAACGATTTGATCAGCGCCTACTACTTTGGCATCGACCAAATAGCTTGAATATGGCGACGCAGTATTTGGATCGACCAAGCGGCGCATACTGTAGACAAAATCCTCTGCCGTTACTGGATCATCATTTGACCATTTAGCATCGCGCAGCTTAAAGGTCCATACTTTATTGTCTTCGCTTTCCCAACTGGTTGCCATTGCTGGAATGGTCTTACCTTCGGCATCCGTATTGGTTAAACCTTCTAACATCTGGCGGCCAAGGGTAGATTCTGGTACACCCGATACTTTGTGTGGATCAAGTGATTCAGGTTCAGTACCATTATTGACGACGAGCGCTTGAGTATCAGCCAGTACATTAGGATCAACGGCAGCTGCTTGGCTATCAGTGCCAGACTTATCGCTACTACAGCCAGTCATAGACATGGCGAGCGCAAGAGAGGTAGGCAGAAATATAGAGGACAAAAAGTGATTAGGAGTGCGCATCATATAATAGCTATCCTTGCTGGTCAGTGGCTGGGCGGATCAACTAAATAGTAGTGATTCGAGTTAATATATCCGTATATTGACTATGTTTATTAACAATACTTTAACTAACTATTGGTCATATTGTAGACAACTATTAGTAATTAAAAACGATACAAATGTCAATAAGTTTTAATTCCTCCCCGATACTAACAAGCAAAATAAGCTTGCAGTCCAAGTAGTTTCGACGACTAAAAACCAGATGAAACTGCTATCAATCGAGTAACTTTTATAGCTACTTATTACCTTTCATCAGCAATATACTACCGCTCATTCGAAACCTGTCTTATTACTACAAATCTCAGTTTCTAAATCACTAATTATCACTGTCAAGTGAATGAAATCAATGCTATCAAGCAATAAAACCCTAGTAGATATGATGAATTTTATTTATAAGACTATTGTTAATAACTAATCATTTACTAGATTTTTTAAGTCGATGCTGATGAATGATAGTGTGGTATTTTCGACACTCAAAACCAGAATTATTCGCTATTTAAAATCGTACAATTTTTTGATTTTTGCAATTACTTATTTTTGTAATAGCTGAGTAAGATCATGATAAAAATCACTAAATTTAGAATAAATACCTATCAATATCACTATTAATTCCTTTTTATGAAGCTAATAACGCTGATCTCTTGATGAAATTTTGATCTTATAGTCGCGTGGCCGAGCGCTTATATTTGCGCCTATCTCATCCAAGAGCATTTGCTCAGTCGTATTGAGTTTTATTGAGTAAAAAACTATAAACTTTAGTACACCCACCTCTCACAAAAAAGCTAAGATAAGCAACATCATCTTTTTATTTAGAGGACGCTATGAGCCAACCACGGCGTACTATCGAGCATTTACTCAAGCAAGGCATACTGCCATTGACGCATGCCAACGATGCAGCGATTCATTTGCAAGTCTATCCTAGCAAACGCTCATGGCTGGTCTTTTTTGATAAAGCCATGCTGATTATCGGGGCGATCGCGCTGGTATTATCGCTGGTGTTTTTTATTGCCTATAACTGGATAAATATGGGCAAAATGGGCAAGTTCGCTTTGGTCGAAGGGGCCTTAGTTATCACGATTGCCTTGTACATTGCACTGTCTTTTAGGCGACGGTTTCAGCTTATTCGGCAGTTATTATTGCTTATTGCTAGCGTGATTACGGGTAGTTTATTGGCGCTATTTGGGCAGGTCTATCAAACGGGTGCGGATACATGGCAGCTGTTTTTCGGTTGGGCAGTATTGATTACGCCTTGGGTTATTATTGCCCGCTTCCCTGCGCTTTGGTTGTTATGGTTGGGGCTCGTCAATACTGGTCTCATCTTATATTTCGGCGTTATGGACTTTGCCTTTGTTAGTTACTTCTATGAAGGCGTCTTACAAATAGGCGTGCTTGCCGCTGTCAATTTTGTGGCGCTAAATTTATGGCTCGCGTTTATCGACCGTCAACCACCATCAGTCACACGCAGCCGATTTAAGTCCGAGCTGGATTGGAGCATTTATGTCGTCGGTTTACTCAGCAGCTATTTTATTACCTACCTTGCCATTCTTTATGTCTTTGATGACGCCAATATTTTAATGACGCTGATCACTTTGCTGCTATGGATGAGCTGGTGCGGATTTATGGTTTGGCGATTTTATTGGTATCGCATCAATCTATTAATGCTGACCTATTTATGTGGCTCTATCATTGTCGTGGTCATGGTTTGGGCGGGTAAGTTGTTTTTAGACAATTTTGATATGGGTGGTTTTCTCATCTTAGCCCTATTATTGATTGGCATGAGTTCAGCAGCGGTTGTTTGGCTGCGTCATGCGGCACGTTTAAACAACGAAAACAACCGCCCCAGTGCTGTCGTCAAAGGAGGTAATTATGAGTAATGATATGAATAATCAACACTCGGACAATGTCCTTTTACAGCTGCAACAGCTTGGATTGATTGACGACAATGCGGTTGATGCCCGTACTGGTGAGACCAGCGCTAAGGCAACGATAGCGAATAATCACTCTCAAAACGATATTCCTTGGTTTATACAAATACTTTTTGGTCTTAGCGGTATCTTAGCGAGCTTGTTTCTAATCGCCTTTCTGTCTTTATTATTGTTTGGCATCGATGGCTTTGACAGCGTGATTGCCTTGTTAATTACAGGTCTAGTACTCAGCGCGGCGGGTTTTGTGCTATTTAGAAATAAACAAAGCCGTGATAATGCCTTTATCAGTAGCCTAGCCTTGGCTATTAGCTCGGCTGGGCAAGCCTACATTGCCTTTGCGTTATTTGATAATAATTTGTCACACCCTATAGATGTTTGGCTTTTTTTACTCGTGCAAGCCGTTATGACGGTCATTATGCCCAACCGTATCTATCGCCTATTGGGTAGCATAATGACACTAGGTTTGACGGTTTATTTGCTTAACTATTATCATCTACCTGAGCTCAGTTTGGGGCTATTGGCACTGATTACGACTGGCAGCAATTTATCACGCTACTCTCTATTGCAGCGTATACCCAGAAAATGGCGAGCGGATGTTTTCGATATTACTAAAGCCATTGGTTACGCCAGCGCGCTGATGCTGTTGTGCGTTTCTGTGTACTTTATCGCCGCTGAACATAGTCATAGCCTTGCTACTTATTATGGCGACACTTTTCGCTACAATTACTATTTGGCGCAAGGATTACTAACGCTTGCCAGCCTTTATGCCGCTTATCTGATTCTAAAACGTTACGACGTTAAATTACTATCGGCAGCAGGACTCTTCATTGGTGGTGCGATTGTATTGCTTGGGATAATATCGATTTACGTCTCAGGACTGCTCGCGACCAGCCTTATCATCGTCATTGCGATCGCCAATAGCCAACGGGTGCTGTTAGGTTTGGGCGTCACCGCCTTGGTCAGCTATATATTTTGGTATTACTATCAGCTCGATACTTCATTGCTAATCAAATCTCTCTCAATGCTAATCGTCGGACTGACCATGCTGATGGGGCGTTGGCTATTGATTAAACGCTATTTCGCTCACTCCCTTATCGATGATACTAATTTGACAATGAGCGCCAACGATCGTCAGGAGCGCCACTCATGAAAAATAAAATTTTGACTAAGCGCTTGATTGATGACACGTCACCATCCACGCATTGGCTAAAAAAACGAGCCGTTACCATCACTGTTGCCTTACTTGGATTGGCGCTGATATTGGTCGTGATGACACTGAATATCATCAAATACGAAAACCATCTTAGTAATGGCAAAACGGTATTATTAGCGCTAGCACCTGTCGATCCGCGCGGTTTTATGCAAGGCGATTATATGGCGTTAAGTTATGCACTGGAGCGCGATATTTTTGATGCCATGCGACCAAAGCACCCTCATTCAACACAAGACGAATTAGGCTCAGAACTAGATGTAGAATTAGACGAGCTTGATACAGATTTTCGTATTTATGAGCCAAGCGACGGTTATGTCATTGTGAAAATCGATGACAATAATGTGGGGCATTTTGTCCGCTTAGCTGATAGTAATAGTCGTGAAGAGTTAACTAAAAGTGAGCTGCCCATTTATTACCGCATTCGTAACGGCAGTGTACAATTGGCGACCAATGCTTTTTTCTTTCAAGAAGGTCATGCTGAGGCGTTTGAAGCGGCTGAATATGGACTATTCCGCGTCAATGACAAAGGTGAGCCATTACTCACAGAGATGGTAGACGGTGATTTTACAGTCATCATCGGCGACATAAGTGAAGAGGATAAAGCCTCTCAGTAGACGTTAATGGTGCGACTACTTATTCGTTACTTATCATGCATTACTTCTCATGCTTTAATATACGCGATACGGGCAACGCATAACATTCCTTAACTAAAGTAACATTGAGGGTACTGAGACAAACTTGTTACTGTTGCTCACAACCTAAAAATAAATAAAGGAAATAATTATGCGTAGCGTAACTTATAGCACCTTCGGTAAACCATCTGACGTCCTCAGTTTAGGTGACACGCCTATTCCTGAACCAAAAGCCAATGAAGTCCGAGTCAAAATGATACTCGCCTCTATCCACAACCATGATTTATTAACCATTCGCGGTCAATATGGCTTTAAACCTGAGCTGCCAGCGATTGGTGGTAGCGAAGCGGTCGGTATCATTGATGCCGTCGGTAAGGATGTCAAAGACTTAAAAGTGGGTCAGCGCGTGGCAGCGGCGAGCGTACAAGCGACATGGGCAGAGTATTTTGTCGCCTCAAAAGACATGGTATTTGTCATGCCTGATAGCTTAGAGGACGAAATGGCGGCGCAGCTCATTGCTATGCCACTCAGCGCGCTGATGCTGATTGAGTTTTTAGCACTAAAAAGTGGTCAGTGGGTGATTCATAATGCTGCCAATGGCGCGGTCGGAAAATCGCTCGCCATGCTAGCCGCCGCGCGTGGTATTAGCACCATTAATGTCGTGAGAAGTGACGATGCTATCAAGGAATTAGAAGCACTGGGTATCAAGCATAATATCAACACCTCAGATGACGACTGGAAAGACCAAGTGAAAGCCATCCTTGGTGATGAGAAAATCAGTGCCGCGGTTGATTCTATCGGTGGTGAGTCGAGTAATGATCTGCTGGCGTTACTGGGTCATGGTGGCACATTGGCATCGTTTGGCATCATGTCAGGCAAACCAATGGTGCTAGATCCAACCCATATTATTTTTAAACAAGCAACGATTAAAGGCTTTTGGGGCAGCAAAATCAGTCAAGAAATGAGCGTTGAAAACAAACAGCGTTTGATTGATGAGCTAATCGAACGTGCTAACGATGGCAATTTAAAACTGCCCGTTGAAGCGACGTTTGATTTGGCAGATATCGTCAAGGCCGTCGATGGCAAATTGCAGGCAAGTAAGAATGGTAAGGTGTTGTTAAAAGCATAAATTATTGTCTTACATACATCGATGTAGTTGCAAATGATATACGTGCAAATAAAGACACACACCAAATAACCTCACTAGGAATAATATGATGTCTAATAATGAAACCTTTAAAGCCTTAGTCGTCGAAGAAAATACCGACGGCAGCTTTAGCAAAAGTATTCAAGAACGCAACGTCAGTGACTTGCCAGAAAATGACTTGTTGATAGAAGTGCATTATTCCTCGTTAAATTTCAAAGATGCCATGTCGGCATCGGGCAATAAAAGAATCACCAGACAATATCCACATACCCCCGGTATTGATGCAGCAGGCGTCGTTGTCAGCGACAAATCAGGCACGTTTACCGCAGGGCAAGAAGTGTTGGTATTTGGCTATGATTTGGGCATGGATACGGATGGCGGTCTGGGTCAAATGATCTCTATCCCTGCCGATTGGGCATTGCCCTGCCCAGAAACGCTAACCCTAAAAGAAGCAATGACTTATGGTACGGGCGGCTTAACCGCAGCACTCAGTATTCAAAAATTAGAAAAAATGGGCGCAAAACCCAGTGATGGTCCAGTTGCCGTAACTGGCGCAACTGGCGGCGTGGGTACGATCAGCATCGCTATTTTGAGTCAGCTGGGTTATGAGGTGATTGCTTTCTCAGGTAAGCCAGAGCAAAGCGAGCATTTAAAAGCATTGGGCGCGAGCGAAGTGCGTCATCGCGATACCATCAATGAAATCGGGAACAAGCCTATCGGTCGTGAGCTGTGGGCAAATGCCATTGATACTATTGGCGGCGACTACTTACCAAACCTGCTAAAGCAAACCAAATCTGGTGGTGCAGTGACCAGTTGTGGTTTAGCCAGCGGCGCTGAGTTTTCGATGTCGGTGATACCTTTTATCACCCGCGCGGTGTCACTATTGGGTATCGACTCGGTCTATATTCCACTGGCTGATAAAGAAGCCATTTGGCAGCGTGTCGCCACCGATATGAAACTGCCTAATCTAGAGAGTTATGGTGAAGAGATTACGCTTGAACAAACGCCAGAGTACTTAGAGCGCTTTATGTCGAGTAAGGTAGTTGGGCGTTATGTGGTGAATGTGCGGGGTTAGGTTGTGGTTTTTGGAAGTTAATTTGGATGGATAAAGGCAGCACTTCTTTTGAGGTGCTGTTTTTTTTGGTTTGGATAATTTATGAAGAAATCGTCACACCTTGGTACTCTTTGCTTGTGCCAAATACGTGTTCATGGCAAAGCTCTACAGTACGTTGATTGTAATATTTCAGTTGAGTTAAATCGTTATGTATCTTCATTACACTAATTGATTTAGATTCTGACTTATAAAAATCTACAATCTCTTTTGGTATGTTTTCTGATATATGGGCATCTATATTTACGAAAGCATATCTTATGAATCCTTTTGAGCATAAATTAAACTCCCACACCATATCATTTCTTTCCATATCATAGTTATTGTATCCTCGGTCAGAAAAAAGACAAAATTCATTATCATAAGTATATATATGTATTTGAATAAATAAATCTGGGTTTTCGTAAAACCTCTTTATAAATTGATCTAAAAAATTAAGATACTCTTCTTTCATAGGAGTCAGTAAAAGAAAAATAGTTGCAAGCCACTCTTTATACTCATTTTCTGTTATATCTAATTTCTTACACAAATAGTTTTTCTGAGGTTTGCTTCCATTTAAAACACGTTCAAAATTTTTACGGTGTATAGGATCGGTTGGAAATAAATCCTGCATGCTAGAGAAGGTATTCAAAATTCTTTTAATAGAGTAAGGATTTCTAATAAAATTTAAAATTTTAGACCTAAAAATGTTAATTACTTCTGATTTGATATCAGCTTTAGGTAAGTCTATTTTAGATAGTAGGCTTTTAGTACTAGACTTTATCGTTACTTCATAGGAATGGAACAGCTTCTCGAAATTGTACTTACTAGCTTCTTTCTCTAATACATCAAAACTAAATAGGTCATTCATGCTTAGATTCTTCGAAATTCTGACGCCTTTTTCCGAATCTATACTGACAATACCTACATCACGATCCTTTATACTAAACGAGTAAATCTTTTGATTTTCATTTTTAATTTGAGGATTAATTGCATTAAGTCTCTGCTCTACTTGAGGTAAAAAGTGTTGATTTTTAGTTGGATCACGCAAGTCCATTTTCGATCTTCCATTAGATTATATTTCGTTATTCTAACTTATCTAAACACTTATAAAATTCTGTCTTTAAATCTAAAAACAAACGTCAATTAAAAATAATACTCACGTCGTATAATAGAAATACCAACCATCATGCAGCTCCGTGAGAGATATTACCGTAAGGGCATAGGGCGGTATCATATAACCAACTTCAATATCATTATTCGGCGCTTTTAGGTAACCAAATTCATTATCTAAAAAGCCACCCATCGTTAGCACGATATAACCGTCCTCTCGTGCCATACTAACGATACCTGAGCGATCTAGCTTCTTACGTAGTAAAGCGACTTTTTTTACCTCTAATTCATCTGCCCTTATCTTTCCAGCATAAGCTGCCGCTATCTCTCGTTCAGTTGTATAGCTGTCATCATTGGAGATAAGCTGGTCATTTAGTATCTTATGGTGACGCCGCATATTACTTATTTGATAGACGTTGGCCTCTTGGCTGAGGGTATCTATAGCCTGCAAATTGATTTTATTAAGCAAAAAATGTACTTGATTACCCATACCAATTGCTGAAAGATAAAATGCAATCACAGCAATTATGGGAAATATCGCTAACGGCATATAAGAAGATGGCTTTTTATATCCTTTTCTGAATATATTTAACACCGAAAATAATAACCCAGCAATGAGAAAAAATAGCAAAGCCAGCAAACTCAAAATCGGTCCAAAACTGCCAAAGTAGGGAGAATTAAGTAAGCTTACTGAGAGAATAAATAGGCCAAGATATGTGACGTATTTTTTATTTTTTGGTGTCATAAAAGTCTCATACTGGATTTGAATATCGCTAATATCTTAGCGTGAGTCTGTTATAAGTAAGATGAAATAAGGGTGGAAAGGTTATGAATAAATTTCACAATTAAAAGTCATACAAAGAACACCATTAGCTTAATTAGACCGACTTTTAAGTGACTTATACCAACCAAAACCAATCAGGCGCAAACAAATAGGACATACCCATAGATAGCAATACTGATAATATGCTACCCACGATGGCGCCAACCCATGACGTACCGCCTTTTTCCGCTAACTCCTGTTCGACCGTCGCTGGGTCTGCTGTGTTGCTCATGACTTTTTTTATATTTTTGACGCTGTGACTAAAGTAAAAATAATTACCTAAAAGTCCTGTCATTACTGCCCATGCGACAAAAAAGCTGGTTTGACCTATAGAGCTATACGTTTCCATACCGAGCAGATGCATTAAGACTAAATCAACTGCATTAATGCCAAGTACAATACACAAGGCTACTAGGTACATTTTACGATAGCATAACCAAGATGTTCCCAAGAGCAGTCCAGCAATATTAAAACTGTGAATGCTCGAACCATCCTTATTGACTTCTAAACGTGGCTCACTGTCCTTAAACCATTTATTGCGGTAGAAATCATCATACTTTTTACCAACGAAAGCTGCCAATAAAGCATCGGCATTTTCAGAACTGGAAGCTGAATGGTTTTGCGGGATTTGCGCATCTTTAGAAATATTAACTGGCGTTAATGGTGGCGGTGTTTGTACTTGGACGTTAGCGAGAGGTTGTTCACAGTTTGAACAAACAACTGCCCCACTTGCGTTTTCTTGATTACAGTTATTACAAAACATCTTATCCCTTAATTTTACTAAATACTGAACGATTGATAGGCTTATCTCGACTTTAATAAATAATAGCCAATTAAAGTTGACTATATTATAGATAATAAAGACAAATGTTCAATGAAAAATTAGAGGATTCTTAGTTGCCTGTTTGTTTTAACCAAAAAAAGCACCCAACCAAGTTGAGTGCTTTTTATCGCTATATTGAACTAATCTAATTATCGATTAGTCGTATATCAATTCATAAAACATGAGTTGAAAAGCTATTTAGATAAGTTTACGTAGTCTAAAATGGTTACAAGGCAACCGAGCGCAGATAGTACGTGTTTGTACATCTAGCTAGGTTAACACCGTTACCGTTTAGAATACTTAAACGGTCTATTCCCACTCAATCGTCGCTGGTGGCTTGCTAGATACATCATAAGTCACGCGTGAAACTTCAGCGATTTCATTCATAATGCGATTCGATACCGTCTCAATCAAATCATACGGCAGATGCGCAAAGCGCGCGGTCATAAAGTCTACGGTCTCAACCGCACGTAGCGCAATCACCCACGCATAGCGGCGACCATCACCGACCACGCCGACCGATTTAATCGGTTGGAATACCGCAAATGCTTGCGCAGTCTTCTCATACCAGCCTGAACGCTCAAGCTCTTCCATAAAGATAGCATCAGCAGAACGCAAGATATCAGCGAATTCTTTGGTCACTTCACCAAGGATACGCACGCCCAAACCCGGTCCTGGGAACGGATGACGGTTAATCATTTTCGCAGGTAGACCCAAGGTAATACCTAATTTACGCACTTCATCTTTGAACAAATCACGTAACGGCTCAACCAACTCAAATGCCAAATCATCGGGCAAACCGCCTACATTATGGTGACTCTTAATGACGTGCGCTTTACCTTGATGCGACTTAGCGGATTCAATCACGTCTGGATAAATCGTGCCTTGCGCTAAGAATTCGATGACTTTACCATCGCTTTGCTCGCTCACTTCACGCGCACTATTAGCAAATACATCGATAAAGGTTTTACCAATGATTTTACGCTTGGCTTCAGGGTCAGACTCGCCAGCCAATGCCGTTAAGAATAATTCTTCAGCATCGACACGGATGACTTTTACGCCCATATTTTCTGCGAAGATTTGCATAACTTGGTCGCCTTCATGCAGACGCAAGAGACCAGTATCAACAAATACGCACGTCAGCTGATCGCCGATGGCTTTATGCAATAATGCCGCGACGACTGAACTGTCCACACCACCTGAAAGACCGAGCAATACTTGCTTATCACCGATTTGCTTTTTCAGCTGTTCGATACGCATATCGATGATGTTATCCGGCGTCCAGCTACCCGCGCAGCCACAGATTTCATGGACAAAACGTCCTAGTAATGCAGAACCTTGTGCGGTATGCGTCACTTCAGGATGGAACTGTAGCCCATAATAGTGGCGCGAATCATCTGCCATGATAGCAATCGGGCAGCTTGGCGTGCTGGCAACGATATCGAAACCTTGTGGGGCATCAACCACTTTATCGCCATGACTCATCCACACATTTAGCTTCGCTGCTGCGTCTTCGATACCATCAGTCAGCGTTGATTTGCCATCGATATTGATGGTTGCTGCGCCAAATTCATGGATATCACTGGCATGAACTTGTCCGCCGAAGCGCTCTGCCATCGCTTGCATACCATAGCAGATACCCAATACTGGTACGCCTAGATCAAATACGGCATCATTGATGCGTGGGCTGTCATCTGCGTGGACGCTCTCAGGACCGCCAGATAAGATAACGCCTTTTGCGCCAAAATCAGTGATGCGCTGAGTGTCGATATCAAACGGGAACATCTCACAGAATACGCCTGAATCACGGACACGGCGGGCGATAAGCTGGCTGTACTGTGAGCCAAAATCGAGAATTAAGATGCGATCTTCTTTAATAGTAGGAACGTTGGCAGCAGTTGTCATAACGTAGTGTCCATCAATAAATAAATTGGTGCGCTATTTTAACAAGTTTAGGCGCATTGATGGCTATTAAATAGTAAAAGAGAGTTCGAAATAATATTTCTCGAAATTAGTCGATAATGATATAATTTTTTATTTCTTTGTTTTGATCGGCGCTTGTTGTTCTCAAAAAGACGACATAATAATTTTAACTCTAGAAGATCATACCTTATGGCCTCAAATATTTATAAGACTACGCGACCATTAACCATCTTTTTGCTATTAAGCATCACTAATACCACTGTCATAGCTAATACTAGTTTAGAGGCTGCTTATTCACAAAGCACTAGCAATAAAAAAAGCTACGCTAAAACAGCGCAAGGCTGCAAAGTTTATCATCCCCCATTAAGCTTCGGTAACCGTGTTACTTGGAGTGGTAATTGCTCATCAGGCTATGCACAAGGTGAAGGAATTGCCAAATGGTATAATGGCAATGAGCACACCAGCAGCTATCAAGGTAATTATGTAGAAGGCAAACTAAATGGCAAAGGTCGTATCGATTGGGAAATAATAACCAATTGTGACTTTGATTATTACGAAGGCGAATTAAAAGACAGTGATGTGATGGGTCGTGGTATCTTCCATTATACCGATGGTAATATTTATGATGGCGTTTTTACCCCTAAGGGAAAACCTACCAAAGCGGTTTTTACTTGGGGCGCAGGTAATGAATCCTATAGTGACCGTTACGAAGGCGAGTTTCTAAACGGCAAGAAACAGGGTAAAGGGGTTTATAGTTGGGGAGAATATAGCCAGTGGGCAGGAGATGTCTACGAAGGCGAATATAAAAATAATAAACAACATGGCTATGGTGTCTACACTGAAGGTAATGGTACGCGCTATGAAGGTCAATGGAAAAACAACCAAAGATCTGGATACGGTGAAATAGTCCAGTCGGATGGTACTATTTATAAAGGAGAATGGAAAAACGATCTTAGAGACGGTAATGGAGAAATTACTTGGTCAGACGATAGACGCTATGAAGGACAGCACTTAGAAGGTCAACTTCATGGTCAAGGTAAACTATATTCTGATAACGAGCTACTTTATGAAGGTCAGTTCGCTTATGGTCAGCTCAGTGGTCAGGGTAAGATAACCTATAGCGATGGCGGCTGGGCGGAGGGCAACTTTAGCCAAGATAAGCTATCTGGCGAAGGTATTAATGTCAGAGCTAACGGCATTCGTTATGCAGGATCATTTCAAGATGGTAAAGCATGGGGATTCGGCCATTTAACCGCACCACGAGCTGCATTTGATAACGATAAACGCGCTAAAAATGGCGTTTGGCAAGGTGATACATTTGTAGAAAAAGGTTGGTTTTATGACAATAAGTTCAAGTTCCCCTGCGATAGTACTGAACACTGTAAACGAATAGCTGCCAAAGACGCTACTAAGCAAGCATATTTGGCAAATTCAGACGATTATAGTGAGTAGTCACGCTAGCAGTTTAGACTAGCTATTTCTATCACTCACCAGTCGCAAGTATATAAAAAACAGTGGTTTATATTATGATATGCTCAAACGATTAGCATTGCATTTTTCTATAATCATAATAAATCGACAGGTATGTCCCTATGAGAAAAATCAAATCTCTTATTCGTAAATCCACTAGTATCCCTGCTACCAAAAACAACGACAATAATAATGTAGACCCTATCCAAAAAAATAATACGACTGCTAATTCGGCCGTCAATACGCCTATTGAGCAAACGCGCTGGAATGGCTGGGGCAATATCAATATTAATAAAAAAGTCTCAGCGCACGGGGCGAAACTGATCAAATCGCACATTGGTAAAACCAAAAAACTACCATCAGTGAGCTTACAGCAGGTACTCAAAACTGTCCCAAAGTCGCGCTTGCCTGTTGCTATGACTGAGCTTGATACCGTATCTATCGACAACGAAGTGAGACTTAGACATGCTCGTGGCCAAAGCTTTCCAGACTGGATAGCCATGCATGGTGGCGACTTTGAAGTCTTTCCTGATGGCGTCGCTTTTCCTGCATCGACCGCTGATGTCGAATCCTTATTAAGGCTAGCGAGCGAGCACGACCTGATCGTCATTCCTTTCGGTGGCGGTACTTCAGTAGCGGGTCATATCAATCCGCAAAAGGGTTCACGCCCCGTATTGACCATTGCCATGAGTAAGATGGATCAGCTTATTGATTTAGACAGTGAGAGCCAAATCGCTACCTTTGGCGCAGGAACACAAGGGCCGGCGGTCGAGGCGCAATTGAACGAACATGGCTATCATTTGGGACATTATCCTCAGTCTTGGGAGCTATCGACCCTTGGCGGCTGGATTGCGGCGCGTTCTAGTGGTCAGCAGTCTTTAGGCTACGGGCGCATCGAGCAAATGTTTGCCGGTGGTACGTTGGTAACCCCAAAAGGGATATTGAATATAGCTGATTTCCCAGCGTCAGCGGCAGGACCTGATCTGCGTGAGATGATGATGGGCACTGAAGGTCGCACTGGTATTTTTACTGAAGTCAAAATGCGGGTGCAGTCGCAACCAGAAGAAGAGCTATTTAAAGTGGCATTTCTGCCTAACTGGGAAGCGGGTAAAGAAGTGCTTAGACAAGCCGTGCAAAAAAATGTTCGCCTATCGATGTTGCGTCTAAGTAATGCTGTCGAGACTGACGCGCACTTGCATCTGGGTACAACCCCTAGTCAATTTTTAGCCATTAGCACTTATCTAAAAGCGCGCGGACTCAGCTCAAAAAAAGTCATGCTCACTTATGGCGTCTCAGGGGATAAAGCACAAAATAAATTGGCACTGACGCAGTTTAATAAGCTATTAAAACAGCAAGGCAGTGTCACGGGCAAAATAACCGATATCATGGGCAGTGTCTGGGCGCATGGACGCTTTAAATTTCCTTATTTGCGTGGCACCTTATGGGAAAAAGGCATCATGGTCGATACCTTTGAGACCGCAACCAACTGGAATCATATCGACGAGCAGATGCAGCAGATGCAAGAAGCGGTGAAAAACGCTTTGAGCGATGAAGGCGAAGAAGTGATGGTCTTTACTCATATCTCTCATGTCTATAAACAAGGTGCCAGTCTTTATACCACCTACTTCTTTAGAGCAGCACAAGACCACGCTAGTACCTTAAGCCGCTGGCAAAAAATCAAACATGCCGCCAGTTCAAGTTTGGCCAATGGCACAGCGACGATATCGCATCAGCATGGCGTCGGCCGTGATCACGCACCTTACTTATCAGCTGAAAAGGGTGAGCTAGGTATCCAAGTAACTGCTGATATGCTCAAAAGCTTAGATCCTGAGCAGCGTATGAATCCAGGCGTTTTAATCGAAGATTAGAAGCCAGTTACAGCCCGATCAGAAGACTTAGGAACATTGAGTCACTGATTAACCTGAGTCCAAATTACGACGGATCATTTATGAACCAAGCCAATCAGCATGATCAATATCAGCAACGCCAGCAAGCATTAGCGCCTTTATCTCGTCGCTCGTCTCAAGTAGTACCGTGGGATATACTCATCATCGGTGGCGGCATTACTGGTGCAGGTATTGCTCGCGAAGCAGCACGGCGCGGCTTAGCAGTTTTATTAATCGAGCAAAAAGACTTTGCGTGGGGCACGTCCAGCCGCTCTAGTAAAATGGTACATGGCGGGCTGCGCTATATTGCCTCAGGTGACTATAAAACCACTTTGCTTAGCGTGCGTGAACGTGAGCGCATGCTCAGTGAAGCAAAAGGTCTGGTCAACGAGATGCATTACGTCATGCCACATTATAAAGGCAAGTTTCCACCGCCATGGATATTCAATACCTTGCTACGTGTCTACGATGGGCTCGCGGGCAAGCGCTACTCTAAATACTTTAAAAAAGACGCTTTTTTACAGCTTAATCCGCACATCAAGCAAGAAAAATTTTTGGGCGCCAGTCAGTTTAGTGATGCAGTGACCGATGACTCACGCCTTGTGATGCGCGTACTTGATGAAGCCATCCATGATGGTGCGCAGGCGATTAACTACCTTAAAGCCGAATCATTGATTACTAATGAGCAAGGCTTAGTAGTTGGCGCAACTTTAAAAGACACTGCTTCTAATGATAGCAATCATACTTACGATATTCATGCCAAAGTGGTAGTTAGTGCTACGGGTGCTTGGGCGGATACTCTAAGAATGCAGGCAAGCAAACAAACAGAACAAAGCTTTCATAAACAAATTCGCCCGTCGCGTGGTAGCCATCTGGTGGTCAGCCAAGAGCGCCTACCGTTGCAGCAAGCCTATACCTTTTTGCACCTTATCGACAAAAGAGCCGTCTTTGTCTTTCCATGGGAAAACCGTACCGTCCTTGGTACCACCGATTTGGATCATCCGCCATTAGACGATAACGAAGTCGGTATCACTAATGAAGAGGTGGATTACCTATTGGCAGCGACCAATAATCTCTTTGATAATGTAGACATTAGCCGCAAGGATGTCATCAGCTCATGGGCAGGCGTGCGTCCACTGATTTCTGATGGCGGTGATGGTAAGCGTGTCAGCCCGAGTAAAGAAAAACGCGACCATAGCGTTTGGTTGGATAATAATTTAGTGACCGTCAGTGGCGGCAAATTAACCACCTTTCGCCTAATCGCCCTTGATGTACTGAAAGTTTGTCAAAAGGTGCTCGAACTTGACGAGTCTACTACCGAAGATAATGTCGTATATAGCGACCAAGTCTTTAGTAATCAAACTCCGACTAATCCAAAATTCAAAACACTACCAAAACCTCTACAACAGCGTTTACAAGGGTTTTACGGTCTAAAGCTTGATACCTTATTAGAATTAGCTCATGACGATGATTTAACTTATGTGACTGATAGCAATACCATTTGGGCAGAAATTCGCTTTGCGGCCTGCTGTGAGCAAGTTATTCATTTAGACGATTTATTATTACGCCGTACGCGCCTAGGATTGATACTGCCACATGGCGCAATGACGCCATTAATTAGCGATAGGCTCAAACAAATATGTCAGCAAGAGCTCGGCTGGGATGAGCAAAAATGGCAGCAAGAAGTTGAACGCTATACCCAATTATGGCAACGCTATTATCACCTACCAGCAGCTTAAAGCTTATTTTTATTACTGCTTATCACTACATAGTTAAGGATGACTATGACCAATCACTTTGATGCCCCTATCTATTTCTTAGCTATCGACAATGGCACCCAAAGCGTCAGGGCGCTGATCTTTGATCAATTCGGTAGCGAGATTGCCAAAGCCCGCGTCATTATCGAGCCGTATTTTTCAACGCAGCCAAATTTTGCCGAGCAACATGCCGATTATTATTGGCAAAAATTAAGCGAAGCTTGTCAGCAACTCTGGCAAACCTGCGCTATTACTCCTGAGCAAATCGCTGGTGTCAGTCTCGCCACCCAGCGCTATACCATGATATGTTTGGACAAGGATAAACAACCGCTACGCCCAGCCATTGTGTGGATGGATTTGCGTCGCGGCGAAACCAATGACATAGGCTTGCTCAATCCACTCACCAAAGTCATCGGTATGGGCGAGCTGGTACAAGAGGCACAGCAAAAAGCCCGCTGTAATTGGCTTGCTCATCATGAACCAGAAATGTGGGCAAAAACCGCTCATTATGTCAATTTGTCCGCCTATCTCACCTATCAGCTCACAGGTGAGCTTATCGACTCCGCCGGTCATGCTTTAGGCTACCTGCCATATGATTACAAAGCCCAAGCTTGGCTAAAAGCTAAAGATCTCAAATGGCGATTGTTTAGCTGTCGACCCGACCAAATGCCCAAGATTGTGCCGCCGGGACAGCCACTCGGTTCTATTAGTACAAAAGCAGCCAAAGCCACGGGGATTTTAGAGGGCACGCCGATGATTGCTGCCGCCAGTGATAAGGCTTGTGAAGCATTAGGCTCTGCAGGTCTCGCTGCAGAAACCGCCTGTCTAAGCTTTGGCACTACTGCGACGATTAATACCACGTCGAGCAATTACGTCGAAATCCTTAAGCACATGCCCGCCTACACTGCCGCTGCGCCGAATTACTATAATCATGAGTATATGATCTATCGCGGCTTTTGGATGGTCAGCTGGTTTAAGGAGCAGTTTGCCCACTATGAAGAACAGCTGGCAAAGACGCAAGGCATTGATACCGAAAAACTCCTCGATCAAGCGGTGAAAGACATTCCAGCAGGCTGTATGGGATTAATGATGCAGCCATACTGGTCACCCGGTGTTCGTCATCCGGGACTTGAGGGCAAAGGCGCGCTCATTGGATTTGGTGATGTACACACGCGAGCGCATGTTTATCGCGCTATCCTAGAAGGGCTTGCCTATGAGCTAAAACTTGGTTTTGATACCATTGAGAAGCGTACAGGCAAACCCATCAAACACTTGCGTGTGTCTGGTGGCGGCTCTCAAAGTGACTCAGCCATGCAGCTGACGGCAGATATCTTTGACATGCCCGCTTATCGACCGCATACTTATGAAGCCTCAGGCTTAGGTGCTGCCATCAACTGTGCAGTGGGGCTCGGCGTTTATTCCGACCATTTAACCGCAACTCAGGCGATGACCCATTTGGGTGATGAATTTATGCCCATTGACGCCAACGTCCAGCTCTACAAACGTCTTTATAATGAGGTTTATCTCAAAATGTATGAGCGTCTAAAACCCTTATATCAAAGTATTCAGGACATTACTGGTTATCCTGCTAAATGATATTACTGTTTAAAAGCATCGCTATTTAAGGCAGTGTGCATACGAGTTAGCCCTTCTATAAGCAGCGCTTTAGGACACGCCACATTAAGGCGCATTTTTAGATGCCCTTCATTACCGTACTTAATCCCCGCGCTAAGCTCAACTTTGGCCTCTCTAAGCGCGTCATAGAGCATTTGATCGTCTTGCGCATATGCCGAGCAATCTAGCCAAATCAAATACGAAGCTTCTGGACGCATCACCTTAATTTTAGGTAAATGCTTTTCTAAAAACTGTAGCGTTAAGTCAATATTGGCTTCAATATAAGTCAGCGCCTGCGCCAACCACTCACCACCCTTTTCATAAGCACGACGCATCGCCGTATAAGCAAATAAATTTAGCTCATGCTCGTCACTTAAACGCTGCTGCTGGTTAATTTTAGTGAGTAATGCACTGTCTTTAGCAAATATCATCGAGCCTTTGATACCGGCAATATTAAAGGTTTTGGTCATCGAGGTTAGGCTCACCACCTTGTGCTCATAGCCTGTTGCTAGGGTTAAAAAAGGCGTAAATGTATGCCCACTCAAAGTTAAATCTTGATGAATCTCATCACTCACAATCGCTACATCGTGCTTTTTGCAAAGCGCAAGCAGCGCCTCAAGCTCATCTGCTGTCCATACGCGCCCGCCAGGATTATGCGGATTACACAATAAATACAGCTTAATTTTATGCTCGATAATTTTGGCTTCGATATCTGCTAAATCCAGATGATACTTACCTTCAACCTCCTGTAATGCAGAGGTCACCAGCTTACGATTATTGTCCAAAACCTTGGTCATAAAGGGCGTATAAATCGGGTCATTGATAAGTACCGCATTCCCTGCCTCGGTAAATACTTTCATCATCAGCACTAAACTTGGCACGACACCCGGAGAGAAAAGAATATCCTGCTTATCCAGCCACAAGTCATAACGACTGCCATGCCAGTCGATAATCGCTTGATACAACGGCTCGGTCGGCACGGTGTAGCCCAATATGCCATGCTGCGCTACTTGCTCAATCGCCGCTAAAATAGGCTGGGCAGTCTTAAAGTCCATATCTGCGACCCATAACGGAATCGTGTCATCGCTATAGTGCCATTTAAATGACCCCGTATCACGTCTGTCTATTATTTCATCAAAGTTGTACAGCACCGATGCTCTCCTTTACGGTAGTTTTATATTATAACTGTTCATTCGTCGGCTTAAATGATCTTTGAAAATATAATGCTATCATTATTTGAATAATGGTTAAAAATTAGTGTTACATTAATGTTGCGGACTCTACATATGATCAGGTTATTTATGCCAGAGTATGCTGATATTGCAAGGATTGTGATCTATCAGCTTTTACCCACCCACCCTACTAAGCCAAGATGGCTTGTCTAAAAGGATTTAGCATGATGAAAATGGATTCCCTATCAAAATTAGCACTCAAAATCAGTTCCCTTACTCTCGCCATTGCCGCAACTTCTGCATGCACTGCTATGGCAACAGGTGCTGACTCCCAAGTTTCAAATACCCAAACCACTGCGAATAGTACTGCCATTACTTTAGGCAATAGTGCTATGTCTAGCGGCACTAACGACACGGTTGCTATCGGTAATATGGCCAATGCAGGTCTGAACTCAGCAACCGCTGTCGGCGGTCAAGCCAACGCTGCAGGTTTAGGCTCAACCTCTATCGGTTGGCAATCAAAAGCCACTGCCGAACGCGCGCAAGCCTTTGGTCATCTAGCCGATGCTAGTGGTGTACGCTCTACCGCAGTTGGTGAAGCGGCAGCCGCACAAGGTGCAAACTCGGTAGCGTTAGGCAATAAATCTATGGCTGGCGGCATGAATAGCATCGCTATCGGTAACGGGGCAATGGCGGCGAAAAACAACCAAGTGGTCTTAGGTAATGTCGGACAAGTCCAGTCAAGTACCGCGTCACAGTCAGGTACGGTCAAAATAGTCACTATCGATGACAACGGCACTTTAGGTACGATGATGGTTGACTACTATAAAAAATCAGCTAAATAATAGTCCATTAGCGCCTAGTTTCTAACACTGCTACAGATGTAATTAGCCGCATTCAATAAAATAAAAAAGACCTCGCAGTTGCGAGGTTTTTTTAGTTGGTATGGTTAATTTGCTTGATGGTGTTTTGAATTACTGCATTAGATTTCGTGGTTATCAAAGTTATTATGAAGCTGGAGCCAATTCTGCCATTTGCTGCTCTATGTAAGTAGACGGTTTCAGCTAAAGTAGCTTAAAGTAATATTTCTATCATTAATTCACCTTTGTAAATATATTACACCCTTTCAAAATCTTAGTAAAAGACTCGTTTAGCTTACCAACGGTTGTGTTGAAACTGATCGAACCTAAAACTATGTACATACCCAAACCCATCAAGATCAGGAAATAATGTTAAATGTCTTATATCAAAAGTCTCTGCTAGCTCTTTGAAAGCTAGTTTTTTAAAGGAAGGAGTAATATTTATAGCTATATATGAATATATATTATTAGATATAGCTACACTTCCAGACGGTTTATTAGCAACTCCGCTATAAAGAAACTGGGCACTTTGAGATGCTATTCTTTTAGAAACTACTGGCGGTTGCCAAACGAATGGATGATTATAACCTTCTAGCTCATTACACACATCCGCATAAGACCTAACTTCAAGCTCATTTTCATATCCTCCAACAAAGTCCGAATGAAATCCGAAAAGTAGCCCATTTTTTTCTTGCTCAGATGTGCAAGCAAACCATAGACCTATTAACAAATTTCTAGAGCAGTCAAGCAATCTCGTTGCAGCTCCATGATGTTGAAGTTTAGCTAGTAACTCTAGATCTTTAAGCTCTCTATTATTATCGTATCTATAACCTTGATGAGTAGCATGCTCTAACAAAGACGTCTCATAATCTTGCATGATTTTCTCAGTTACATCTTTATTGTTTATTTTTAATCGCCTGTAAGCTGCGCTATGAATAGGCCATTGAATATTACCTTGCCCTCTCCAAAAATAAACATTCCGACGTTCTGACGCATGTTCTTTCACTAAAACTAATAAATCTTCAATAGACTCTGGAGAAGGAATTTTTCCGAATCGTTCACTATCAAAAAACACCATTATCTACTTCCCCTGAAACTCAGCTTCCCGTCTCTCAACCATCGCCATCGCACCCTCTTTCGCATCTTCTGAATGAAATAGATGCGGCAGATAGCCATGAATATTGGCGAGTGCCAATTTTGCGCCATTACGGCTGGCATCTTGCGCCGATGACAGCAGCCCTTGTACGCCAAGTGGTGCGGCGCTGCAAATTTCTTGGGCGATAGTCAGCGCGCGCTCATATTCTTGTCCATTTTCGACCACTTCACTAACGAGATTTAGCTTATCAGCCGTTTGCGCATCAAAGTTTTTACCCGTCAATAGATATGGCATGGCTTTTTGCCAACCTGCTGCTTGTACGAAGCGAACCGTCGCCCCACCAAACGGCATGATGCCGCGCTGGACTTCCATTTGCGCAAAGTTGCAGTTGTCACTTGCGATGACGACATCACTATTGAGCATCAACTCAATCCCAGCGGTAAAGCAGGTGCCTTGTATTGCTACGACGACTGGCTTACTGCGTAATTTGCCACCAATTCCCCACGGATCGATTTGGGTTTCATCGAATTCAAATGCGCCTTTATCCCATTTATCTTGCAGCTCCATTAAATCAAGCCCTGCGGTGAAGTGCTCACCGTGAGCGAATATCAGCGCACAGCGAAGATTGGCATCGTTTTCATAATTAGTGAGTGCCTCAGACAATTGCTTAATCATATGGCTATCAAAGGCATTGCGTTTATCCGCGCGATTGAGCCCGATCAAGCAGATGTAATCTTGGACGTCATAGGTAATGCGAGTGTCTGTACTAGTAGTACTTTCCGTAGTCATATTTTTATCCTTATTAGAGCGATCGTTTTATGGTTTGTCTTATGGCTAATTAATACTGCTAAAAATCATGCAACTTACTTTTAATATAGACATACGTTCGGTACAACGCAAGCATCATATAAGCAGCATCATATAAGCAGCATCATATAAGCAGCATCAATATCAGTTGACCTCATTTACGGTAATGTGCAACTATTATCCAACTCAAGAAATGAATCAGAGCACGTTATGGAATTTTGGCACGGTTTTTTGCTTATCACCAGCGTCCATCTACTCGCTGCCGCCTCCCCGGGTCCTGATTTTGTATTAGTCTCACAGCAAACCTTGGCAAAAGGTAGACGCACGGGTTTGATTTGTAGTCTTGGTATTACCTTAGGTCTTGCCGTACACATTATCTATTCGGTGCTAGGACTGGCAACGCTCATCGCCCATTCGCAGCCATTACTGACCGCTATTAAATGGTTGGGCGGCAGTTATCTTATTTATTTAGGTTGGCAAGGTATTCAAGCCAAAGCTAAAAAACCAGCAGATTTAACAGTTGCTATAAATTCAGATGTCATAGATTCAGATACTGACATTTCCATTAAAAAAGCATCCATAGATACAAGCTCTACAGCTTCCATCCTACGTCGTGGCTTTTTTTGTAATGTGTTTAATCCAAAAGCGCCAGTATATTTCGTGGCGATATTCACTCTCGTACTCTCACCAGATATACCGCTGTGGCAATTGGCTATTTATGGTGTCTGGATGATGGTCTTGCAGATGGCATGGTTTAGTACCGTGGTGATGTTACTGTCTATTCCTGCCATTCATCGTCGCTTTCAGCGTTTTGAACATTGGATCGACCGCGTATTGGGTACAACGATGATAATATTGGGATTAAATCTGATTTTACGTAGTCGATAAGACGCTAGTGACTCGTGAAATCTGCTAAAATGGTGCATTATATTCAAACATCAAAGCCCGATACTATGACCAGTAAGCCTATGAACCGTCGCCCGACCGCCAACAATCACCGAAACAGATCGCCTGAGACTGCTAAAAAATTAGGGCAGCTACATCCGCGCAATCCGCACCAAGGTCGTTATGACTTTGAAGTATTGACTCGCGCTTTGCCTGAGCTTGCTAAGCACACCATTAACAATCCCAAAGGCGAGTCGACGATTAACTTCTCAGACAGCGCCGCCGTGCGCGTCCTTAATCAGGCACTACTAGCAAATTATTATGGTGTGAAGTTTTGGGATATTCCGGAAGGTTATCTCTGTCCACCGATTCCGGGACGTGCCGATTATATTCATTATATTGCCGATTTACTCGCGCAAACGACACATGTTAATAAAGAAAATACGCCACCGACTGGCAAAGAAATCCACGCCCTTGATATTGGCACCGGTGCCAGCGCGATTTATCCTATTGTTGGCAGCCAAAGCTATGGCTGGCGCTTTACTGCCTCAGACATTGATCCTATTTCGGTCAATACCGCCGCGCTGATTTGTGAAACCAATCCAAAGCTAAAAAGTGCGGTTAAAGTCAAACTACAGACCGAACCTAAATTTATTTTTAAAAATATCATCGGTCGCCAAGATTACTTTGATGTGGTGGTATGTAACCCGCCGTTTCATGCCTCATTAGAAGAAGCGATGGAAGCCAATAGTCGTAAGCAGCATAATTTGCAACGACATCGTGGTAAGAATGAGAACGCACAAATTAGCCGTAGCTCAACCAAGTCTGGCAATGCCGCGCAAAACCTAAACTTTGGTGGTCAGCATAAAGAGCTATGGTCTGAGGGTGGTGAGATTGCCTTTTTAACCAAGATGGCAAAAGAGAGTCAAGATTTCGCTGAGCATGTTGGCTGGTTCACAAGTTTAGTCTCAAAATCAGAAAACGTGAAACCAATGCAATTGCTGTTAAAACAACTTGGTGTTGCCCAAATGCGCATCATTGAGATGAGCCAAGGTCAAAAAAGTACGCGTATACTTGCATGGCGTTTTGATACTGACGAAGAGTAGATAGTAGTTAATATAAAATAGTTATAGTTCCACGTGAAACAAAGCCTTTATTAAAAAAGCACCCCTTTGATCACCAAAGGGGTGCTTTTTATTGTAGAGAATCAATTCAAATAATGATGCTTATTAACGGATAAACATCACCTTTATACCAATGGCTATCAATACTAATCCACCAAGTATCTCAGCTTTATCCTCGAGCCAAGTTCCAGAAGACTTACCTAAATAGATACCGAAAAAGCCAAATAAAGCGGTGACAATAGCGATGATTAAACAGGCTAACCATGCATTAAGTGCCAACAAATTAAGCGTAAAGCCTGCTGCCATCGCATCAATACTGGTGGCAATAGCCAATGTAAACATCATACGATGATTGATTTTTTCTTGTATAGTTTCATCGAAACTGTCTGCTAATACCGCTTCAACCTCACCATTAAACGCTTCATATAACATCTTAGCGCCAAGCACAATAAGAATCCCACCACCAATCCACGGTGCAGCAGTCGCCAACCAGCCTAATAATACTGCACCCAATAGATAACCTATCAGCGGCATCACACCTTGCGCAATACCAAAGTATAGTGCTGCATAAACGGCTAAACGCAGCACATAAGCAGATGATTTCTTTTGCGACTTAGCCCCTAACCCAATTGATACCGCAAATGCATCCATCGCCAAGGCTATCGCAAGTAAAAAAACTTCAATCATTTCTATATCCATTATCTAAAGCAATTCGTAAACTAAGTTTCACGTGAAACAATTCTAACATTAAAAAACCACCGCCTTGATTGCCAAAGCGGTGGTTTTTTAATTAATTAACAATGATTTCGCAACTCTTTATGTCCAACTTAGATGTCTAAATTAGACACCGTCAATGCATTCTCTTCAATGAAAATACGACGCGGTTCAACATGATCACCCATCAAGCAAGTAAACATATGATCCGCCGCAATCGCATCTTCAATCGTCACGCGTAGCATACGACGGTTTTCAGGATCCATCGTGGTATCCCAGAGCTGATCTGCGTTCATTTCACCCAGCCCTTTATAGCGCTGAATTGCTAGACCACGACGTGCATCAAGCATCATCTGCTGCCAGAGATAATCAAAGTCACGTACAGGGATATCTTTGGTCGTACCAGTCGTTGCTTCACGGCGGATAAAGGCATCCTCTGCAAGCAAGGTATTCCATTCAGCAGACAAACGCAGCAACTTGCTGTACTCGCCGGAATTGATAAAGCTAGCATCTAGCAGATAATGATGGGCTAACTGGTGCACATACACCGTAATACGCGGTAGCCACTGTGCTTTTGCTACTGGAGCTTCAGCGTCAACATTTTCCCCGCCTTCAACTTCAATGACAGGCTTCATACCCAGTAAATCAGCAGCAGCAGCATCCATATTTTTAGGCTGCGGCGCATGGATATTGACCAGTTCAATCTCCGGACTCAAATCACTACCGAAGTGCTCAAGCTGAGCTTGCATCGCCTCTTGCCAAGCTTGCATCGCAGGCAAATCATAAGTCATATCAGTGCTAAGCTTCGGCGTATGCGTCAGCGCATCCAATAACACTGCTGGGAAACGAATCTGCAAACGGGCTTTGATCAGCTGCGTTTGGTTATAGTCATTTAGTAGCGTTTCTAACGCTTGCCCCGTAATAGCAGGAGCATCCGCACTGATATGCAGCTTAGTATTGTCAATCGTTGATGATAGTAAATACGCTTTGAGTGCTTCGTCGTCTTTTAGGTACAGCTCTTGACGACCTTTTTTCACTTTATAAAGCGGTGGTTGGGCGATATAAATATAACCACGTTCAATCAGCTCAGGCGTTTGACGGAAGAAGAAAGTCAGCAACAGGGTACGAATATGCGATCCATCAACGTCCGCATCGGTCATGATGATGATTTTATGATAGCGTACTTTATCCGGATTATATTCGTCTGGACCAATGCCACAACCAAGCGCAGTGATGAGATTACCAACCTCAGCAGAAGACAGCATTTTGTCAAAACGTGCGCGCTCTACGTTTAGGATTTTACCTTTCAATGGCAAGATCGCTTGGGTTTTGCGGCTACGACCTTGTTTTGCTGAACCACCTGCAGAGTCACCCTCCACAATGTACAGCTCTGACAATGCCGGATCTTTTTCTTGGCAATCTGCTAACTTACCAGGCAAACCAGCGATATCTAACGTGGTCTTGCGACGCGTCATTTCACGCGCTTTACGAGCGGCATCACGAGCACGAGCGGCATCAATTATTTTGCCAGCAATAGCCTTACCAGCGCTTGGATTCTCTTGCAGATAATCATTAAACTTATCATGCATTGCTGATTCGACAGCAGATTTCACTTCACTTGATACCAGTTTATCTTTGGTTTGACTCGAAAACTTAGGATCTGGAACTTTAACAGATACGATAGCGGTTAGACCTTCACGCGCATCATCACCAGTAGCAACGACCTTCTCTTTTTTAAAGAGATTCTCGCGATCCATATAGGTATTCAAACAACGCGTCAACGCTGAACGAAAGCCAGATAAATGCGTACCACCATCCCTTTGGGGAATATTGTTAGTGAAACAAAATACTTTTTCGTTATAAGTATCTGTCCACTGCAACGCCACTTCGACACTGATACCGTCATCTTGCTCACTCACAAAATGAAAAACTTCATTGATGCCGTCTTTACCAGCATTGATATAGCTGACAAACTCTGACAAGCCGCCTTTGTGTTCAAACTCATGACGCTTATCAATACGCTCATCCGTTAAAACAATGCGTACACCCGAGTTCAAAAATGATAGCTCACGCAAACGCTTCGCTAAGATATCGTACTCAAAGATGGTGCCAGTAAACACATCGCTACTTGGATAAAAGCGAATTTGCGTACCGGTTTTGTCGGTTGGCTCCATTTGCTGAATGTCTGCATCAGGCACCCCATCGGTATAGGTTTGATGATAATGATAGCCTTCACGCCAGATATTCATTTCAAGCTTTTTCGATAGGGCGTTAACGACCGAGACACCAACACCATGTAAGCCGCCTGATACTTTATAGCTGTTATCATCGAACTTACCGCCTGCATGCAAGACAGTCATAATGACCTGCGCCGCAGATACACCCTCTTCTGGATGGATATCGACAGGCACGCCGCGACCATTATCCATGACGCTCACAGATTCGTCTTCGTGGATAATGATATCGATTTGATCACAATGACCCGCCAGAGCCTCATCGATAGAGTTATCCACCACCTCAAAGACCATATGATGTAAGCCTGTACCATCATCCGTATCACCGATGTACATACCAGGGCGTACGCGTACCGCTTCTAACCCGCGCAATACACGAATATCTTTGGAGCTATAATCAGAAGGTAAACTTTCAGGAACCACCGCTGGTGCCGTAGTTTCAGCAATGCTGTCTGACGTCAGTTGCTCGTGGTCGGTAGGTAATGAATCACTCATGTGCATTCCTTAATCTAGCCATAATCAGCCGTTTGTTATTAGCGCACCACTACGATGACGCCTCATAACGTTATTTTAGACTTAATTTTTATAGTCAAAACCTTTGATAAGCATTACCAGCTAAAACACAATTAGCTGAAAATTCTTGAGTGTTGATAGCGACTTAAAAAGAGTTTCAAGTCCGCGCTTTTTTTCTCTAATATCGGCTTCTTTTTTTAAACATTATAAAAACCAAGAGAGCAAATAAAACACCTATTTATCAAATACTTAGAAATTTACAGGCATTGGAAAACACCTATATAACGTCATCAAACAACTTGCTGAGAACAGGACAAAAATAAAGCCCTATTTTAGCATTTTTTTGCCTCTAAGTCACTGTTTACTGAGCGTTTTATGCCTGTAAAACCAGCTCGAAAAGATAGCCTATATTATTACGAAACGACAGGTAGATAAGTATCGATATGAAAGACCATGGAAAAAGGAAATAAAATAAAGGAGATAATTAAGGACTAAAGATTTGACCTTGTTTCACATGAAACGTATTGGGTTTCGACCAATATTTATGCACCAAAGGCAAAATATCATCGGTTAAGCTGGTCATAAATACCTGACATGGCAGCTGCGCTAACGTCGACAATAGAATATCTATCGCCCTACCATCAAGCTCTGCAGTAATATCATCTAGCAATACCACTGGTGTCACCTGAACATGAGCACTATCATTTGATAGATCATTAGTCTTTTGGGTATTTAGCAGTAATGGCAGTTGCGATAAACGCAGTGCTGTAATTAATAGCTTTTTTTCACCACGCGACAACACATTGGCTGCCTGCTCTTTTATCACAGCTACTTTGAGGTTAGTGTCCGCTTCATGCATTGTATCTGAGAAATTATTATTCGACGCTGCCGAGTCATTAGAGCGCCAATGCACATGAACATCAGCACGGTGATTACCGATACGAGTATATCCCAGTTGCAAATCCTGTTCTAAGCGCTCGTTAAGCTGTATATCCAGCGCAACATTAGTATCATAACCAGCATTATAGCTAAGGCTCAATTGCTCCGCATAAGCAGGCAATAACTGCGCGATACTTTCAGCAAAATAAGGCTGCCATTCTGCAAATATCCGTTCACGATAATGATGAATCAGTGCCGCATGATTACTAAGTCCTTTGTCCCACGATTTTAGTTCAGCGAGCTGCACTTGGGTCAAATGACGTGTCTTTTTTAGTAAACTATTGCGCTGTTTTAATAGACGCTGATAGGCGAGCCATTGCGGATGAAAGCCTTGTTTCATGTGAAACACTAGCCAATCTAGCAGCTGGCGACGACTAGCACTACCCTGCTCTAACATATCCATCGTCGATGGATCTATCAGTAGCGTTGGTAGCTGCTCAGTTAAGATGCTTTGGTTATAGACAGTGGTTTGATTCAGACGTAGAATTGTGGTCGCGTCAGCTTGTTTTTGGATAGCAAGAGTACTACTATCATTGAGTCTAGCGTACACAGTCACTGCATTTTGGTGGTGCTGAATGTAGCGTTTTGGCTGGTGATGACGAAAGCTTTTTCCTCTTGATAGCAGAAATATGGCTTCGAGTAATGAAGTTTTTCCACTGCCATTGGCACCGATAATGACGTTGCAAGCTGTTGCATGTAGATTGACTTGCGTCAGGTTGCGTAGGTTCGATATTTGTAGACGTTCAATCATAATGCCGACAGCCGCCTATTGACGCTACCTATAAAATAGGCAAAAGTTTAATAATTATTGAATTTAAAATACCGGATTTTAATCAAAGACACTCAGCTTACCTTAATTTTTAAGTGTAAACTGAGTGTCTTTAGCCTCTTTGCTCAAGCCTATTGAAAATATACAGAAACTATATACGCATTGGCATAATGACATATTGATGGAACTCATCATTCAGCTGATTGACTAGCACCGACGCGTTTGATTGACTCATGTGCATTTGCAAGTCACCTTGAATAACGCCAAGCACATCTTGTAAATAAGCCGCATTAAAGGACAGCTCCATCGGCTCGCCTTGATACTTCGCCTGTATCATCTCCACCGCTTCATCTTGCTCTGCATTATTAGCACGAACTTCTACCATGCCGTCGCTGGCAAAATTAAACACCACACCGCGAGATTTTTCATTACTTAAAATCGCGACACGGCGCAGTACGTCCGTCATTTTTTCTTGATTGAATAAAGCCAATTTATCCGTATTACTTGGCATCACTCGGCGATAATCCGGGAATTTACCATCAATCAGACGTGCGGTAAAAGTCACCATCAAATCTTGATTGACTTGCCCTGCACTATCCACATCACCAAACGGTAAACTCACTTGTAGAAACTCTCGACCGAAACTCAACGTGACGGTATTGTCTTTATCCCCAAGCATTTTGCCCAGCTCAGAGGCCAACCGCTCAAGCTCAATCACAGCTTTGCGGGGCAAAATAGCCTGCATATTTAAATCTGCGCTGACATCGATAACGCTGCGCGCCAAAGCCAATCGGTGCCCATCGGTTGCAACCGTCGTCAGCTGCTGTTGCGACACATCAAACAACATACCAGTGAGATAATAGCGAACATCTTGAATCGCCATTGCAAACTGCGTTTTATGAATCAAATCGATAAGACGATTGCGACTGATGGTCAATGGCGTGATATTTTCGGGATTACCTAAACTCGGATAATCTTCGCTAGGTAATGTCCCTAAGGTGAAGCGACTCTTGCCACTGGTTAATAAGCAGCGTTCATTTGCTTGAGTGGCCAAATTAATTTGAGCTTGTGCAGGCAATGATTTACAGATGTCTTTTAACTTTGTTGCAGGTAAAGTCGTGGTACCAGCTTCAACACAAGCACCAGCAGGCAATTTCAAAGTCGATGTCAGCTCTACTTCTAAATCAGAAGCCGTCAAAATAAGCGTTGATTCGGATAGCTGTAGCTTGATATTGCCCAAAATAACCATATTGTGCCGTTTATCAGCAGCCTTGGCGATCAAATTAATGGCTTTTAGTAACGACTCTCGATTAATCGATAATTGCATGCTTGGTTACTCTTATTTAAATGATTTTTATTATAAAACTTAACAATAATGGCTTAATCATACCCTGTCTATTGACTATAATCTATTTGCTGTCTGTCTACTCGTATTTTTAATATTATAAACCATATCAATCCACTAAAACATAGTGATACCGCGACCTGCTAACCCGCTTGCAGCATCAATGCCAGTGTTTTGTAATCCTTGTCAAAAGCAGGATCTGCTGCTCGTAGCTCATTAACTTTATCGCAAGCATGCATCACCGTTGTATGATCGCGACCACCGAATGATTGACCAATCTCAGGAAAGCTATCACCAGTCAACTCACGCGATAATGCCATCGCTATTTGACGCGGTCTGGCAATACTGCGTGTGCGTTTACGACCCATCATCTCTTTGATGGTTACATCATAGTACTCAGCGACCACTTTGCGAATATTATCCATATTCACAGCTTGCACACGCATCGCGACGATGTCTTTTAGCGCATATTGCACCATTTCAAGAGTAATCTGTGCACCGGTCAAGTTAGCATTGGCAAAGACTTGATTTAGAGCACCTTCTAAACGCCTAACATTTGAAACCACATTTTGAGCGATGAATAATGCGCATTCTTTAGGCAGTGTCATGCCATATGAAGCTGCTTTTTTTTGCAAAATTTGCACACGAGTATCAATCTCAGGCGGATCAACTGCTACAGTTAGCCCCCAAGAAAATCGCGATCTAAAACGTTCATCAAATTCGGTCATTTGCGAAGGATGACGATCTGAAGCCAAAATCAGTTGTTTATCACCACTGGTAAAATCTGCAAATAATGTCAAAAACTCATTACTACTTTTGGTTTTTCCTGCCAATACATGAATATCATCTACAATCAATAAATCCACTTTTTTAATTTTCTTTTTAAAATCTTCTATTTTATTATTTCTTAATGAATAAACTAATTGATTAATAAATTTTTCAGAAGTGAAATAATAAAAACTTTGATTATTTTTTAAATAGCGATGTGCTACAGAATGCATTAAATGCGTTTTTCCTAAACCAGAAGGTCCGTATATAAACAAAGGATTGTGTCGATTTTTTGATTGGCGCTTACCAAGCTCATAACAGGCTTTATAAGCCAGATTGTTAGATTTGCCAGTGACAAAAGTTTCAAAAGTAAAGTCAGGGTTTAGGTAACTTAACGACTTAGCATCAGCAGAATCAACCAATTCTGTGTGACGCATATTGGCATCAATATCTGCTTTTGCATTGTTATGATGAATGGTTTCAAACTTATGGTCTGCAAGGGTAGGGGAGGGCTTATCTTCCTCAAACAAAGACCCTGATTGCAACTGACGATTGTCTTCGTTATCGCGGCCAGCGTTATCAACACGCACAACCACCTCTTCGATACCTCCTTGACTGTGCTTAGCAACCAGCTGCTGTATCTCTTGCAAGTGGTTTTTTTTGATGTAAGTCACAAAATAATCATTAGGAGCAAGTATAGTCAGCGTTTGCGCCTCTTGATGAGCTGACAATGGTCTCAACCACATAGTAAATACGTTGTCTTTGACGTTATATCGTAGGTCATTTAGACATTTATCCCAAATATTTGCTGTGTCTATCATGAAAAATACTAACCCTATAATTTGAAATAATATTTGTGTTTTAGCAGTGTGATCTGTTGCGTAGCCCTTCATATTTTCCGCAATTATTTCCGTTGGAAACCATATTGGAAGTTACGTTGATAAACTATACGAAGCCACATATTAAGTAGAGGCTAATCTAACACAAATACCCTGTGGATAAAACCTTGTTTTTTGGGGATAAGGCTGTGGATACTTTTGTCCATAACTTTGAAAGGTGAGTTATCCATATTTAGCCCACAGGTTATCCACAGGTTTACCCATAGTACAATACATTGATAATAAAAAGGAAAACTTACTTAGCCACAGATAATCGAGCTCCCAATAACAACAATACTTATATATATTAATAGTTAATTATTATAGAGTTCGACACAAACTGTGGATAACTTTTGGGAATCCATCACTGAATTAATTAACTGAGTCGTTATTTTTGAGTTATGAATATGAACTTTACACACGATGAATCATTTAAAATGATATTTCCTCTGTCAAAATATCTGTCTGCATCGACATAGATTAAATTAGTTCATTGACCAAGATTCTATGCGGTGGTATAATCCTCCGTTATTACGAATTTAGTCCATTATTTTGATAGGTGAGTTATGAAACGTACATTCCAACCAAGCGTGATCAAGCGTAAACGTACTCACGGTTTCCGTGCTCGTATGGCAACTAAAAAAGGCCGTCAGGTCTTAGCTCGTCGCCGCGCTAAAGGACGTCATCGTCTTACTGTATAATCAGTAGATTGCGATAAGCATGGCTTATAGTGCTTGTTGTGTTTCTATTATTTATAGATTGCGATAGTCAATCACCACAACTGACACTTAGCCATATATTAAAAGCGCCCACATCGGCGCTTTTTTTGTCTCTGTACTTTGTTGTTATTTCTGCGCTATTATTTCCGCTACCGTTATTCGCTCTTATACTAGGTTGTGCTATGTCCAATACTGTTTCAGCGGCAGCTAATGCCCGCTTCACCAAAGAGCAGCGTTTGCTCACGCCTGCAGCCTTCCGTGAGGTTTTTGATGCACCTGAGCGTAAGCTTCATCAGAGCCATCTAATGGCATTTGTGCGTACCAATGATCATGGTCAGCCGCGAGTCGGGATGGCCATTACCAAGCGTAAAGTTCCTACGGCTGTCGCGCGAAATTTAATCAAGCGTCAAATACGTGAACATTTTCGTGTAAAGGCTCATTCTTTAGAAAACAAAGATATTGTTTTTATTGTCAAAAAATCTATAAAAGATATAGATAATAAAGAATTGAAGAATCAAATAATTAACATTATTAAAAAAGTAGAAAAAAAATAAAATGAATTTTTTATTTATTAATTTAAATTATTTTTTTTATAAAGTTATTTATTATTTTATTGTTTTTTATCAAAAGTTAATAAGTCCACTATTACCTGCTCGTTGCCGCTATTACCCTACGTGCTCGAATTATGGTAAACAAGCTTTGGCATGGCATGGAGTCCGAGCAGGCAGTTGGTTATTATTAAAACGTATCAGCAGTTGTCATCCTTTGGGTGGACACGGCATTGATTTTGTGCCGCTACCGTTATCCTCTTATCATTATCAATATGTACCTTTTAGCGAACTAGCTACTAGTGTCAAAGTTCAAGGTTTATATGTTTTTAGAGATAATAAAGGCTATGTGTCTCGCTTAAACCATATGATGAAACTAACATAGCGTTCGTCATCGACTGAGAAGTTGTGGATATCTATTTAGTTACCCACAAGTTATCCACACTCTTGGTATCATTTAAGGCAGATTTTTAGTAAAATGATGCACATTTTATGTAAATGACTGGCAATACTGTTGTCACATATGATGATAATTGTACGGTCATGACACATGCCCTAATTTTTCATTCCCTAATTTTTTAATCTAGGAAAGGTTTATGCAAAAGATATTTCGGGTGATGATCATCATTGCGATGTTAATCACCGCTTATCTGCTGATTTTGGCATGGCGAGATGATTATGCCGATGCGCCAGCTGTAGATGCGGTGTCAGAAACCACTACTTCAGTAGGTGCTGACATCCCTTCGACAACTGGTGCCGCAGGTGATATTCCGGTACAGACGTTGCCTGTTGATAACAATACAGTCGCTAATGATGCTGTGACGGCAACGCCTGCTAAAGACACGGGATTAATCACGGTCACTACCGATCGCTATGATATAAAGATCAACCCAGAAGGCGGCGATATTGTTTATGCTGCTCTTAAGCAGTATGACGCAACGCTCGATAGCGATAAGCCTTTCGTATTGCTAGAGAATAATAGTAATCGCGTGTATGTGGCTCAGTCTGGTCTTATTGGTCCTAACGGTATTGATACTGCAGAAGGTCGTGCCAAATACAGCCATACTGCTAATAATTACGTCATGGAAGCAGGGCAACAGACGCTGTCAGTACCGCTTACTTATAAAAAAGATGGCGTGACTGTTACTAAGACATTTACCTTTACTGAAAATAAATATCCGATTGATATTAGCTATCAAATACAAAATGCTTCTACACAACCGTGGCAAGGTCAGCTATTTGCTCAGTTGAAACGTGATGACAGTAAAGATCCAGGTATGTCTGATAAAGGTGCGCTTAGTATGGCGACTTACTTAGGCGGCGCTTGGGGCACCCCTGATGATCCATATAATAAGCTCAAATTTAAAGACTTTAATGATGGTGAGCTAGCTGTTAGTAGTGATAAAGGTTGGGTTGGTGTTGTGCAGCATTATTTTGTATCAGCATGGATACCTGAAAACTTTACCGCTACTTTCTTTAGCCGAGAAACAGGCGATGATTACTTCATCGGTTTCAACAGTCAACCCGTCAATGTCGCACCAAATAAACAAGTGACATTAGATGCCACGTTATACGCTGGCCCTAAAGTACAATCTGAGCTAAAAGATGTGGCAGTAGGCCTTAATAAAACAGTCGATTATGGGTTGTTATGGCCAATATCGAAGATTTTATTTGCCATCTTGGATGGTATTCATAAAGTCATCGGTAACTGGGGTTGGTCAATAATTGTATTGACGATTTTAGTTAAAATTGCTCTGATGTGGTTCTCGAATAAGAGCTATTATTCGATGGCGAAGATGCGTGCGATTGCGCCAAGATTAGCCGCACTTAAAGAAGAGCATGGCGACGATCGAATGAAGATGTCGCAAGAAATGATGGCTATTTATAAAGAAGAAAAAGTCAATCCAATGGCAGGTTGTTTGCCCATCTTGATGCAAATGCCTATCTTCTTAGCGCTATATTGGGTGTTGGTTGAGAGTGTTGAGCTGCGTCATGCACCTTGGATTTTATGGATTCAAGATTTATCGGCGATGGATCCTTGGTTTATTTTACCATTGCTGATGGGTGCCTCGATGTTTGTACAGCAGCAGCTAAACCCGCAGCCAGCTGATCCGATGCAAGCGAAAGTGATGAAGTTCTTACCAATCATTTTTACTGCTTTCATGCTGTTTTTCCCAGCGGGTCTCGTACTGTACTGGACAGTCAACAACTTGTTCAGTATGACTCAGCAATATATTGTCAATAAAAAAGTCGAAGAAGAGCAAAAGCGTCGTACTGTTAAAGTATTGGACTAAGTAGCTCATCAATTGATAAAAGACCATCGCTACGGCGGTGGTTTTTTTATGCGTGACATTTCTATCATCGCTCACTGATTTGAAATAAAATAAGCGCAAAGCATGGCTATTTAAAGTTTGCTTTGTCAGTCTGTGTCCAGCCGTCTATAATGGGGTTTTTAGCTATTGAGAGTAATTGTGGATTCCCTAGAGATGGCGTCAAACGTACCTAAAGCATCTGAACCACCTAAAGCATCTGGCTTGGCCACGATTGCTGCTATTGCCACACCGCTTGGAAGAGGTGGCGTTGGTGTTGTACGTCTGTCAGGTGCGCGTGCTTATGACATTGCCTGTACACTAACGGGTAAGTCTGCTTTTACGCCACGTATGGCCAGTTTTTGTCGTTTTTATCAGGCTGATGGTACAGTCATTGATGAAGGATTAGTGCTGTACTTTAAAGGCCCGCATTCGTTCACAGGGGAAGATGTGATTGAACTGCAAGGGCATGGCGGCATGATTCTACAAAATCAACTGCTAGCAAGGGTGTTTGAGCTGGGCGCAAAACAAGCAGGTGCTGGGGAATTCTCTTATCGTGCTTTTGATAATGATAAATTGGATTTGGTACAAGCAGAGGCTATCGCTGATGCCATCGATGCGACCAGTGCTGCCGCTGCGAGTAGTGCCATTCGCTCGCTAAGTGGTGAGTTTTCAAAGAAGATTAATCAACTATTAGAGCAGCTTATTCATCTTCGTTTGCATGTTGAAGCGGCGATTGATTTCCCTGACGAAGAAGACGTGGATTTTTTATCAGACGGTGTTATACAAAGTAAACTTGAGCAAACGCAAGACAAGATACAGCAAGTATTGGCGACCGCCAAGCAAGGTCAGCTCTTACGTGATGGTATCCATGTGGTCTTAGCGGGTAGACCAAATGCGGGTAAATCAAGCTTGCTGAATCGTCTGGCAGGGCAAGAACGCGCTATCGTTACTGACGTTGCAGGTACGACGCGTGATACGCTGCAAGAGACCGTAGTGCTCAATGGTTTGACGCTGCATTTGACCGATACTGCAGGTCTGCGCGAGACTGAAGACACGGTAGAGCGTATTGGGATTGAACGAGCGCGTACCGCCATTACACAGGCTGATATGCTACTGATGGTCTACGATGTGACTCGTGATCTTGAAGAGGAAAGTACGCCGCTACAGCTTGCAGAACAATTATTTGGTGAGTTGCCAGAGGCTAAACGCTTATTGATTATTGCTAATAAGAGTGATTTGTTAAGTGACTTAATAGATGATAGTAGCAGTCAAATACCCTCTGTCTCGCAAATCGCAATAAAAGAACGTGGTTATGAACAAGTTAATGTTTCATGTGAAACAGGTGCTGGTATCGATAATCTGGTCGAAGCCTTGTGTGCTAAGGTCGGTTTTCATCCGCCAGAAAACAGCCTAATTGCTCGCACACGTCATATAGATGCACTTAGACGCACAGCCGACTCTTTAGCAGAGGCGCACGAGCAGTTAACGGTCTTTCAAGCAGGAGAGTTAGTCGCTGAAAGCTTACGCCAAGCTCAGAACAGTTTGGGTGAGATTACGGGAGCGTTTAGTGCGGATGACTTGTTGGGCAAAATCTTTGGTAGTTTCTGTATTGGAAAATAACAGCAGATTTTTTTGAATTGCCTGATGCAGCTCGTTAATTCTCAGAAATTTGGGTCTTATCATTCGGTCTTATAAATAGTGACTGTGATTTTTGCGCTTAATATTGAAATAAGGAAACGCTATGCATTGCCCGTATTGTAACGCGTCAGAGACTAAAGTTATTGATTCGCGTCTGGCGGCAGAAGGTGCGCAAGTCCGTCGTCGCCGCTCATGCAATAGCTGCCAAGAGCGTTTCACTACTTTTGAGATGGTAGAAGTAGTCATGCCTAGAATCATCAAGTCAAGCGGTAAAATTGAACCTTATGATAACGAAAAACTGCGTCGTTCTATCTTATTACCTCTACAAAAGCGCCCTATCACGATTGATGAACAAGAGGCGATGATCAGCCGTATTGAGAAGCGTGTTAGACAGATGGGTGAGCGCGAAATCAGTAGCAAGGTGTTGGGTGAGATCATCATGAGTGAGCTTAAAACGTTAGATGATGTTGCTTATGTGCGCTTTGCTAGTGTTTACCGCGACTTTCAAGATATTGATGCTTTTCATCAAGAGATTGCAAATATTCGTCCAAATGATAAGTAAATTGATGAATACAATCGAATCTTACCTATTTACTCTTTAGCTCAATTTTTTTCTTAGATAGAATTTTCTGTAATCATTAATGAAGTCTACTTTTATGCCAGTCTCAAACCATACTCAGAATGCGCAAGACCGCTACTTTATGATGCTTGCGATCGAACAAGCCAAACAGGGTTTATATACCACCAGACCTAATCCAGCGGTAGGCTGTGTCATCGTGCAAGCAGAAGCGATCGTCGGTCAAGGGTTTCATCCGAAAGCTGGTCAGCCTCATGCAGAAGTATTTGCGCTAAAAGAAGCGGGTGCGAGGGCTTTAGGTGCAAACGCCTATGTGACTTTAGAGCCTTGTAGTCATACGGGGCGTACGCCACCTTGTGCTTTGGGCCTTATTGATGCCGGTGTGAAACGTGTCGTAATCGCAGGGCTTGATCCCAATCCACAAGTGGCAGGACGTGGTGTGAAACTGTTAGAGCAGGCTGGAATTCAAGTGACAGTCGGTATATTAACCGAGCAAGCAGAAGCTTTAAATCGTGGGTTTTTAAAGGCAATGCGCACCCAGATGCCTTATGTACGACTGAAAATTGCCACCAGCCTTGACGGTCGTACCGCGATGGCATCTGGCGAGTCGAAATGGATTACCTCAGCGGCTGCCCGCGAAGATGTGCAGAAGCTACGTGCACAAAGTGGCGCGATTATTACCGGTAGTGAGACGGTTATCGCGGATAATCCACAGCTTAATGTACGTTCCAACCAATTAGCTGTGCCACCTGAACAAGTTCCTGCTCCTAAAGTTGTCGTACTCGATAGGCGTCAGCGCTTAGAACACAGCTTACAGTCTGACTATCAGTTATGCCGTCGACCGGATACGATTTATTGGCGCGAAGACAACTTGACTGAATTGCTAAAAAAATTAGTCCGTGATCATCAGTGTTATGACGTGTTGGTAGAGGCAGGGGCTAGTGTTACTGGTGGCTTCTTAAGCCAACAATTGGTAGATGAGTTGATTGTTTATCAGGCGCCTTGTTTGTTAGGCGCGCAAGCAAGACCGATGGTCGATTTTAACCCATTGTCTCTAGCTCAGCAGTTGCGTTTTAATATTTATAGCCATGAAACATTAAGTCCTGACCTTAAACTAACTTTATTACCGCTATAACTGGCTATTTATAAACAGATTATCCACAGTTTAGGCTAAATTTTTGCTAAGTGTGGATAAGCAGCCAGTGTCGTACAAGGTTCCACATGAAACTGTGTATAACTTTGTTTCACATGAAACAAAAACTAGATCTTTTATAAAAAAATTATATTAATCTAATGTAATCAGTAACTTAGGTTTTACTATTAATCTTTCTTGATATTAGCCAACATCTTGTTTTCTGTGGATAACTTAACGGAAATGCGTGTTTTAATACGTTATGAGTTGATTTGTCAGTACTTATCCACAATCTATCCCATCATAGGCTCAATTCAGCTCAAGTTGCCATAAAAAACTGGCTCAGGCAAATGCTGCCACAATATTAATAGATCAAAATATATTGTCTATAAAGACAACATCATAATGAAATGAGGTCGATATGTTTACTGGAATTATAGAGAGTGTTGGAAAGGTTAAGTCCATGCAGCCTACGGGCGGTGATATACGTTTGACGATAGAATCTGATGGTTTGGACTTTAGTGATGTGAAGCTAGGAGATTCTATTGCCTCCAATGGTATCTGCTTAACCGTCGTAGACCTAGGTAGTAATCATTACTCGGTCGATGTCTCACGTGAAACTATTGCTCGTACCGCATTAGAAACTTTAAAAGCTGGTCACACAGTGAATTTAGAGAAAGCGATGCTACCAACCACGCGTTTTGGTGGTCATATCGTCGCGGGTCACGTCGATGGTGTCGGCGTGGTCAGTAAGCTGCAACAAGATGCGCGCTCTATCTATATCGAAATCGAGATACCACAAGAGCTGGCGCACTATACAGCGACCAAAGGCTCTATCACGGTTGATGGTATTAGTCTGACGACCAACCTTGTACGAGACAATATTGTCTCTTTAAATATCATTCCACATACCGCACAAGTGACCAATATCGCTAAGCATTGGCTGGTTGGAAATAAAGTCAATATCGAAGTGGATATCGTCGCGCGCTATTTAGAACGTTTGTTAAATAAGTCGCAAACCAGTGGTATGAATACGTCAAGTCCGCAAAGCCAAATTACAGAAGCATTTTTAGCAGATAATGGTTTTATGAAATAGCTGATTTATGAAGTAATTGGTTTATAAAGTAATGGTTTAAACCTAAAAAGTAGGTTTTACAGATTGTCATAATTTTATGAAGCTCTGTAAAACCGACTCTAGCTCTTTTTTATTGATTGGCTTTGCTAAAAACTCATCCATTCCTACTTCTATACAAGCGTCGCGATCTTCTTTGGTATTGTTCGCAGTCAGCGCCACAATCGCAATTTTATCGCCTTGCGCACGAATCGCTTGGGTAGCCTGTAGCCCATCCATGACAGGCATGCGACAGTCCATCAAAATGAGTGAGATATCTTGACGCTGTTGTTGTAGCATATCTAACGCTTGCTGACCATCTTCTGCGACCACACTACGATAACCAAGTTTACTCAATATCTTGCACGTTATTTTCTGATTGGTTGGACTGTCTTCTACTACCAAGATAAGTGGCAATACATTCTCGTTGGCAGCTTTATCTGCTTCGCTTGCTAGCTGCTTATTCTCCTCTTTTATCTCTATGGTTTGAACCAGCTTCTGTCTCGCTGGTAAGGTTAAGCGCAGTAATTCAGAGAGCAATAAAGTCGCATCTAATGGTTTGCTCAAAAATCCTTCATATTTATCTAATAATATAGAGGGAATACGGCGCTCAGGTTTCATACTAAGTAGTATCTTTGGTAGCGACGGATTATCGAGTAGGGTATTTAATGCTTGTTGTCTATCATCATTCCCTATCGCCTGATTAGCGGAAGCAATAGACAGGGTTTCATAATATTCGTAATCTAATAGCAAGATAGGGGCGAGTCTTTGCTCGTCTTGCGCCAGTTTTGCGTTTAATTGTTGTAGATCTAATTTATCTATAGAAGTATAGATAGTAGCTGGCATCGATAAATATGCGCAAAAATCGCGCAGATGTTTGGCACGTAGTGGTTGTTTAATCACGGCTATTAGATGGATATGAGTCAAATGCTGACTATGATGATAAATAGGCTGATAATTTGGACGTCTGCAAGGCAGATAAAGATTCAGACTGCTGCCTTTAGTCATCGTGCTTTTTATTTCAATGAAACCACCCAATAATCGCGCAAAGCTATTGACGTTATTTAATCCTAGGCCTTGCCCAGTCGTGTTCTTTTGCATGTAATTAACGTTTCGATGGGTGTTTTGATTGCTGCTTTTATTAAGCTGAACCAACAGTTGATGTTGCTTCGCTATATCGATGCCCATACCGCTGTCTTTTATGCTAAAACGAATCCAGTCGTGTGAGGCATGATTGGGATTGTCTTTATTGATTTGACTATTTTTAATCAGTGTAGGGTCTTTATTAATATTTACTAAGCTTCGGTTTTTCGTTGCTAATAACTCTGCATTACTGACTGTTTCGATGGTCAGTGATACATAGCCAGAAGTGGTAAATTTCACTGCATTATCTAATAAGTCGTACAAGATTTGCTGTAGGCGCTGATGGTCTGTATCAATACAACGCGGACTGTCAGGTGCAAAAAAATACAGCAGCTCAAGTCCTTGCTGCCTTATCCTTTCTATAAATGACTGACTGACCTGTTGCCCCAGTCTATAAATATCAACAGGCTCAATGCTTAGGCGGGTTTTTCTTACCGCTATCTCCTCGATGTCTAGCACATCATTAAGCGTCGTGAGCATACTTTGACTGCTTTTAATTAAGGATATTAAAATGTCATTCTGCGCAGCAGTCAAGGTCTCAGGATCAATCGGTTCTAGCGTGTCAATCATTGCTTCTAATGGAAGGCGCAAATCATGACCCATCGTCGATTTAATCGTATTAAATTCATTAATTTGGCGTTGTAGCCGTTGATTTTGTTGCTGTAATTGCCCTATTTGACTGGCAAATTCATTAACGTTATTCAGCAGTACGGTAAAGCCGTGAACCTGACCATGTTCACCAAACCATGGCGTAACGTGCAATTGGTAAGTCTGTTCATTTTCCAACCCATAGACTGTTAAGGTACGAGTGACGCGTAGGTTGGATAATGTTTGCAGCAATCGTTGCGTGGATTCATCTTTACCCGCGATAAAATCCGTCAGTTCATAGTTGCTATCGCTTTGCGGTAAAGACATGAATATTTGTTCAAAGCGTTTATTGAAAAAGCTGATTTGACCATGACGCATGATCATCAGCATCGGTAAAGGGGATTGATCAACCAAACGTTCAAGACGATGTGTTAGGGTTTTAATGCGGCGATAGTCATTATGCAGCTGGTAGCTGACACGGCTCAGCGCATGGCCTAAACGCAGAAACTCAGGCGTAGATTTTTTTTGCAAAAAAGGCGGCGGACTATAGGCTTCTTTTGCGTGGCTACTTAGATTGTCCGTATAAATCAGCAGCTGTTCCCAATTGGTGCGACGATTGAGCATATACAGCAAAGCGATAATAAACAGCATGATCGCTGCCATCAATGGCAACCAGTAGCGATATGATATCCAGTCAATGATAAGCGGTTTATGGCGCAATATAATATAAAGCTGATGACCACTTTTGATTTTAATGGTGCCGGTTAAGTTGCGATTATTGAGCATGTAAGCACTATGACTGCCATTATTAGAAGGGGATGAGCTAATGATAGGAAACGTAACGTTAGCAAAAGCACGCTCATTGGGCTGAGTATGGCGATGGATATAAGTCTGCCCAGATGGCATCATAAAAACCAGCTGATAGCTTATGTCTTCAAATACGGGTTTTTCTAAAATCCTTTTAATGTCAGGGTTTAGAAGATCATCACGTTCAGTAACTTCATACTGCAATGTATGAAAAGTATCGATACTGTGTTGTTCACTGTGTTTTTTTATCTCGTGAAACAGCGCAAAATAATAGATAGACAACATGACCAGCAAGGTCAGTGCATAAAATATGAGTAAGCGCTGTAAGGACTGAAACTGTTGCATGAAAGCGTGGTCCTATATCGACACAAGAAACATAGTGAGTAAGTCATCAGTTTGGCACAGTAGCTGGTTTATTCAAGCCGTTTTATCTTTTACGGTTTTACAGCTATTATCTAGAAAAAAATGGTGAATGGCAGTGGAATATCGCTCAATCACGCATTGTTTTGTAAATAAACTCATCAATAAGAGCGCCCTGCTTGCTTTCTATTATAAAGACAAACCGTATCATTGGTAACGCTCGATTACCGTTATTACAACCATGGCACAACATCGCAAACTCACCTATAATGAGTCAACCAACCCTATATAATGCCTGTTTATGACTACAATTGCTTCTGCCTCCGATTTATCCATGCCATCTACGACGAAAGATTGCTCATCTAGTAAGCGCTTAAGAGTTGCGTTTGCTGGCACTCCTGAGTTTGCCGCCGTTAGTCTTGAGGCGCTTATCCGCCAGCAAGAAGCATTGAATATAGACATCGTCGCTGTGTATACGCAACCTGATCGCAAGGCAGGACGGGGTCAAAAATTATCAGCCTCTGCAGTAAAGCAAGTCGCATTGGCGCATGATATTGCCGTCGAGCAGCCTCTCACCTTTAAAAAATCTAGTAGTGAAGGGTTGATCGCACGTGAGACTCTGCGTAGTTATCAGCCAGATGTGATGATTGTCGCGGCTTATGGCTTGATATTGCCGATTGGTGTATTGACCACACCTACGTATGGCTGCCTCAATATTCATGCGTCCTTATTACCACGCTGGCGCGGTGCAGCGCCTATTCACCGCGCGTTATTGGCGGGTGATAGCGAGACTGGTATTACCATTATGCAGATGGATAAGGGCTTAGATACAGGTGATATGATCTACAAAATCAGCGCTCCTATTGAGGCTGATGATACGGCTGCTAGCCTCCATGATAAAATGGCTGAGCTTGGTGCAACGGCTATTATTACCGTGCTAAAGGACTTGCCACATTATCAAGCACAAGCAATCGCTCAAGATGACAGTCAAGCCAATTACGCTGAAAAACTCGTCAAAACTGAAGGTGAAATCAACTGGACACAATCCGCTACTGAAATTGAGCGACAAATTCGCGGTTTGACGCCATGGCCAGGTGCTTATACTTTTTTGGCAGGGCAGCGTGTCAAGATTTTAGCCAGCTTACCTGTGAATCCGTCGCAGCAAACCAATCAGCCTGCTGGTACGGTCATCAGCGTTGGACGCAAAGCGATATTGGTAGCTTGTGGTCATGACAGTAATATTGATAATGATGTCGAAAAACCGCAAGCCAGTACTTTAGCCATTACCCAATTACAGTTTGCTGGTGGTAAACCAATGACTGCCGAGCAAATCTGCCATGGCAACCAACTGAATGATGGTGACCAGTTCACAGCAGACTCAAAATAATTGCTCCTAAATCAGTTTAATACAGCTTAACCTTATTTATTTTTATATTCGTTATTTAATACCAAACACTCCAACTTTTATCAGACGCTAATTATTAGACGTCAAGGAAATTCAATTTAATGAGAAGCACTGCGCCAAGAAACAATAAGCTCAAACCGTCAAGCAACCTTATCATGAATGGTAGCGTCCGCGTCCGCGTCATTCGTACTTTACTGGCGATTCAAAATGGTCAGTCGCTTGCAAGCGTCCTTGACCCGTTATTGAACAGTTTGCATGATGGTGATAAAGGGTTTGCTCATGCGTTATTGCTTACCACGTTGCGCCAGTGGTATGCGCTTGAGCGCCTACTCGATAGTCTGGCTGATAACTCTATCGATGAAAAGGAAGTGCGTACGACGATTCAAGTAGGTTTGACCCAGCTGCTCTATTTGCAAGTGGCTGACCATGCGGCGATTCATGAAACGGTTGAAGCGGCAAAAGAAATTGAGTTTGCGCATGCGACGGGTTTAATCAATGCCATCTTGCGTAAAGTCGCTAAGAACCCAAGTAAGTTCCGTAAGAAGTGTGATAAAAAGCACAGCTTGCCTAATTGGCTTGCCTATCAGCTTAAGCAAGATTGGAGTGAGCAGTATGATGATTTGATGCAGGGTCTACGTCAACCTGCGCCGATGTTTTTACGTGTGAATACAGCGGTTACCTCGGTAGAGGATTATCAGCAAGCATTGGCGGAATTTGAAGTTGAAGCAGATTTGGTTGAGTTAACGAGTGGTTTACAACTTGAGAAATCGTCGGATACAGCCGCATCTAATAGCATATTAACCAAAGGCTTAAGATTACATCAAAGTACCGCAGTGAATGCCTTACCGCAATTCGCTGAAGGGGCGGCTAGCGTACAAGATATGCATGCTCAGCTTGCAGCGCCGCTTATTCATAAGGCTTTACTCAACAAGCTGAGTGTTGAAAACGATGACGCAGATGTCGATACAGACACCAATAACAACGAGATCCGCATTTTAGATGCTTGTGCCGCGCCGGGTGGTAAATTGGCTCATTGGTTAGAATTAATTAGCTCAAATGAGTCTCCGTTGTTTCACGTGAAACAAGACAATGCTGAAACGTCGCCTGTGATTTCGAAAGTTAAGCTGACTGCGATAGATAATGAGGCGCCACGTATCGAGCGTATTCATACTAATTTACAGCGCTTAAACCTAAGTCAGCACGACTTGCAGCAAGCTGAGAAAAATATCGAACTCAATATTGTCTGTGCTGATGCGACCACATGGCAAGGGGCGGGTAAGAAAAAGAGTAAGCTCGTATTTGACGCTATATTACTAGACTCACCTTGTACAGCGACAGGCGTAATCCGTCGTCATCCTGATATCAGTATCTTGCGTACTGAAGAAGACGTTGAGCAAACGGCATTGCTACAAGCCGATATCTTGCATAATCTATGGCCACAACTTAAAGTTGGTGGTTACCTCTTATACGTCACTTGCTCCATCCTAAAGCAAGAAAACGTCGAGCAGATGCAGGATTTTATGACTCACTATAATAATGTAGTAGCCATTGAATTTAGCGACGATTGTAATTGGGGTATCGAGCAAGCGATCGGTCGCCAGTGCTTACCCATAGATAGCGAGAGTGGCGATGGCTTTTATTATGCCTTGCTGCAAAAAACTGCTGAATAAACCGTAGCGCAGCAAAGAGCTAATGTAAGTAATATTCTAATTCGATAGAACTTGTGTATTAAGACTTTAAGGATGAGGCAATGGAATTAAGAAGACATAATGTCGAAGTTAATGATGCTGATCCTTTTGCAAATGATTGGTTGGACCGCAAGGGATTTGCTGACCAACTTACGAATATCGTTGAGAATAATAAACAAGGTGAAGTAGTCATAGGTCTTAGCGGACAGTGGGGTGAAGGTAAGACGACTTTTGTAAAAATGTGGCAAAAGCATATGGAGAAAAAAGAAGTTGCTTCCATCTATTTTGATGCGTTCGAATATGACTATCTGGAAGATGTATTTCTATCTTTAGCTATTGAGATATATAACTATGCAAAGATAAATAGTCTTACCGCAGAAGAGGATTATTTAAACAAGTCTAAGAGTACTTATCACCTTCTACAAGCTATGATAGCAAAAACATCACCTATTAATATTGACTCAAGTATTCAAGAAAAGTTAGGAGATAATTCGAACCAACCTTTTGATATTGCTAAAATTATTAAAGACAGTTTAAATTTTTCATTAGATAATGCTTTTGAACAAGCATTGAAGCAGAAAGAAGTATTTAGGGACTTTAAAAAATCTCTATCTCAACTTGCAAATCAAGCTTCAAATCAAGATATACCTCTTGTTATCATAATTGATGAACTAGATAGATGTAAGCCTAGTTTCGCTGTTGAGGTGCTAGAAAAGATAAAGCACTTATTTTTAGTAGAAGGAGTCATTTTTGTTTTATCTATGCATCACGAACAGTTAGAGGAATCAATAAAAAAGGTATACGGTCAGAATATAGATGCTCATACTTATTTGCAGAAATTTATTGATTATCCAACTAGATTACCAAAAGCTGAACTATCTAACGATAACAGTCGAAATAAATATTTTTGGAATCAGATTGAATTTTTAGAGTTACCTGTAATTTCTCGTGACAATTCATCGATAGAGAGCGCGTATAAATTATTTGTAGACCTGTCAAATTATTACTCTCTCTCATATAGACAGATAAATAAAGCTTTACAGAATTACAAGTATTTTCTAGCCAGCTTAGGCCTACGTTACGATAATATTTATCCTAAAATGTTTTTAATGGTACTTATAAGTATACTCAAAGTACAAAATGGTGCTTTAATTACCAAGATAAGAGACAACACAGTCATACGTGAAGACCTGATTCGAGTGATCCCAAAGTCTAATAAAAAATATAGTTATGGAGTTGAACTACTTCAAAAATTTATTGAGCTTAGTTTCTATAGTATTGAAGATTTTCAAGGTAGTGCATATAACTCTCATGAAAGACACTTCTATGATAATTTTGTTGAATCAATAAACCAAAATAAAAATGAAAGTCTTACTAATTTAATTAAGAGTTTAGAGTTTCTCGAAAACTATTAAATTTAGCTAAAGAATTTAACTACTTCCGCAGCTGTCACTCCTAGAATGCTTGCAATGGTCCCGTTATTAAGGAGGTCAAGTAGTTTGCTTTTCGCTTCGGTATCACCACTCTTTTCAATCTCATTGATTAAGGTTTGTAGATTGATATTAATATCAGTAGCATTATGGGTATTGGTTTGACTGTTGTTATTACCAAATTGGGCATTTCCACTAACATTGTAATTTGTAGTCATTTTTTCTTCCTTGTTGTGAATGATAGCAGTATCAAAACTGTCAATCAGTGTTTGTAAGTTATTTACCGTATCATTATCAGATATTGTATTGCTTGTATTCAAGTACACTTGGTTAAATACGTCTATCACTTGTATATTACAAGCATCATCTCTTAGTATCATAGAATAACCATCTACGAAAGCTATAAATTCATTTTGAACTTCTTCTAAATCTTTAACAGTGATACTGTTTGGGTTAGCTAGATATGCATTTATTTTGGTTTTAAAATTAGCTAGTATTGCTACCCATTCTGACTTATAAGACATTAGACTACCTGTAATCGTTTGAATTTTAGGTTCATGTTATCTTATATGTCTATACAAGAGCTATGACTTATCGGTGGTTTTTCAACGTTCATAGTAGAGGTTGGCAGGGCTATCTACAAAAACGTATAAACCGTTTATTTAATAGAGCTTGTCGCTAAATATATGCTACCCTTTTTCTATTTTAAATTAATATGATTCTTTGACAGGACAATCTAATGAAATATATCAGTACCCGTGGTCAGACAGCGCCGATGGATTTTAGTGATGTGCTATTAATGGGTCTTGCACCAGACGGTGGTTTGATGTTGCCTGAGCATTATCCGAATATTGATAGTGCGACGCTGACTGAATGGCGCACGCTAAGCTATCCACAGCTGGCGATGGCGATTATGCAGCGCTTTGCGACTGATATTCCTGTGGCTGATTTGCAAGACATTATTAAGCGCACTTATACCGCTGAGGTATTTGGCTCTGATGAGATTGTTCCTGTCCGTAAGCTTGAAGACAATTTATATATTCTAGGATTATCAAACGGTCCGACGTTAGCGTTTAAAGATGTTGCCATGCAGTTTTTGGGTAATGCTTTCGAATATGTACTAAAGAAGAAAGACGCGCGCATCACCATTATTGGTGCGACCAGTGGTGATACAGGCAGTGCAGCAGAATATGCCCTGCGTGGTAAAGAAAACATCGAAGTCTTTATGCTGTCACCGCACGGCAAAATGAGCGAATTTCAGCGCGCGCAGATGTATAGCCTGACCGATGATAATATCCATAATATCGCCATCGAAGGCATGTTTGATGATTGCCAAGATATCGTTAAAGCGCTACAACAGGATGCTAAGTTTAAAGCGGCTTATAACTTAGGGACAGTCAATTCTATCAATTGGGGTCGTATCCTAGCGCAAATCGTTTATTATTTTAAAGCCTATTTTGCCGTGACTTCAAGTAATGACGAAAAAGTTAGTTTTAGCGTGCCATCAGGCAACTTTGGTAATATTTGTGCCGGTCATATAGCACGAGAGATGGGTCTGCCGATTGAGCGTTTAATCGTCGCAACCAATGAAAACGATGTCCTCAACGACTTCTTTAATCAAGGTGCTTACCAGCCGCGTCCGACTGCCAAAACCTATATTACTTCAAGTCCTTCAATGGATATCTCCAAAGCGTCTAACTTTGAGCGCTTTGTTTATTTGCTACTAGAAAAAGACAGCGCGCGCGTTCATGAGTTGTTTGAAGGGGTGAAGTCTGGTCAAGGTTTTGACTTATCTGACTTGATGGATGCGGTCAACAGCCGTTACGGTTTTGCTGCTGGCAAGTCGACCCATAGCGACCGCCTGCAAACCATTAAAGCGCTTTATGAGCAGCATGGTGAGCTAGTTGATCCGCATACAGCTGACGGTATCAAGGTTGCTAAAGAGCTACAGTTAGAGGGTGAAATCATTGTCTGTGCGGAGACAGCGTTACCCGTCAAATTTGCTGACACAATCGTTGAAGCGATTGGGCCAATAGACATTGCTCGGCCAGCGCATACCGAAGGCTTGGAGAGCTTACCACAGCACGTGGTGGTGCTGGATAACAACGCTGAGCTGGTCGCTGAGCAAATTCGTCAACATGTGACGCCAAATCCAGCCTGAATTAATGCTGGACCTGTTATTAGCTTTGTTTAACCATTAAACAAGCGTCCACATAAAAGTTACGCCATTGTAATAAAGTGTTTATGATTGTGTTATGGTAGATATAATTGTAATATTAGAAACAGCGTCGGCGACTCATCATTTTGCTAGACGCTTTTTTAGTAATCATACCAGCCAATTACACTGAACAGCTGCCCTATAAGCGTCATGATAATCGTACGATTAAGTCCTTTTACGACCCTTATTGCTTGTCACTATTTTAATGACAGTCAAAGATTAAGGTTAAGTAATAGATCTAAATGATACTAATTGTGGCGACAACAGCGGTACATATTGTGGATATAACAATGAAGATGAGCTTAAAAAAGACAGCAAAAGCACTGGCAAAAGGATTATTAGTTACGACATTTAGTAGTGCAATGCTAATGAGTGCTGCCCACGCTAACAATCCACCACCAGCCATCAAAGCGGATGCGCCCAATCGCTATATCGTCAAAAAAGGCGATACGTTGTGGGACATCTCAGGACGTTATTTAGACAGTCCGTGGCGCTGGAAAGAGATATGGGCAACCAATAAGCAAATCAAAAACCCCAATCTTATTTATCCTAACGACATCCTTATCTTATGTGTGATTCAAGGTAAAACCTTAATTGGTGTTGATACTGGCGAAGGTTGTGCTGGAGTTGAAAAGCAGTTAACGGGTAACGTGGTATCTAGCACAGTTTCAGTCACTTCAACAGCCAACAGTATTCCACCGCTTCCGTGGTCTGCTATTCAACACTGGTTAGATAAGACAGTCATCGTTAATCCACAAGATTTTAATACCACCCCTTATATATTGGCTTCTAAAAAAGGCAACTTAATTACCGCTAGCGGCGATAAAGTGTATGCCAAAGGTGTGCCACTGATCGTCGGTCAGCGTTATGGTATCTACCGTGAAGGAGAGCTATATGTTGAGCCAAAAACCCAAGAAGTTATTGGTCTAGAAGTCACGCAAGTTGCGACGGGTTTGGTTACTTCGACAGAAACCAACGGCGTCAGCAGTTTGCAGCTCACCGACAGTTACGACAAAGAAGTACGTGAAGGTGATCGCGTATTCGTTGAGTTGAATAACTCTATTCCACCTGTGTTTTATCCAGCCCCTGCAATTGTCAGTCGTGGTGGCATGATTGTCCGAGTCATGGACTCAATCAGCTCAGCGGCGAAGGGTAGTGTCGTTGCTATCAACTTAGGTAGTACCCATGGTGCTAAGCCTGGTGATGTATTGACTGTCTATCAAAAAGGGGCCTTGATCCGCGATACCAAAGACAATGACACGCCAGTACGCTTACCAAATGAGCCAAGCGGTATGGTCATGGTATTCAATACTTTCGATAATATTAGCTATGCTTATGTGCTTGATTCAGAGCTACCATTAAACGTCGGCGACCAGCTGTTACCACCGCCATATCTATAAATGAGTACACTATAAGTGAGAACATGCTTATTTTTGGACGGGATATACTAACTTAGCCTATACGAGCTAGATGATTATGATGGCAGTTACTTCTTCTTTATCAGATGAGCAGCGCGCAGTACTGGCGCTGTGGACTGAGGTGAATGCATCATTATCTGCTTATCATAAGCTCATTACTTCTTTTGGCACAGCAGAGCTTGCTTGGTACGCCAAAGTAGATGCTTGGCGGCAATTGGGTATTCATCATAGCCATCTTGCCCGTCATGAACAGCCAGAGCATACGCAAGCCAGTATCGATAAAATTCAGCAAGCGCTCATCGAAGGGCGCTACGGTCTGCTATTTGCTGACCAGCCTGATTATCCCGCCCAGCTCTCGCAAATCTATGACCCACCGCCTTTATTATTTTACCGAGGCAATAAATCGCGTTTGCGTCAAGCGCAAATTGCGATCGTCGGTAGCCGAAAACCCACTGCCCATGCCCAAAAAATCACCTTTGATATCGCACAATATTTGGCGCAAGCTGGTTATATCATCACCAGCGGTCTTGCCATGGGTGTCGATAAACGAGCACATCTAGGTGCTTTAGCACAGACAGACGCTGAATATCAAGGTCGAACGATTGGGGTAATGGGTACGGGTATTGAGGTCAATTATCCCAATCATCATGATAAATTGTTTGCCCAAATAATTGAGCAAGGCGGCTGTATTATTAGTGAGCTGTTGCCGCATACAATGCCACATAAGCATACGTTTCCACGGCGTAATCGTTTGGTCGCTGGATTGAGCTTAGCAACGATTGTGACGGAGGCGACCATTCAGAGTGGTTCGCTGATTACCGCGCGTTTAACCTCGGAGCAGGGTAAGCAAGTTTTTGCCATTCCAAGTCATATTGATAATAGCAATGCAGAAGGCTGTCATCACCTGATACGTGAAGGTGCGACTTTAATTTATCATCCGCAGCAAGTGCTAGAGGATATCAATAGTCAGTTGCCATATAACAGTCATTCATTTCAATCAACGGTCTTATCTACATTTAGTCGCAGTCAGACAGAAAACCCTTCAGAAAACGTTAGTAGTTCTACTGCAGATACTGGCAAGCTAGCATCATCCAATATTAAACCTTCTCCCAGCGCTATCGTCGTACCAGAGCATTTGATGCTTGTGTATGAGCAGCTTGATTGGCACGGGCAGGATTTAGATGCGCTGATTATCGCTACCAAACTTGCCACACCGCAGCTGATTGGACAGTTAATGGAGCTTGAATTATTAGGCGTCATTAGTGTGCAAGGCGGAAGGTATTTGCGCGTCTAAAATCGTACTTTCTATCGCTTTAGGCTTTTCACTTATCTACTGCCAAGTGATTGACTACAGTACAATCTAGGGCGTGTCATCAATTAGATTGTGAGGCTTAAAATGAGAAAAATTGTAGATAAACAAGGAAGCAATTGCCGTTAATATGAACATATTGACAAAATTGCTGACGATGTTTAGCAAAATTTAGCCATTTTAAGACCACTAAACGTACTAATGTGCTAATTGATGACACGCCCTAGGTAGCTGCTAATAAGGTCGCTTTAAACTTCGCTGCCCTAATTTTTCTTAGTCTTATGTTATGATGAGTGCTTAAATTTCTACCTTTTTGAAGCCTTTAAGCCATGGAAAAATCCACATCTTTTATTACTGATTCTGTCACTCAAGCTGCCAAATGGCTTAAAGAAGGACAGCTACTTGCTTATCCCACCGAAAGCGTTTGGGGTATCGGTTGTGACGCTTATGACGAAGCAGCCGTTCAACGTATTTTATCCATTAAACAGCGTCCACAAGCCAAAGGCATGATCGTCATTACTGACAGCGCTGAGCGTTTAAAGCCGTTACTAGAGCTTTTAGAAGAAGGTCAGCGCCAACAAATCATCAGGAGTTGGCAGGCAGATACTGACAGTATAGAGCTACAAGGTAAGCAAGCCCATACATGGCTACTGCCTATCCCTCAGACACTTGAAACGACTATCCCTCCTTGGATCACAGGGCAGCATCAAACAGTGGCAGTTAGAGTTATTGCGCATCCTATGATTCGTCAATTGTGCCAACAACTGGTCGACGTTCAAAACCCATTTGGGCTATTGGTTTCCACAAGCTGTAATCCATCAGGGCAACCGCCTGCTATGACTTTCACTGATGCCTATAGATATTTTGGCGAGCAAATCAGCTACTTGCAGGCTGACACTTTAGGCTATATTTTACCGAGCCAAATTCGTGATGCGACCACGGGTTTGGTCATTCGTTAGCACATGACAGTCAACCAAGCGATGAGTGTTATCTATTAATTTCACTATTGACAGAAATAAAAGAATAGCGCAAGATAAGTAAATAAAATAATCAAAACTTATAAATTAGAGTACATATTAACCATGAAACTAAATCCTGTGACCGAAAAATTTATCTTACATTGGGGTGAAATGGGCTCGCAGTGGGGCGTCAATCGCACCATGTCACAGATTCATGCGTTGTTATTCATCATTGGTAAGCCACTAAATGCTGAAGAAATTACCGAAACACTTGGTGTTGCTCGCTCTAACGTCTCAAACAGTATTAAAGAGTTGCAGCATTGGGGCTTAGTACAAAAGGTCTCGATATTGGGTGATCGTCGCGATCACTTCACGACCAATACTGACGTTTGGGAGCTGGCACGCATCATTGTGGTTGAACGACAAAAGCGTGAGCTTGAGCCAACTGTGCAGTTTTTACAAGAACTCATGGACAGTCCTGAATTTGAACATGAAAATAATGAGGTAAAGTCACGTATTCGTGATACCCAAGAATTCGTTAGTACCCTAACCACATGGTCATCTGAGATGCTTAAACTGCCCACAAGCATCCTCAAAAAAGTCCTAAAACTGGGCGCTAGTATTAAAAAGGTTTTACGTTAATAGTTAGCGGTGTAATTTAAAATAAAAAATTTACAATATAATTTCTGTTTTGACAGAAATATATGTAATATGTAATAAGTATAAAAGCCAGTTAAGTTTAAGTGAGATAAGTTTCTATAAAATAGCAGCAACCAAAAATAGCAATGACAAATGGATGTGTAAAATGACAGTCAATCAGACACACACTAATAAAGAGCCAGCCATTAAAAAGGCTATTGCTGCAGTCGAGTGGCAGGATTTGCGCCAGTTAACACGCGGTCAAATCGCTTACAACATTATTTTGCCTTATCCATTTTTGTTATTGTCATGGTGGTTCGCCAGCCACTCTTGGTATGTATTGGCATGCGGGGCTTCTTATTTATTCTTTGCTGCCGCATTTCGCCAAGCACACGATGGCTATCATCATAGTTTGGGTACAGGAAAACGTACGACCACCGCCATATTATTATTGCTTAGCGTGCTACTAATGACCAGTTTGCACAGCATTCGAGCCACCCACATGGAACATCACCGCAACCCATTGGGCGATAGTGATATTGAGGGCAGTCTAGCAAAGGGCTCATGGTGGCAAGCGCTGCTCGGCGGGATAACTTATCGACTCGATATTTATCGTCAAGGACTGCGCCTAAGTAGCCGTCGCAATCAAAAATTGGCGTGGCTAGAGTTTGCTTTGATTGGTTTAGTTGTCTTGGTTACCTTCGTACTGACCGTATTTCCTTTAACTGTTCCTGCTCTGACCATGTTAGCGCAAGTATTGATGTATCACATATTGACCATGATGTTGGCCAATGCCAGTGTTGGCATCATTGCGGTGTGGGGCGTGCATCATGATTGTGATGAGACAATCGCCCGAACTGAGCGCAATCCTTTGGTCAACTTGCTGACCTTTAATTTGCTTTATCACGTAGAGCATCATCTCTTTCCTGCTGTGCCATCCAATCATTTACCGACGCTTGCCAAGCGTTTAGATGCAGCAACGCCACATCTGACCAAAGAACATGTATTGCCAAGTATGGTTAACGTCATAGATTTTATTAATCATCGTTGGAACCAATTAAAGAATAAATCTCAAAATAGTAATGATAGTGACTGTCCTATTCGTAAGCGTTTTGCTTAATCAGTAGGCAAAACAAAATCAAGATACTTATCCACCAATTATCCACATGAATTTCATTGGCTTTGGCAACGCCGTATTTATACTGAATTAACGATGAATGTTAATGGGATAAATAGAATGAAAACGAATAATGAGTTAGGTGTGTATCCTTATCTACAAGTGATTATTTTGTTTGCAGGGCTTGGTAGTATGATTGATGGGTTGATTTCAGAACTGGGTTTATTGTTTGTTTTTAGGAATGCGGACTTTGCGCAGATTGGTTATCAGCCATTGCTATATGTTGGTCTGCTTGGTTTTATTCCTGCTTTATTAACGGGTGTTATCGTCGCTTATAAGAATATATGGCGCGGTGATCATAAGAGTCTAAGCACGACATTTTTAGTGGGGTTTATAACGTCAGCAGGTTATATGGGTGCAATCATCCTATATTTAGGCATCAACTCATGGATAGAGGTTGGCGTGCTACTGGCCTTTATGATTGGTATAGGATTGTTTGGCGCAATCAATTCAGCGATTGCCAGCCGCATTGCTTTACCAAAAGTATGTAAAAGTCATTTTGATGTTAGTACTAAAAAAGTAGACGATAACTATAACGGATTAAGTTTTACTAAACGATAAGCGAAAAATATAGGGAGTAGGACATGAATATTTTAATCAGTGGTGGCTCAGGCTTTTTAGGCAGTGCTTTTAGTGACGAGCTTATCAAACGTTATCGTACGCAGGATAAGGACTTACACATTACATGGCTAACACGCGATAGCAGCCAAACGCATCCTGAAGCGATCAGCATGATGACCTACGATGAGCTAGCGAGTTCGGATAAAAGCTTTGATGTTATCTTAAATCTAGCAGGCGCAGGCATTGCTGACTCGCGCTGGAGCGATGCGCGCAAAGAGCAGTTGCTCGCCAGCCGTATCAAGCCTACCGAATCCTTATTGGCATTTATGAAGCGCACCAGTATTAAGCCCAAGCTAATGGTCAGCGGCTCTGCGATTGGCTGGTATGGCGCACAAGGCGATAAACCTCTTACCGAAAGCAGTGGTTTCAAAACTGATTTTGCCCATCAATTATGTCATGAATGGGAGCAGTTAGCGCTCAAAGCCACTGAACATGGCGTGCCTGTGGCTATCGTGCGCACTGGGGTGGTTATCCATCCTGATGGTGGGATGCTTGGTAAGTTATTAACCCCATTTAAAATGGGTCTCGGTGGACAGTTGGGTGATGGCAAGCAAATCATGAGCTGGGTCAGTCGTGAAGACTGGGTTGGGGCGGTGATATTCATCATTGAAAAATATCTTGCTAATTATGCGGACACTCAGACTACCGATGATCACTCGTTAGAAACTATCAATGACACGCCAGTGCTGGTGTATAACCTTACTGCGCCTAATCCAGTGACCAATCATACTTTTACCAAAACGCTTGGAGCATGGCTACACCGGTCCACCTTTTTTACTTTACCCAATTTTCTGCTTAAGCTGATATTTGGTGAGATGTCGACTTTATTAATTGATGGTCAAAAAGTAGTGCCGCAAGCATTACAGGACGCAGGTTATGATTTTAAACAGCCAACACTGAAGCAAGCTTTAGAAGAGCAGAGTTCGTAAATCATTAAGCGATTGTTTCATGTGAAACATTATTATTATTTACATCATGCTTTGTTTCATGTGAAACCTAAATAGAGGTGTGTATGAGTGATATTGAGATTAGCGCTACAGCCACAGCGTCCAGCTATCCTAAAGGTAAGGTGATAGGAGTTTATGGATCGTTGGGAGGTGCGATAGGTGGTCTGATTGTCTTCTTATATATGATTGTGATGTTTGTAATTGACGGTAATATTTTTAGGCAAGAGTTAACAGATATTTTCAAAATGCTATTAGCTTCTATTGTAGGCGGATTCTTTTTTGGTTTGCTCCCTACGTTAGTAGCTGGATTAACTATATGTAAGTTGAAGATAGTCTTTGATTCCATACTAAAAATAGTACCGTTATTCTTCATTGGATTCTTTAGTACTTTTATATTTTCAGTTTGGATTATAGCAACAGATATTTTTTTAGAGAAAATAATATTTGGATTGGTTGTTAGCTTGATAGGTGGAGCCAGCGCTATCATCACAGGTTTAATAGCACTACCTAAACATAAATAAAATTTAAATAATAATTTCACTATTGACAGAAATAAAGTAAATTAAAACAGCCGATTAAATTAAGTGGTCGCGCCAGCAAGACAGCTACTGCTTATCACCAAGTAAGGAGAACATCATGCGTCATCCTTCGTTAGCCAGTGTTGAATGGCAAAATTTGCGTCAGCTTAGTCTGAGCGAGACCGTTTATAATATTTTCTTATCTTTACCTTTTTTATCATTGTCATGGTGGAGCGCGTGGCAAGGGTGGTGGTTACTTGCACTTGTGGCGACATTTTTCTTTTTTACTGCCGCACTGAGACAAGCGCACGATTGCTATCACCGCACTTTAGGGGTGAGTAAAGTCGCCACAGAGCTCATGCTGTTTCTTCTCAGTATCACGATGCTCTGTAGCACGCATGCTATTCGGCATACTCATCTTAACCATCATATAGATCCACTGGGTGACAGCGATGTCGAGGGTAATTGGGCTCGTCTGCCTTGGTATCAGGCGATATTGGGAGGCGGACTTTTCTCGATTGCGATTCAGTGGTTTGGCTTGACGCATGGTAGCCACCGCAATCGTATGCTCGTTGGCTTTGATCTGTTGCTCATTTTCGCAGTGATTGCCACCGCTTTTATCACGATGCATCCAGTTTTGATGTATCACGTATTGGTAATGATATTGGCCAATATCATGGTGGGATTCTTTGCCGTATGGAGTGTCCATCATGGTTGCGATGATGTGGTATATGCCCGCAGTGAGCGCCATCCATTGATTAATTTACTGACTTTTAACTTACTCTATCACATCGAGCATCATCTGTTCCCAGCGGTACCGACCAACCATTTACCAACACTGGCCAAGCGCTTAGATGCCGCCGCACCGCAGTGGACGCAGCAGCCAGTAATTCCCCTTTTAGCCTCAGTCAATCAGTATCAAGAATCTAGGGTGACTGAAAAATCCAATGCCCATCCACATCACTTTGATATTTAGCTAGAGTCGGTTCAAGATAGTCAAGAAGCTTTAGAATCGCTACAAGGCGACCGACCGCAGATAGTATATTGAGTACATCTAGGGCGGGTAACACCGTAGCGGTTTGAAAGTGCTCTGCCTATATAATTTGGATACAAGGAAGGCGAGCGAAATTACTACAAATAGTAGACTAAGCGAGCCTGACACCGTATCTGATTTATATAGGATTGACTATATCACTCAGAAAGGAGTCGTAAGATGATTATCCAAAATCATATCAACAGTTATAGAGAGCAATCAAATTTATCTATTACCATGTACTACGATGATGCGTGCGTGATATGCAGCACCGAGGCGCATAATATGAAAAAACGTCAACCGGAAAAGATACACTTAGTTCCTGTAGAAGAGGGGCTTGATGAGTTAGCAGTCGCAGGATTTAGTCGCAATGATGCGATGACTTATATGTGTATGCAAGACAGCTACGGCAATTGGTACACGCACATGGATGCCGTGCGGTTGCTCTACAGAACGGGCGGCGTTAAATGGTCACCGTTGTTGTTTTTGCCAGTAGTCAAACAACTTGGCGACCTCGCTTATCCGTATGTCGCGCGTAATCGCTATAGAATTCCAAACTGGGTGACCAAGTTGGTTTATGGCAAAACGGTGATGCAAGCTTGTGACAATGGCGTTTGCAAAATAGCACCAAATAAACGTTAAAGTACGTTTACTGGCAACCATTTAGTTTTGTGGCAACAGCACTCTAGACGTAAAGCGTATGAAGTTTTCGTGGAAAAAAGGAGGCTATATCCAGAGCATCAAATTTTTCACGTAAGATAGCGTTATCTTTATCTAAGCAGACTTGATTATGTGGTTCTTTATTGTTTTCACTCAGTTGCTAGCTGTTATGACCAGCGTGCTTCTCTGCTGGTTTGTAAAGCCAAAAACGACTGCTGCAAAAGCTGCACTGATAGCTGTTGTCTTTATTATTAATAATAGTGCTCTCATTTATGGTTTGACTGAGTTTTGGTACGAACGCTTTTATGTCTATTTAGTCATCAGTATTTTGCAAGGTTTTATGTTTTATGCGGGTTTGATAACTGCTGTAGTTGCGCTCCTTGTCTATCGGCTCTTTAAACAAAAATCTCGTCCAATACTCTTGCGCGCTCTATCTGTCACGATTTATATAGCCATTGTTAGCTTAGCCGTATTTAATGCCTACTCGCCCGAAGTACATCGATTGACGGTCACTACAGCTAAGCCGCTGGCTAAGCCAATGAAGATAGCGCTTGTCTCTGATACGCATCTGGGCAGATGGTTTGGCCATCGGCAGATAAAGAAAATGGTGCGCCTTATCGATGCGCAACATCCCGATGTCGTGGTTATCGCTGGTGACATTATGAATGACAATACCATTGCTTACGATAATACCAATATGCATGAGCAGCTATCAAAGCTAAAGGCGCCGCTTGGCGTCTATGCGACTTTAGGCAATCACGATTATTTCGGTTATGACCAACAGATCACACAGGCGGTGGAAGAGGCTGGCATCAAAGCGCTTGATAATGAGAGTGTGCTATTAGATGATTCAGTATGGCTGGTGGGGCGCTCAGATGATATCGATCGTACTAGACTGTCAGCCGAGGAATTATTGACGCAAGTAGACACAGATAAACCAGTGATATTTTTGGAACATCGTCCTAGCGCGATGGATGAGGTCAGCGCCCTGCCAGTCGATTTGCATCTGTCTGGACATACCCATGGCGGGCAGATATTTCCGTTAACGCTATTGATGGATTGGTTGACACCACTAAACTATGGTAGTAAAAAAATAGCCGATACGCAGTTTTTGGTGACCTCTGGTTATGGCATTGGTCCCGTACCATTTAGACTGGGAACGCGTTCTGAGATTTGGATAATTACGTTGCAGTCTGGTGTATGAGCCATTTAAATAAACAGTGTTACCCTAATGATAAAGCCTCTACTATATCTAAATGGTAGAGGCTTTTATTTGCTGTTAGGCTGGCTGATAGCTATTTTGCTTGTATTGTCAGCTAAAAACATACTGCATGGCTGCCATCATACTCAAGGATTTTTCATGCGCTACGCATTTTTTATCACCATTTTTGTGCTATTGCAGCTGTTTAGTGTCGGTGCAGCTCTAAGCGTGCAATGGTGGTTACAGCCTTGGCAGACAGCAGGTTTGCAAACTTCGGTATGGGTCATCGTATTCGTTATTACCAACGGTTTGCTGCTACTCAGTGTCAATAGAGCATTTGCCAATAGCTATCGCTGGATCAGTGGTTGGATGTTAGTTATGCATTTCATGCTATTGACGGCTTTAGTTACGAGTCTATTTTATGGTGGCTATTGGCTAATTACATCGCTAACTGGTGATGCGCTCGCTACACCGGCTACCGTCGATTTTGGGTTGCGAATATTGGCGTTGGCAATATTTATCGGGTTGTTTTTCTATGCCCTATACAGTGCTTATGTGCCTGTGGTACGTGAGTTATCTATTGATATTGATAAACCTTTGGCTAAGCCATTACGTATTGCGGTCGCAAGTGATTTGCATATCGGGAGACTGTTTGGTAGCGGTGCAATAGATAGGCTGCATCATCTTATGGTAAAAAATACAGCAGATATATTGCTGATGCCGGGCGATATCATGGATGACAATATACAGGCATTTACTGATTATAATATGGCGAAAAACTTGGCGGAGTTATGCAAAAGCCTGCCATATGGGGTCTATGCGACTTTAGGCAATCATGATTTATACGGGCACGAGCAGCCGATTGTCCAAGCGTTGCGTGCTGCTGGCGTGCAGTTGTTAAATGATGAAGTAACCGGTATCGAGCATGAAGGTCAACCAATCTGGCTGGTTGGGCGTTTTGATAACCATAAAAGACAGCGGGTAGCCACAGCCGATCTACTAGCCCAAGTTGATACTACACAGCCTGTAATACTGCTAGATCATAGACCAAGTGATATTGCTGAGCACAGTCAAATGCCGATTGATTTACAGCTCTCAGGGCATACTCATAACGGTCAAATATTTCCCGCCAACTTCATTGTCAGTGCCATCAACTGCTTGGGTTATGGCTATGAAGCCATTGGCAAAGGACACTTTGTGGTGTCATCTGGTTACGGCTTTTGGGGTATTCCATTTCGCTTGGGTTCGCGCTCAGAGATTTGGCTAATCACTGTGAATGGTCAGGTTGGAGATAACGTTTAAGCAAGTCATATTTAAGAAAACAATGCTTAAAAAAGTAACGTTTAAATAGTGGCAGTGCCATTCTATTTTATAAGTAAACAGGCACTCTCTTATACAACTGTATTGATAACTATGCCGCTAATTGTGACTGGGTATTGATAACGTCACGCACAAAACTCGCAAACCCTTTAATAATATCGCCTGTTTCTTGTCCGATACCTTGATGAATACTCATAAAATGAATAAAACCATGCGGCGCACCCAGAATGGTATGAGTCTCAACTGCTATACCATGCACCTTTAATTGCTTTGCATAAGCAAATGCTTCATCACGTAATACGTCTAATTCTGCGGCGACAATATAAGTCGGGCATACTTTACTATTATCACCAAGCATCGGACAGTTAAGGATATGCTGGCGTGGCAAGGGGCTGTTATCTAAACAAGCGGCATCAAATACAGCCACATCGGCATGATCCAATAATAATCCCTCACCATATAACTCCCAACTTGGATAATCCGTTTCGATATCCGTCACAGGATATAAAGGCATTTGTGCAAGTGGCTTTGGTAAGCGCTCTAATAAATCGAACATTTTTTGACCTGCACTGCCCAGATCTGACCATGCGACTTGCGAGGGCGCAGTAAGTTGCTGAGCAATCAAAGTGGACAATCCGCCGCCAGCACTATCGCCTGCTAGCACGATTCGCGAGGGTAAAGCACCTAAGGTATGGCAATGCTCAGCCAGCCAAGCGTAAGCAGTGATACAGTCTTTTAATGCGGCTGGTGCGGGATGCTCAGGCGCTAAGCGATAATCAACACTGACTATCGGCCAGCCCGTCTGCTCACAAACCGCGTGGCAAAATTCATGATGGGTATTGACATCACCAATACAAAATCCACCCCCATGAAAATATAACAGCACTGTTTCATCAGAATTATGAGTATCCGCTTTTTTGAACCCTAAGCCATGAGAGCTCACGTCTGATTGATAACAGCGAATGGTCATATCGCCATCATCAGCGTTGGCAATCACTTTGTCTTCCCAATGCACAAGCTTCTGATTTTTTTTCGTAAATCGCTTCATGTTGCCGATGATATTGTCACTTGCTTGCTGCCATACCTGCGGCGCTTGCATCGCCACGGCGTCAGTAGCGAACCTTTCGCGCAGCTCATGCATTGGTGTCAGCTCAAGAGGCGTTTTAAGTTTACTATTCACCGCGAGAATCAAACGCAGGTGAGCATCGGCGTGAAGGTATTGTTTTGAGGTCGGTCCTTTCCAATAACCAACCAAGCTCTCTAATAGTGGCGTTGGCAGATAGCCGACTCCTTTCATGGCATAGTGCAAGGTATGCGGCTGGCAAGTCGTCAACGGGTTATAGCTAAGTACTTTTTGTTTGGCGGTCAAACGATTCTCTTGAGTGCCATTTTCTTCTTTTATACCTTTATCTATACGATCTGTTGATGCGAGCTTTATCGTCATCAGCGCTTTATTTAATAGCGCATTGATTGATAACACGGTTGATTTAGACATAACACTTCTCGTTGATGATTGTCAGTATGCGTTGTCATATATGAGCATTCACTTTGACATGAGCCATACTATTTAATAGCAATAGTAGAGTAATCAAAAATAAAGTTGAGTATTGTTTGGTAATGGCTTATGTACCAATGGTAAGTTTTTTGGAATAAGTACTGCTTTCTTGTAGCTTGTGTTAACGAACGTGGATAGTCATTTACCACCTATGAAATTCTGTTTTGAGCACTTTAATCCAGATTTAGGCAATATTTGTTGTAAATTAGAAAAATTCCCTTGGCTTAGGCTTGAAATTTAGCTCCATCACCTTTATCAAACAGCTAGTAGAAGGTACTCATAACAACAATGTGTAAGACGGGTTAATTATTTAATAAGAGCACAGTATCCCTAGTAAATAGTGAGCTTGTTGCCTCTTATATAAATTGTCATTATTAAAATTCTAAGGAGCTATCATGAGCGAGCAAAATACCAACCACGAATCGCCTGAGCAAAATGTGGCGCATGACAATATTGAACACAGTGACAGTATTTTAGAAGAAACCATGAAAGAGTTTGATCCAAAGCATAACTCAGGTGAAGAAATGACCATCGAAAATGAAATCGATCTCGACACCTTTAAAGCGCGCATCGCTGAACTAGAAGGTGAAGTGAAGCAAGCTAAAGAAGTCACCGCTCGTGCCAATGCTGAAGCTTACAATGCACAAAAACGCATGGAGCAAGAGGCGGATAAGAGTAAGCGTTTTGCCTTGCAGAAATTTGCCAAAGAGCTATTAGAAGTGGTCGATAATTTAGAACGCGCCATCGAAAGCGCCCATGCCGATGACCCTGTTACAGAAGGGGTGAGACTGACGCACAAAGCGTTATTGGACGTATTAAATAAGAACGGCGTCGAAATGGTTGACCCACAAGGCGAGAAATTTAATGCTGATTTGCACGAAGCAGTGGGTATTGATGAAGAAGCGGAAGCTGATACTGTCGGTACTGTATTACAAAAAGGTTATAGCTTGAACGGTCGTTTATTACGCCCAGCCATGGTACGTGTTGGGCAGTAGTACTAAAAATTGGATTTTTAATGTGCTAAACCCTACTATTATTAAGGGTTTTCACAAAAAGTCACACGAAAGACAAATTTTGCATGATGATTGACTTGAAAAAATCCATAAGTAAACCGATATATATAGCAACAAGAGATCAACCACGGTCTGAATAGATAAATACTTAAAACAAATTAGGAGCAAATAATTATGGGTAAAGTAATTGGTATTGATTTAGGTACGACTAACTCGTGTGTCGCAGTGATGGAAGGTGACAAAGTCAAAGTCATCGAAAATGCTGAAGGTACTCGTACAACGCCATCTATCGTTGCTTATAAAAACGATGAAATTTTGGTGGGTCAGTCAGCCAAACGTCAAGCGGTCACCAATCCAAACAACACGTTGTTTGCGATTAAGCGTTTGATTGGTCGTCGTTTTGATGACAAAGTCGTGCAAAAAGACATCGGCATGGTACCTTACAAAATCGCCAAAGCGGATAACGGTGATGCATGGGTAGAAATTAACGGTAAAAAATTAGCACCACCACAGGTTTCTGCTGAAATCTTGAAGAAAATGAAAAAAACAGCAGAAGACTATCTTGGTGAAACTGTTACTGAAGCAGTTGTAACCGTACCAGCTTATTTTAATGACTCACAACGTCAAGCAACAAAAGACGCGGGTAAAATTGCGGGTCTTGATGTAAAACGTATCATCAACGAACCAACAGCTGCGGCTCTTGCCTATGGTATGGACAAGAAGCAAGGCGATAGCACGGTTGCTGTTTATGACTTGGGTGGTGGTACTTTTGACGTATCAATCATCGAAATCGCTGACGTTGATGGTGAGCAGCAGTTTGAAGTTTTAGCAACCAATGGTGATACATTCCTTGGTGGTGAAGACTTTGACTCAGCATTGATTGATTATTTAGTTGATGAGTTCAAAAAAGACCAAGATGTCAATTTGAAAGGTGACTCATTGGCGATGCAGCGTCTAAAAGAAGCGGCAGAAAAAGCGAAAATTGAGTTATCAAGTGCCCAAAGTACTGAAGTGAACTTGCCTTATATTACTGCAGACAGCAATGGTCCTAAGCATTTGGTGGTCACTATCAGTCGCTCAAAACTTGAGAGCTTAACTGAAGAGTTGGTACAACGTACCATGGGTCCTTGTAAGATTGCCCTTGAAGATGCTGGCATAAAAATTGGTGACATCGATGATGTTATCTTAGTTGGTGGTCAGACTCGTATGCCACTGGTACAGCAAAAAGTACAAGAATTCTTCGGTCAGGAGCCACGTAAAGATGTGAACCCTGATGAAGCAGTAGCGGCAGGGGCTGCGATTCAAGGCGCGGTATTGTCTGGTGAAAAAACAGACGTATTGCTACTTGATGTGACGCCACTAACGCTTGGTATCGAAACGATGGGTGGTGTCATGACACCAGTTATTGAGAAAAACACCATGATTCCTACTAAGAAATCACAGGTATTCTCAACGGCTGAAGACAACCAACCAGCTGTGACCATCCAGGTTTATCAAGGTGAGCGTAAAATCGCTAACCAAAATAAACAGCTTGGTCGTTTTGATTTGACGGATATTCCACCAGCACCACGTGGTCTACCGCAAATTGAAGTTACTTTTGACATCAATGCTGACGGTATCATGAATATCTCAGCAACTGACAAAGGTACGGGTAAAGCGCAAAGCATCCAGATCAAAGCAGATTCTGGCTTGACGGATGAAGAAATCGAGCAAATGGTTCGTGATGCAGAAGCCAATGCTGCAGAAGACGAAAAATTCGCTAACTTAGCGCAAGTTCGTAACGAAGCAGATGGTCGTATTCATGCGGTACAAAAAGCGTTGAAAGATGCTGAAGATAAGGTAACTGCTGAAGAAAAATCAACAGTAGAAGCTGCTATCTCTGAGCTTGAAGCGGTGATGAAAGAAGATGATCATGATGACATCAAAGCCAAGCTTGAAGCATTAGACAATGCCTTCTTGCCAGTTAGTCAGAAGATTTATGCTGATGCAGGCGCAGGTAGCGAGGGCATGGATCCAAGCCAGTTCCAACAAGGCGCGGACAATGCAGCAGATAGCAACCAAGCTGATGATGACGTCGTTGATGCTGAGTTTACTGAAGTAGACGAAGACAAAAAATAATTGCGATTTAGTAGCTAAACGCAGTTAAAACAAAAAACGCATCCTTCGGGGTGCGTTTTTTTATGGCTGTTATTTATAAGAAGTATCCTACCACTCTATATCTTGTCTTCATGACTTAAAGGCACTCACTATCAGTACTTCATAAGTCAAATGAACGATAGGCTGACCGGCGTCATCTTGCGCCGAAAAATGTTGCCAATAATCAGACTCAAACTGTTGCAAGCGTGCCTTGGTCCACATAAAGGGCTGGGTACTGTTGGCTTTTACTTGCGTCTGATTGGTCGATACGCCCGTCAACTTCATATGTTTTAGGATAGCGTAAGGACTGGCAAACGGTAACTCGAAACGCTGAGTGGACAGTTCAATTTCCTCAAATCCAGCACTAATCAGTGCCAATCGCCATTCAATGATATCGGGATAGTGAAGACCTTGATCCGTTAGAGTCTTTATTTGCAAAAAGTTATTTGGCGTAAAAGTGTTAAACAGTAGTTGACCTCCAGCTCGCAAATGGTGTACTGATTGCGCAACAAAGTTTAAGGGATCATCAAACCACTGCACTGCATTGGCACTGATTATCAAGCTATGCCCATCCTCAAAGTTCATCGTTTCAGCATCGCCAATTGCTATGTCAGCATTGGGCAATATGGATTGTAAAGTAGCCGCTTGTTCAGTGCATAATTCATTGATCAGCCAATATTGACTTTGAATGTGTGCTGCGAGTAGACGGGTCATTTGACCAGTTCCTGCACCGACTTCAAGCACACTGTCGTGTTCAGTGTGAGTGAGTTTGTCTATTAAATATTGACAGACTTGCTGCTGAACATTGGCATGCTGATCATAGTCGCTGGCATTGGCAAAATGACGAGCGATGGTTTGTTTTCTGGGGCTAAAGTTATCAGGCGTGGCGAGTGTTTTCATACGGTTTATTATATCCAAGTGAGCCAATTATCAATCGATAGCAGGACTGACGTCGCTGATGTATAACAACAGATTTATAATTGTTGTATCAATTGTTCGCAGTCTTCATCTGTCAGCTTGGCATTCATCACCAAACGGATACGAGCGGTGTTTGCAGGCACAGTGGGTGGCCTGATAGGCAGGGCGTAAAAACCTGCTGCTTGCAATTGTTGTGCTTTGGCAAGCGTGCTGGCATTGTCACCCAAGATGTAAGGCACAATCGGTGAGTCATAGTGTGGATGCTGGATGTTCTGGGACACACGGTATCTTGGGTCGATGGCTTGACTAAGCTTGGTAGATAACCGCGCTAAATGCGCCCGTTGATTATTTAGCATTGGCATTTTTGCTAAAATAAATCGCGTCCATGCGTGATTGATAGGGGGTAATGCAGTACTAAAAATGAGTGGACGCATGCGGTTAATTAGCCATTGCTTGACGACATCATCGCACATGATATAAGCACCCACCGAGGCAAATGCTTTACCGAAAGTACCGACCAAATAGTCAATATCAGCCAATGTCTGCGTTTCTTCCGCTAGTCCCAATCCTGTATCACCTAATACACCGATGGCATGAGCCTCATCGACATACAGTTCGATACGAGCATCGCTAGCTTTTAATTTTACCAGTTGACATAAATCCGCACGATCACCATCCATACTAAAAATGCTCTCAGTGACAATAATGATGCGCTCAATGTCTGGCGCTGCCTGCTCAATAAACATCGCCAAATGTTCATAATCATTGTGACGATAACGACGATAGCTGACAAGTTTGCTTTGGCTCAAACGCAACCCATCGATAATGCTGGCATGTACCAGTTTGTCAGCTAAGATCAGTGTTTTGACTGGCAATGCTGTGAGGGCTGGCAATATACCAAGATTGGCATGATAGCCGCTATTCAATACCAACACCGATTTTGAGGCAGAGATATCACGTTTGCCGATAGTGGTTTGATACCATTCCTGCAACTCAGACTCTAGCGCTTGTAGCTGTGCATCATTTCCAGTGAGCAAGCGTGAGGACGTCGCACTCATTTTAGGCATTTGTGCGACTGATAGCGGTGTTAGTTGGCTGAGAAATTCGTTTTGTAATTCGGTGTCGCCGCCTAAGCCCAGATAATCGTTACTGGCGATATTGAGTAAGGTTTTACCTTCGCTAATAACGTATTGCCCATGATGTTGGAGATTGGGTAATTGACGATATTGTTGGGTGGCTTTGAGTGCTGTAAGCGCTTCTTGTAAGCGGCTAGTTATACGTCCAGTCATTATTTTTACCTTAAAATATTCGGTATCTCTTATGGTTTTATGCTTATTTCTGCTAGAAAGGCGATGAAATGAGTAGGGATTATTGCATAAACTCAGTGGTTGTAACAAAAGATTTCATATCTTTGCCTTTGTAACCCAAGCACTGATAAATACTTGCAAATCTTAACTCTCATACCATCAAACACTGACAGACGATTTGAAATAGTTTGTTACTATATACCCATCGTTAGCAAACAAGGCGATAGGGCTATCAAAGCCAATATAAATAGATAACTTGTTTGTCCAAATTGATTTTAAGGAGCTAATAATGAAAACTCTACAAAAAACGCTACTTGCACTAGCAGCTGGTTCTTTGTTAACTGTTGGCGCACAGGCCGCTACTTCTTATAGCAACGGTTACACTGGTCAGCCGTATGTCGGCGTCAAAGTCGGTCAGTTTGATCTAGATATCGACAATGCAGATGATCCAACTGCTTATGGTGTCTACGGTGGTTATAACTTCGATCAAAACTTTGGTGTCGAAGCAGAGTATATAGGTTCAGATGATGCTGATTATAAAAACGGTGACCTTGATGCCAAAACTTATGGCGCATATGGTACGGCACGCTACCAGTTCCCAAATACTGGCTTATACGCTAAAGGTAAGCTAGGGGTTGCTAAAACTGAAGTAGAAGGTGATTACACTGTCGGTCCAGTTAAAGTTTCGAGATCTAGCAGCGACACAGGTCTTGCTGGTGGTGTAGGTCTTGGTTACTCAGTGAATCCTAACTTTGGTGTCGAAGCTGAATACTCAATGATGGACAGTGATGTCGATGCCAAGCTACTTACTGTTGGCGCTCAGTTGAAGTTCTAAAGCCAAAACGATTTATCAGCTAAACGAGTGAGAGAAGATGGCAATAATAATCTTTTCTCATCCACATACTTTATAGACAAATAATTAAAAATATAACCCTAGGGGAATACTATGAAAACTTTACAAAAAACGTTACTTGCATTAGCAGCTGGTTCTTTATTAAGCATGAGTGCACAAGCTGCCGTATCTTATGGCAACGGTTACACTGGTCAGCCATACGTTGGTGTAAAAGTCGGTCAGTTTGACCTAGATGTAAACGGTGCTGACAAGCCAACTGCTTATGGTGTCTATGGTGGTTACAACTTTGATCCTAACTTTGGTATCGAAGCAGAATATGTAGGTTCAGGCGATGCCGATTATTATAACGGTGATATCGATGCCAAGAGCTATGGCGCGTATGGTACTTATCGTTATCAGTTCCCAAATACTGCGCTATATGCCAAAGGTAAATTAGGTGTTGCTAAGACTGAAATCGAAGGTAACTATATCGTTGAAGACTCTAACAGAAAAACCATTTCTAACGACGATACCAGCCTTGCAGGTGGTGTAGGCCTTGGTTATTCGGTTAACCCAAACTTCAGTGTCGAAGCTGAATATGACATGTTAGGTAGCGACGCAGATCTAATGACTGTTGGTGCTCAGCTAAAATTCTAAGTTTTTGATTAGCAGTATGATAACTAAAAAACGCACCTTTCGAGGTGCGTTTTTTTGTACGATAAAAAGCACTGTAAGCGTCATTAAAAAAGAGTGCATTTGAAATAAGGTTCTGTTAATATCTCGAATTCGACAATAGTTCAGCTAACTTATATGCTCTGTTATTTTCATTCAGATGGTATTTTTAGTTTTATTTAACAGGAAGATATATGAATACTTTACAAAAAGCTTTGATCGCCCTATCAGTTGGCTCTTTATTGAGTGTCAGTGCGCAAGCGGCAGTTAACTATGCAGGTCAGCCGTATGTTGGTGTAAAAGCTGGTAAGTTCATGGTAGATGCTGATGGTCTAGATGATCCTACTGCTTATGGTATTTATGCTGGTTATAACTTTGATCCTAACTTTGGTGCTGAAGTTGAATATGTAGGCTCTAGTGACACTGATGTTGATACAGGTACCAGACTTCTTAAAGGTGAATATGACCTTAAAACTTATGGTGCTTACGGTACTTACCGTTATCAATTCCCTAATACTGGTTTATATGCCAAAGGTAAGTTAGGATTTGCTAAAGCTGAGATTGATGCGTCTTTAAGTGACGTACTTGGAAACACTATTAGTGAAAGCGATAGCGATAGTGGTGTTGCTGGTGGTATTGGTTTGGGTTATAACTTTAACCCTAGCATGAGCGTTGAAGCTGAATATGATTATGTCGCTGAAGATATTACTCTATTGACTTTAGGTGCTCACATTAAGTTTTAATAAGTTGATTAAAGAAAAAAGAAACGATCGCTTTGGCGGTCGTTTTTTTATGCTCTAAGTTTTAATATGTGCTTCTCATATTTTTCGAAGTATACACATCATATATTGATGATTTTTAAGAAATTATTAACACCAAAAATGTGCTACATTAAAAGTTAGAATGATAAAGAGAGGGAATGTAGTGATGATGGAGATGCTGTGGATGATTGAACCTTGGCACTGGTTAGTCTTAGGTTTTATATTGCTGATCATTGAGATGTTTGTACCGACATTCGCCAGCCTTTGGTTTGGTGCCGCTGCCATCATCGTTGCCGCGCTTTCGTGGCTATTGCCTATTTCTGTCTCTGTGCAAATTATTATTTGGTTGGTGCTTTCTGCCATATTCTTACTGGCATGGTTCAAGTTTATTAAACCCTTATCAGTAGATCGCACCAAAGCAGGCTTGGGTGGTAGTGTTATCGTTGGTGAAACTGGCATGATTATCGTCCAGCCGCAGCCAGATAGAGCGGGCACTGTCAGATTCAGTGTTCCTATTGTTGGAGCAGCGGAGTGGATGTGCCGCACTACGGGTGAGCCGGTGGCGGTCGGCGATCGAGTGGTGGTGACTGATATTGTCGGTAATGAGCTGATTGTGAGCAGTATGAAATCGCAGGCAGCGATTAATAAAGACATGCAATTATAATAATAGGGAAGAATTATGGAAAGCTTCAGCATTGTCATGGTGGTTTTGGTTGCACTGGTTGTCTTTACGGTTTTCAAAGGCGTTCGAATCGTGCCACAAGGTTATAAGTGGGTGGTGCAGCGATTGGGCAAATATAGCCAAACACTAGAGCCGGGTCTCAACCTTATTATTCCTTTCGTTGATAATGTTGCTTATAAAGTGACGACCAAAGACATTGTTCTTGATATTCCCTCACAAGAGGTCATTACGCGAGACAACGTTGTTATTATTGCCAATGCCGTGGCGTATATAAATATCGTGCGCCCAGATAAGGCTGTTTATGGTATTGAAGATTATGAATATGGTATTCGTAATCTGGTGCAGACGTCACTACGTTCAATTATCGGTGAGATGGATCTTGATAGTGCATTGTCTAGCCGTGATGAAATCAAAATGAAGCTAAAGCATGCGATATCAGAAGATATTGCGGACTGGGGTATCACCCTAAAGACAGTAGAAATTCAAGATATTAATCCATCGCAAACGATGCAAGCATCAATGGAAGAGCAGGCGGCGGCAGAGCGTCTGCGCCGTGCGACAGTGACTCGTGCTGATGGTCAAAAGCAAGCGGCTATCTTAGAGGCAGATGGACGTTTAGAGGCGTCACGTCGTGATGCCGAAGCACAAGTGGTATTGGCGAGAGGTTCTGAAGAGTCTATTCGCCTGATTACTAATGCAATGGGCGAGGAAGAGATGCCTATTGTCTACTTACTTGGTGAACAATATATTAAGGCGATTCGTGAGCTGGCAGAGTCTGACAATGCAAAAATGGTGGTATTACCTGCTGATATTTTAAGTACCATCAAGGGTATGGTGGGTGACAAGCTTAAGGTTTAATAAATAATGTGTAGCCATGTGTTATAGCATTAACTCTTAAAATGGTCAGTGAGCTTATTGGGCGCTGGCTATTTTTTCGACTGTCAATTGTGCTGAACGCTACATCTAATAAATTACTCATATGGTTCGTTTAACAAGAATAAAATATATATCAGGGATAAAAAATGACGATACAAAATATTAATACAGAAATCATTCAAATAAAAGACTTTATCCAAGGCACGGCACTACCTTATACCGTGCTCGATGATACGCATATCAATGCTGCGTATCCTGAGAGGAAGCTTGAGATTAGAGGGGGTGGTTTTGGCTCAGATGCAGCGGCTCATCCAACCAATGCCAATCAATTTTATGTGCTCACTGATCGCGGTCCCAATGCGGATTTCGAAGGTAGTGCAGGCAAAGGTAAACAGTTTTTAGTACCTGACTATACACCGCGCATCGGATTGTTTGAGCTACAAGCAACCGGGCAAATTATTAAGATCAAAGAGATACTACTAAAAGACGCAAATGGCAATCCTATCTCTGGGCTACCGAATCCACAAGCACTCGGCGGAACTAATGAAGTCCCTTACGATGTCGACGGCCAGCCGATGACCATGAATCCTAATCTACCTTTTGATGCAGTGACCAATCCTATCAAAAACGATATCGATGGTTTAGATCCTGAAGGTCTTGCTGCGCTCACAAATGGCAGTTTTTGGATCAGTGATGAGTATGGTCCTCATTTGGTTCATTATAATGCGCAGGGGGTGGAGATTGAGCGTATCAATGCATTTGCGAGCGATCAGCGCAATAATGTAATGGTTAATGGTCAGCCGATTTTACTACCAGCAGAATTTACCAAACGTCGTGCAAATCGCGGTATGGAGGCATTAACGATTACTCCAGATCAGAGCACACTGGTGGGTATTATGGAGTCTTCTATGGACAACCCTGATCAGTCAGGTCGTGTCTCTAGTTTGACGCGCATCGTCACTATCAATCTATACTCTGGTCAAATAGCACAGTATTTGTATCGTCTCGATCATGCTCACCATGTGACTTCGGGTATCGTTGCGATTAACAATCACGAGTTTTATTTGATTGAACATGATCGCAAGTTTCCGCTGCAAGACAAGTCTGCGCAAAAGCTCATTTATAAAATTGACCTCTCGCAGGCGACTGATATTGAGAATATTTTAAATACAGATAATATCAAGCAAGATCATGTATTGGGTTTAACGATTAATGAACAAACGCTGGAGCAGCTTATTGCAGCCGATGAAAAAAATTGGCAATTGCTGAAGGCATTGGCAATCAAACCAGTCAAGAAAACCTTGGTAGTCGACGTTCTCGCAACTGTAGAATATCCGCATGATAAGTTAGAAGGTTTGTGGTTGCGTCAAGATGGCTCATTGGGTCTACTAAACGACGATGACTTTGCGATGACCGATTCAATGATTGCCAACGCTAAAAGCACAATTGAGCAAAAATATTTAGACAGTGAAAAAGCAATAGAAGATGCAAATAGGCTATATATGGTGATGCCTTCTGAATGTGGTGATGTCTACTGAGTAGGCTATGGCATGTCCTCAATTCAATTGATCATATCTAAACGGGCTAAAAATGGCTAAATTTTGCCAAACATCGTTAAATAGCTGGTTAATATCCCGATATTATCTGCGCTATTTTCCTCGTTTGACGGCAATTTATCTCATTTTTATCACCATTTTTGAAACGAGGACACGCCCTAGAGGTATTTTTTGTCAATCATCAGCTTTATTAAACACCATAAAAAAGACCTCAAGTGAGGTCTTTTTTATGACTGCTTTTAATTTATGGAATCACTCAATCAAATAACTTTTGAGAAACGATTTTTATGTTTTTTCTCAAGATATTCATCAAATACCATGGCGACGTTACGACCTAACAATCGACCTTTTGGTAGCACGCGAATACCAGCCGCGTCCATATCGATGAGCTTGTCTTCTTGCATGGCGCCAAGCTGTTGAATCTCATTGATAAAGTAAGTGATGGCATCGATACCAAATTTTTGATTGACGTCTTTAAAATCGATATAGTCGTGACAGAGTAGATTCATAATCACATATTCACGCAAGCGATCTTTGATAGATGTTTTGATGACTTTTACCGCAGGCATTGCAGCCGAGTTACTTTGTGCAGCATCGATATTCGCTTGATAAACTGATAAATCTGTATCATTTTGCAAAATATAGCGGGTATTGGCATTGGCAATTTGACTGATAGAGGAGACGCCGAAGCCCAATAAATCACAATCGCCCATGATGGTATAACCTTGAAAGTTACGATGCAGTTTGCCCTCACGCTGCGCCACGGCTAATTCATCATCAGGCTTGGCGAAGTGATCAATACCGATATATTGATAGCCAGCTTCGGTCAGCGTATTGATGGTATTGCCAAGCATTGTAAGCTTGGCTGCTGGGTCTGGTAAATCGGCTTCTTTAATCTGGCGCTGGGCCTTAAAACGTTCTGGCAAGTGTGCGTAATTGAATACTGACAAGCGATCCGGCGACATCTCGATGATACGGCGCACCGTTTTATCTAAGGTTGCGGGTGTTTGATGCGGCAAGCCATAAATCAGGTCGATATTGATAGAGTGAAAACCTAGATCACGCGCCTCATTTAACACATTTTCAATGAGCTCTGCTGAATGTACACGATTGACGGCGATTTGGACCGTTTCATCGAGGTCTTGTACGCCTAAACTGATACGGTTAAAGCCAAGATTACGCAATACTTTTAACGTCTCGCCACTCAGCTCACGTGGGTCAATTTCAATAGAGTAATCGCCTTTGTCTTCAGGTAAGAATTCAAACTGAGTTTGTAAAAACTCCCACAGTTGAACCATTTCTTCATCACGCAAAAATGTTGGCGTACCCCCACCCAAATGCAGCTGTTTAACGAGGGGTTTGCTACTACCTTCTGGGACAGGTAGCAGGCGGCGTTTGTGCTTAATCTCAGCGATTAAATACTGCAAATAATCGCCTGAGTCGCTATTTTTCTTGGTGATAATTTTATTACAAGCGCAGTAATAGCAGAGGTGACGACAGAATGGAATATGAAAATATAAAGACAGTGGTGCACGAGCTTCACGGTTCTGAAGGATCTTTGCCTCAAGACCAACAGAGATGGGTGAGAACTCTAAAGCGGTCGGATAGGAGGTATAACGTGGTCCTGAACGATTGTATTTATTAATAATAGCTTCATCAAAGGCAGGTAGCTGCTTACTCATCATACTGCCACGCGTACTGGCATAAGGACTTTCTGATTGCATAACAGGGCGTGTCGTGGTCGGTTGCTCTCCTGCACGATTGTAAGGCTGCTGAGTATTTAATTCTGAATGTTCTGTCATGCGGTATTCCTCGTTTTGACCTTGAGTATTACTGTTCTTACATCTCTAACGACCAAATATCTGAAAGCCAGTAGGTGTTTGATAGATGATTAATAACCATAATAAGTTTGTTATCAATAATAATTTTCACAGCGCTATATGCTGCTAAATTGATAGCCATCAATAAGCACTAGTATAACAAATCCTTGTTTGCAGTGGGGTGGTCGGCGAGTTTTCTTACATACAAACTGTCTATGATAAGTCCATTTGATTTTGGCAATTATACTCATACCCCTCTTGCGGTTAGCTGGCTAAGTGCTGGCATCATGAGGAATCGACGATATTCAAACAGGCTGCTTCCATAAAGTGAAAAAAACCTCAGCATATATCTGAGGTCTTTTTATCACTAATTTAAGTTATCACTAATTCAAGTTACGTCAAACTTATTCTTTTAGCTGGATTCTATTGCCAACGGCTTGGTTGCTAACGTCACTAGCATTGAAGGGTAGGCGAATCCATTCTTTAGCTGAATAGCGACGACTCTGGTCACGATGGAACGGTCGAGTAGTATCAGAAGCTTGCGAGTAACCTAATAAGGCTTCTGCTACAGGGCCAGCGCTATTAAAGGTAACGCTTTGCATATATGTCGGACCAAAATTAATGAGGTAGTTTGCGCCATCATTAGCGCTTGTGCCTCTCGTTTCTGCAACATTGAATACACCTTCACGACCAAAGCCACCATGCATAGCAATACGCTCATCGTTTTTACTAGCATCAACGATATACTGCAAATCAGATAAAGACGCATCAAGAGCGATGTTTTTATCTTGGAAGAACTTAATGGAATCTCCTAAAGCAGTACGTGTATCCGCACTAATAATTAAACCACGAGGCGTATTGACTGGGTCTTTTGCATCAAATTTAACACTGAATATCGTATCCGTCGTTTCATTAAAATCCACATTACGCCAAAACTCTCTAAAGACATGAGCGCCTTTACTCTCTAAATTATTACGACGATCCCAATTACTCAAGATATTACAAGCATTAGTTGCATCAATAGTAGAGCCACCTGTCAAAGGCATGCTAGCATTCGCTCGACAATCTGCTAATACGTCGTCGAGTACCAACTCAGCGACATAGCTGCGGTTACCATAGACGACCTCTTGCATATTGTTTAAATTGAACTTAGTACCGCCCAAGTTATCTTTATTACTGAATCGATCTTGTATTTGAACCAGTCCCATACGTGAGCGCATAAGCAAGGGAACACCATCTGCTGGACTAGCACCTAAGAAGGGGGCTAAACGACGACGTAGGAGCGGTGAAAATCCAGTCAGTGGTTGCTCTAAATTGCTTAACCAATAGCTATCATTCGAGTTAGCAACATAATCATCGCGGATCAAGAAAGGTAAGTTTGAGCGCCCAAAGATACCTGCTTGCGGTGAGTCTGTATCAACTCCCCATTCACAGGCAGCGGTACTACCATTCAGTGCTGGCAAGTCAGAGGCAATTAACGCACCAAGGAAGGGGCCAGATGCAGCACTACTACAAGCTTCAAGCTTAGCTTTGGTCACATTTGGTACGGTTGAGATGTCAGCATAGAGTGCCTTACCATTACGGTCGGTAGCAATAGTATTAACAAATCCAAGACCAAGGACGCTTTGCAGTCTATCGACTAAGTCCTCAACGCTCGTAGCCTTATTCATACTACGCCACTGATTGAGTGCTCTTGGGTTTTCAGAGGCGGCATCACGAATAGTATAAGCTAGATTATTAGCGCCCCATGCTGGTAATTGACCATTGAGCAAATTGACCGCTAACATAGGTCCATATTGTGAGACATAAATATTGTGAACCTGCGTCTGATTATTTGGTAGCTGAATAGTGACAGGAACGGTTTCGATATCGCGCTGCTCAGTCACACCAGCGCTATTAGTATAATTGTATTTGAGAGGATCTCCATCAACTAGGCTCAGCTGATAAAGCGTAAAACGTTTGGCAGTGGATACGGTATGGCTCCAAGCCACGTCTTTATTAAAACCGATGTTAGGGAAAGGCTGACCTTGTTGAGCCGCGCCCATTACATCCAGCTCACCTGGCATCGTTAAGTGAAATTGATAGAAACGTTGGACGCCATCCCATGGCTCATGCGGATTGCCATACATGACCCCGCTATTAGTACCAGTCACCTCCTTACCAAAGGCATAGGCATTACTACCGCCACTCATCGCATTAATCGTATCCATATTGAATGCAGGTGCTGACTCTACGACAGGATTTGCGACTGGAACACTACGCATTCTTGAGCTATTCTGAATGCCAGAAATAGAGGGCGGTGCCGCTGCTACAATGGGACCGACAAAATTAGATAAGCCACCACGTAGATTGGCTTTACCGTAGACCGTCAATAAATCATCGAGAGTAATCTCGCGTACCCATTCAGTATTGGCACAAGCAGGATCGATATTAGCCACGCCTTTGTCACGTAGATAACGGCTATAGCCTGCAGCATAACCTGTCACAGCATCAATGACTTCGGGATCTTGAGCTGCTAAAAATTCAGCTTTTCGCTTGTCAGTGTTGTACCACGTATAAAAAGCATCGCTAGCCAAATTACCGTCAGCGCCTAGATACAGCATACTCTGACCGCTAGCGACTACAACTTCACGTGCTAGTGAGCAGAAGTTATCTTCTGCGAATGCATAACCGACGCCATAACCCAGACCTTTGTAATCCTTTGCAGTGATGTGCGGTATACCGAACTCAGTGCGCTGAATATCGGCTTCATAATTAGTGGAAGGGGATATGACATCATCGTCATTGAAACTATTGTCGCTGTCTGAGCAGCCGAATAGTCCTAAAGAGACTGCTACTGTCAGTATAGCCAATCCCACTTAAAATTGTTATAAACTAATTATCAAACCTAATTGCTAT
>NZ_JADQAK010000039.1:0-3210 GCF_022129285.1 Psychrobacter sp. Ps4
CATGCCAGGCAAATTTGAGATCAAGAAATTTGATCCAGTAGTTCGCCAGCACGTTGTGTACAAAGAAGCTAAAATCAAGTAATTGGTTCTCTGCTTTTTTGATAAAAACCCGGTTATTAGTAACTGGGTTTTTTTATATCTAAAATCTATGCTATACCCAATCACCTTGAAGGCTATTTCGCCTATTTAATGTTATTAGGTAAGGAAACGTTATGAAACTCACTCGTCGAGGCTGGAATAATGTCATGATTATCGGCGTCATCAGTTTTATTGCGATTATTCAACTTCCTGAGTTAATTAAGGCTCACTTAGCCAAAACAAGTACGCCTCAAGCACCCCAAGCTCATATCATTTCACTATTACCTGCCAACGCTCATATTAATCAATTGCGTTTTCGCCAGCATGATATTGATTTATTACCCCATGGTTGGCGTATCAAGCCGAGCTCACAACAAGCTCCTGAGACGTTCGTTAATTACTGGCAATCATTACAAGGTACCGAAGTTCTGCCTGAGATGTTGGCAAAACTTAAGCCGCTTCTAACAGACCCACAAACGGTTGAAATAGGTTTAGTTGGCCATAATGAACCGGCACGTATTACGGTTTATCAACTACCTAAGTTTTGGTTAATGCAAAATCCACAAGGTAAATGGCTAGCAATTAGCGTCGATAACGGGTATTTATTTCCTTAAAAGAATAAAAAAGGAAGTCATTTCATGCCTGAATTACCTGAGGTTGAGGTAACCCGTTTAGGAATTACCCCACATGTTTTACATCAAACAGTAACGGATATTGTTATTCGTAATGGACGCTTACGTTGGCCAATTTCAGATGATATTAATCAAATAAAGCAACAACCGATTACTAAAGTACGCCGTCGAGCGAAATATTTGTTGTTAGATACGCCTGTTGGTAGTGCCATTGTGCATTTGGGGATGTCGGGAAGTTTGCGTGTTTTACCTGCTGGAACGGCTCCCGAAAAGCACGATCATGTTGATTTGGTATTATCGAGCGGGGAAATCCTACGTTATAACGATCCACGTCGTTTTGGGGCTTGGTTATGGCAACCTGTTGATACAAAACACCATGTCTTAGCGAAATTAGGTCCTGAGCCGTTAACCGATGCATTCACTGCTGATTATTTACAGCAAAAAGCGAAGGGTAAGCGCACCGCGATAAAGCAATTTATTATGGACAATCACATTGTGGTGGGTGTTGGTAATATCTATGCCAATGAGTCACTGTTTTCGGCAGGTATCCATCCTCAAAAAGCGGCTGGAGAGGTAACTCCTCAAGCATTGACTGTTCTGGTGGATGAAATTAAAGCTGTATTAGCCTTTGCCATTCAACAAGGTGGTACAACGCTAAAAGATTTTAAAAATGCTGATGGTAAACCTGGCTATTTTGCTCAAGAACTACAAGTGTATGGTAAAGGTGGCCTGCCGTGCCCTAAGTGCGGTACTGAGCTTGCCGAGGTAAAAATCGGCCAGAGGGCAACGGTTTATTGCCCACAGTGTCAGCAATAACAAACTATAGGTTCAGTAATATTGATGGTAAGTGGTTTACCTAAAGATACCTCTTAACAGGTGATAGTGCTATGATCAAATCAGTATTGATAATTGGTTGATCATTTCAGCAATGATCTCGTAAGGAAGTAAGCAATGAAATATTTAGTGACCGGTGCTGCGGGCTTTATTGGAAGTGCAGTAACTGAGCGTTTATGCGCTTTAGGCCATCAGGTTGTTGGTGTTGATAACCTTAATGACTATTACGATGTGTCTTTAAAACAAGCGCGTCTGCAGCGTGCCGCTCATCCATTGTTTACTTTCATTGAATTGGATCTTGCGGATCGTGAAGGTGTGGCTCAGTTATTTGCAGATCAGCAATTTGATAAAGTGATCCATTTGGCGGCGCAAGCAGGAGTCCGTTATTCTATTGATAATCCTCTGGCTTACGCCGATAGTAACTTGGTGGGGCATCTAACGATTCTAGAAGGTTGTCGCCATCACAAGGTTAAACATTTGGTTTATGCCTCTTCTAGTTCGGTATATGGCTTAAATCACAAGACGCCTTTTAATACCTCAGACAGTGTTGATCACCCAATTTCGCTTTATGCTGCGACCAAAAAATCCAATGAATTAATGGCGCATACCTATTCTCATCTTTACGGTGTTCCAACGACGGGTCTACGCTTCTTTACCGTATATGGTCCATGGGGCCGTCCAGATATGGCACTATTTAAGTTCACTAATGCCATTATGGAAGGGAAAGAAATTGATGTGTATAACCACGGAGATATGCGTCGAGACTTTACCTATATCGATGATATTGTCGAAGGGGTTATGCGTATTCAAGATGTGATTCCTGAACCAAATCCAGATTGGACAGTAGAGACAGGCTCTCCAGCGACCAGTTCAGCACCTTATCGAGTGTATAACATTGGCCATGGTAGTCCTGTAAAACTGATGGATTACATCGAAGCGCTTGAAGAGGCGCTAGGCATCGAAGCGAAGAAAAACTTTATGGATATGCAGCCGGGTGATGTTTACATGACTTATGCTGATACAGAAGATTTATTTAACGCAACAGGCTACAAACCTGAAGTGAAAGTAAAAGAAGGCGTAAAAGCCTTTGTGGATTGGTATCGAGCTTACTATCAGAAGTAATGATTCGTTTAAATAAGAAGGAGGCCTGATGAGCCTCCTTTTTTGATTTAGACAATAGTGATTAGGCAAAGAGTTTTTTATTGAGAGCTTGTGAGATCTGATTTGGAACAAACTGGCTAACATCACCCTTATGAAGTGCGACTTCTTTAACTATGGTCGAAGATATAAATGAGTTCTCTTCAGCTGGGGTCAAGAAGACGGTTTCTAGCTCTGGCATCAAGCGGCGGTTCATATTGGCTAATTGAAATTCGTATTCAAAATCCGATACTGCGCGTAAACCTCGTACTAAAACATTGGCATTGTGTTCTTTGGCAAAATTGACCAGTAATCCTGAAAAACCAACAATTTCCACATTAGGAAGATGTTGAGTTACAGACTGAGCCAGTGCAACACGCTCGTTTAAATCGAAAAGCGGTTTTTTGGTTGGATTATATGCCACACCGACAATGACCGTATCGAACATCGCTGCTGCTCGCTCAATCAGATCAAGATGACCATTGGTGATGGGATCAAAAGTGCCTGGATAAATTACGCGTGTGGTCAT
>NZ_JADQAK010000014.1:0-88004 GCF_022129285.1 Psychrobacter sp. Ps4
AGATTACAAGCTGCTTAATTGGGCTTGATGGTGACAACTAGCTTGAAAAACTCCGATAGCGTAACCGACCAACTCTTTGGTATATAAGTCCTTGACCCCTGCTAAGTACAGCCAGCCCTCATTTGTCCAGATATAAGTAATATCGCTAACCCAAGACTCATTAGGGCGACTGGTGTCAAACTTCTGATCGAGCACGTTTGGATAGACCAGTTTGTGATGATTAGAGTCAGTGGTGACTTTAAAGCGCTTATGACGACGGCATTTGATGCCAAATTCTTCTTTGATGCTTCTGACCATGTATAGACTAATATTATGTCCTTGTCCGCTTAGATACGCATGCAGACGCTCAAAACCGTAGCGTTCGAGGGTTTCACTGTGCGCGGCTTTAACCAATAACTCGCACTGATTACGATGTACCTGCTGACAGCTGATATGACGACCTAGCCAGTCATAGTAGCTTGAGGGTTTAACCTGTAGTACGCGGCACATGCTACTAATGCTAAAGACTTGCTGGTTGTCTTTGATAAAGGCGTACTTGACTAGCTGTTTTTCGCGAAGTACGCCGTCGCCTTTTTTAATATCTCTCGTTCCTCTTCGGCCACTTTAAGTTGCCGCTTGAGCTGCTTTATTTCCTGAATAGCTGCCATAAGCTCAGGATCATATTGTTCTGTGCCGATAAGTTTGCCTTGATTGGCTTTACTGTGCCAATTAGTTAAGGTCTGCATGGCGATGCCAAGCTGCTTTGCGGTCGCTGAAATATTGCCGTTGTTGTCTGCTATCTTTTTAACAGCTTCGGCTTTAAATTCGTCACTGTAGGTTCTTACTTTCTTGGTCATGATAAACTCCGATTAATACGCTTAGTTTACCAAGTTTAGTTGTACGGTTTCTTCAGCATAGCTCAGTTGCTGTGCTTGGAGGTGGGTTTGCGGCTGGGTGGAGAGGACGAGGGTGTTGGCATATTTGATGTTGATGTGACTATTACTAGTGAGCAAGAACTTTTAGATCATTAATAAGAATTGGTAAATTTCGTACTTGTCATTTTAAGAAAAGCTTGTTTTTAAGTTCATGTTTAGAAGTTTCGAAATCCTCAGCATTGCACATTGTATTTAATTTTTTATTAGTGGGAAGACTAATCCAACCATCTTGATAGCTGAATTTATATGCATCATAACTTTCCTGAGATGAAAGACAACAGGCAAAAGAGCCTGCTAAGGCTTTGCACTCTTTACCATTTATACTTGCTTCAACGATATTAAGATTTGGTGCACCTAAAAGCTCTGCAGAGAAATAATCTAATCCTTTATCATCACTCGGTATGATCTCACTAATAATATCAATACCATCCAGATTAAGGTCGTAATGGTTTAGTTTATTAGTGCTATAGCTCAAAGAAGGAATTTCAGGTATATAAGTAACAATAGCATCTAATCGTGTAGGAATATTAGTTTGTGTAGAGTATAAGCTTCTTGATTGGTCATCAAAAGTAGCAATAAACTTATTATTTTTTAGTATGAATATATGTTCAGTATTTTCAGTACTTGATAAGATTGTAAATCCATTAACCTCATAGCTCTTATAGTCGTTTGCAAATACACCATTATCCTTGATTTTAGTATCGAAGTTCTCAATATCATTAGCTGAAAAACCATATTTCTCTAAATCAGATTTGTCGATATAGTCTATTAATGAAACTTTTTTAGGTTCAGCTAAATTTGAGTTATTAGTACAAGATGATAAACATATTATGCTAATAAATAGTAAAGACTTAATAATAATATTCATTGTTATATTACTCTTATAAGTTGATTATTTGTTATAGCATTGGTTTCCCACATCTTTCCAAGCTTCGTCGAACGTCTCGTAGTTATCCCAGTTCATATAATCTAAGCATCTTCTTATTCCAGGCATAGAACTAAGTTCCTGATATTCTAGCCTTTCCCCAGTAGCTTTGTACCAGTTGTAATCTTTTTGGAAAATACTCTTTACATGATTAAGAGTTGCTTGTCCACCTACTAACAAAGCTTGTAATGCTCCTAAAAGTCCACCAGGAGCATTAGAGTACTCTCTCAATAGCGCTGTTACTATCATATCTGTCGCTCTATCTTCAATATTGCTAACTTGCTCTTGAGAGATATATGAGACCTTCTGTACCACCTTATTTGTAGGTTTAGCTTTAGTTCTGTTACTAGTATATCTTTTAGCATGAGTTACTGGATCACTCATAAAGAGTCCTTATTATTTTGCCATGGTAGATTTAAGCTTAATTCAATTTCGTCTTCACTTTCTGAATGGAATTCTTCAGTCCATCCGTTTTCGTCAGTAGTGCCGCGATAGACTTCTCCAGTTCTTATATTTTTACCTATATATTTAACATTTGCATAAGGTAGGTTGTTAGCAAATACAAACTGATAAGTTAGATTATAAGGTTTATCATCTGTTGAGTTCTGCCACGGTAAACCTAAATGGACTTCAATTTCATTTTCGGTATCTGTATAGAATTGTTCAGTCCAGCCATTTTTATCTGTAATACCTTGAGTTGTTTCACCCGTTGTAATGTTTTTAGCTGTATAAGCTACATTAGCATAAGGCATATTTCTTGCAAAAATAAACTGGTATGCCAAATTATAAACTCCATCCATCAGCGTCTTTTTCTCAGGAATTATGCTAGGCAACCCTGCCAATCCCAACCCATCTACACCGCCTCCAGCCCTACTATGCTTACCAGCCTTCTCCGTAAACTGCTTTGCCGTAATCGTAATATCACCACCATCTAAAGTGATACTCGCACCACCAGCCGTCAGCGTAATTTTATTCGTCGCTACTATCTCAACCTCTTTAGTCGAGGAGGCAATATTCACATCTTGCTTAGCCGTGGCTTCAAGCTTACCCGTATGGGCGGAGAGGGTAATATTCTCTTTGGCATTGGTCATGCTAAATTGACCATCGGCTATGATATTTAGAGACTCGCTACTGACTTGGTTATGACTATCGCCACTACTGATATTCATGTCTTGCTGAGTGGTGGTTATCATCTCACCCATAGTGCGTTGGATAATCGTGTCGTCACTGACGTAACTTGTATCCGCTGCACTATCAATCAGCGTGAATGGTGTTGTTTGATGGGTCTTATTAAGCTGGTTAGCATCTTGCTCTTTGACGATACTCTCAAGCTGAGTCTTAATCGCTTTATGATCTTTGCTATTGCGACCCAATCCCGTTGCCAGTTGCGTGAGTCGCTCCGCTAGGTGCTGACCACCGAGTGCGGTTTGGGTCAGCGTTGGCGTATGCTGCTGGTAGTCGTGCTCTTGGGCTTGTGCGTGGGTTTGCGGCTGGGTTGAGAGTACTAATGCTTCGCCCGTTTTTAAATGGTTCTATATATTACCTATTGTTTGAAATGGTCGTAATGATCTTTGATCCTTTAAAGAAATTCTAATGCGTGGTATATATTCAGGTAATTCACTAGCTGTGTTGTAATTCAAGTACTCTTTTTCATCTGATGTCTTAATTAAAATACTGACTATAACGTTTGGATAGTCTTTTGAACTATATAAGCGATTTAATAGGTAAGTATATTTGTTTGTAGAGGTGCTTTCTAAACGTTTATTTTTTGCTATATCATAGTTTTTAAGGTTTAAAGCATCAAAATCTAAATTTTTTGTTTTTAACTCTTTCTGAGTAGTCGTAGCTATTTTAATTCTTTCAATATTTGTAATTTCGTTGTTTAAACTAATAGATATATGCAATGGATCATTTATAAAGAAGTAATCTTTCATAGGCCCTTGTTTAGGAACATGTGGTTTGAATTCTCCAAATTCATCAACATTATCTAATAGTGTAGACTTTCCAGAAAGTATTTCCATAGATGACTTAAGAGCTTCATTAATGTTGCCATTTCCATTAGTGATATTTTTATTAATATTCTTCGATCTGACTACTGCATTAATTATCTTTTGATCATTTGTCATTGTAGATCCCTTTTTCTCTATACTCTGATAGCATCCTGACGAAACCAAAGCAATGAAAGTTATTGTTAGTAAATTTCTAATAGTTTTCTCCATTATTAATATTAAATGTCACAAAACATTTCATTAATATTTATCTACTATTAACAAAATATAGCTGATTCAGTAGATAATTATTAATTGAGCTTGTTACTTAGTAACACATAACTTCTTTTGATCAATTCCTAAACCTGATAGATCTCCATGATAACAGGACTGTTGAATATCTTGAAAAATGTTATCATTAGGTTCAAGAGACCAATGAAAATTTTCTTCTAATTTATATGGGTGCTCTAACTCTATCCCATCTACACCCTCATATTCTAATAAACTACCATTTATAAATATATTGTGAGAGCCATAAAGTTTTTCAAGCTGATCATACCAAGAATATGGAGTAACATAAGTTTTATTACGAATAAGCTTATTGGCTAGATCACTGGGAGTGTGAACATGCCCTTTACCACTAGGTGTAGATATATTCGCTAGATCTAGAATATCTTTTGCAGTTTCTGCACAAGTATCGTTTTTGTAGGCAGTATATTTTTCTTCTTGAGCAACAACTTGAAGCTTAAAATTGTTAGCATGGAGTCTTATACTATCTAATTGTTCTTTACTAATTTTAAATTTAAATAGCTGACTAGTTTCTGTAATAGTATATTCAGTATTACCAGGCCTTTTTCCACTATACTCGTCTATACCTTTTCGTCTCTCTAGAAAGTTTGGGTTAGCTAATGCACTATCTTGAATTTGTTGAGGTGTTCCAGCATTCTGATCTACACCTGGACCAAAACTAAAGAAAGTATCAACTACACCATTTTTTACCGTAATAAAATAGTTATGCCCATAGCCATCTTCAACAGTCAAATCTTGAGTATTCGTAGCTTTATTGAATGCTCTTTCATAAGTTTTACCATTTATTATAAGACTTTTCAATAAATTAACTTCAAATCCAATTATTAAATAGTATTCATTTGAAATTTTTATTATTTGATTATTTTCTGGCTTCGCTTGTGTAGCAGCGCTCGAAGTTACTTGTTGAGTCATTATTTTTTCTCTCTCTATGTTTGCCAGATAAGTTCTAAATGAATATCAATATCATCTTTATTATCGGACTGAAAGCGCTCTGACCAACCGTCTTTATCTGTATTACCTTTAAACTCTTCTCCTGTTACTTTATTAATAGCAGTGTAAGGCGTATTAGCATAAGGTTCCTCATCATCATCAACAAACTGATACGCTAAGTTATAAACTCCATCCATCAGCGTCTTTTTCTCAGGAATTATGCTAGGCAACCCTGCCAATCCCAACCCATCTACACCGCCTCCAGCCCTACTATGCTTACCAGCCTTCTCCGTAAACTGCTTTGCCGTAATCGTAATATCACCACCATCTAAAGTGATACTCGCACCACCAGCCGTCAGCGTAATTTTATTCGTCGCTACTATCTCAACCTCTTTAGTCGAGGAGGCAATATTCACATCTTGCTTAGCCGTGGCTTCAAGCTTACCCGTATGGGCGGAGAGGGTAATATTCTCTTTGGCATTGGTCATGCTAAATTGACCATCGGCTATGATATTTAGAGACTCGCTACTGACTTGGTTATGACTATCGCCACTACTAATCATCATATCTTGCTGAGTGGTGGTTATCATCTCACCCATACTTCTGTGAATCAGCGTATCGTCACTGGCATAAGCACTGTATGCTGCGCTATCGATTAGCGTGTAGGGCATCGTTTGATGGGTTTTGGTTTGCTGTTCTTCTGCGATAGTTTCAAGTTGGGTTTTAATCGCTTTGTGGTCATTGACATGACGTCCAAGCCCTGTTGCCAGTTGCGTTAACCGCTCAGTTAAGTGCTGACCTCCAAGACCAGTTTGAGTCAGAGTCGGGGTGTGCTGCTGGTAGTTATGCTGTCCAGATTGCGTATGAGTTTGCGGTTGAGTGGAAAGGACGAGGGCTTCGCCTGATTTTATATTGATTTGAGCGTTAGTAGTCGCATTGATGCCTTCGCGTTTGGCGGTGTCTGATGGATTGATGACCCCCATCTTTAGACTGGCAGATATCCCAGCACTGTCTATTTTTATCTGAGAGTAAGCTTTTTCTGTACGATGGTCAGTCACCCATTCAGACAGGCCGTTGCCCGTGTTGCGATAACCGCTTTCAATCGCTTGTTCGTTGTCCGTGGCAAATAGGCTAGGGCGACTCGATGACAATAAACTGCCAGTGTTAATTAGATGCTCGCTATCGCCGATAGACTGCATCAGGGTTTGGTCGTCCGCTCTATGGGTGAAGTGTGTGCCGTAGTTAGCGCCAGCTTGTGCCTCCAATCGGTTGATAGGCTGAGCTGGACTATCCAGTAAATAGTTGCGCGTGGGCGTCATATGGTTACGGCTATCCATCTCATTTTGCATTTCAGTGATCCCCGTCATCGGCGGTAGGGCATGTCTGCTATATAGATGACCGACCCACGGGGTATCAGCGGTAATGAGGCGCAGCTGAGTCAAATGAATGCCAGCTGTTAATGTTGACGCATGACGCTGTTGGTGGCGTGAGCTTTGGGTCAGCCCTGTGACATGCGCCAGACTATTGCGTGCCAAATGCACGATATGGGTAGCGCGGTAGTGTTGATTGAGCGCACTGTGATCGACAAGGATAAAGGTATCGGCAACACTCAAATCCGTAGCATGGGCTAGGGCATGATAGGCGCTATACTGACTTTGATGACTGTTTGCCACAATAGCCGCTTCATCTATGGCTTCAGTATCCGTTACTGGCGCAAAAGCAGCGGGCGTATCTAATGTGAGTGCGTGGTTACTGGTATCGCTTTCTTCATCGGCATGACTACTCATCGCAATGTCAGCGGACTGGGTTGGCTGTGCGACGCTGGCGCTATTAAAGCGCTGCATCGTTACTGAGTTTGGTTGGATGATGACCTGCTCACTCAATGCCAATACTGGTGCATGGACATGGTCATGTAACACTTGCTGGTAACGCAGCGCGCCAATATGTAAGCTGATGCCATCGCTGTCACTTGGACTATGCGATGTAATGATGAGCTTTGGTGGACTATGCTCGTCCGTTTGCTCATGGCGTAGATAGGCGGTCAGCCCTTGACGCGCGAGCCGCTTGCAAATATGTGTCCAGTCGCTTATTTGCCACTGGGTCATGCGTGCTGGTGACCAGTTAGCATCTTCACCATTGTTGCTGTCATCGATTATTTCTATATCCAGCGTAGCCATGCGCTCGGCTACCATCGCTTGTACGGTCAAATGAGTATCAATATGACTGTGTATATGCTGATGCAGGCGATAAGTGATGGGCTGTACAAGCAGGCGATAATAGCCGTAGCTGCCATCATGATCTAGCTGATGCACAGCCGTTATATACAGATGACGAAAGCTTAGGCCACTCGGAATATCAAAGCTCAAGGTCAGAGGGCTACCGATGAGATTGGTTAATGGCGTAAAGGGAGGGTGATGCCGCTCATGGATATAAACATGTAACACATAAGTGTCGATACCATGCTGCTGGTATTGGCGATTGCCATTGGGGTTTAGTTGAGCAATGATATCGGCTTCATCAGCGCTATGCATGAGCTTATCTTGCCACGCACGATGAGCATTGATGTCTTGGCGAGCGCTCGGATAGGGCGCTTGAGTGCTGCCTTCACTGGCATAGAGCCGATCAGGGTGCATAGGCAGCACGGTATTGGTCAAGCGTAGCATAGTTATGTCCCTATTTTTTTAGCAGTGGCTCTCTTTTGGCATTGGCATTTTTTGTAGCATCGATATCTCTAGTAGCAATGACAGTATGTTTTTCAGCATTATCAATACAGCTATCAGCACTTAACCGTCATTGCTTAGTGACCATTATCGTCATACGTTCTACATAGCGATGTTATTCATTAAGGGTAAATTCGATACGGCGGTTGCGAGTGCGACCTTCTTCGTTGTCGTTACTAGCGATAGGGTCTGAGTCTCCTTTACCAGTAGTACTGAGACGAGTCGCATTGATATTTCGACCGATCAAGTATTGTTTGACGGCTTCTGCACGCTTATTTGATAGGGCAAGATTGGCAGTAGAATTGCCGACATTATCGGTATGACCTGTAATAAGAACAGGCTTATCACCGACCCGCTGTAACACCCCTGCCATATCGTCTAAGATACCAAGACCCATAGGCGTTAGATTGGTGCTACCAGACTCGAACTCGACGATACGGTTGCCCAAAGTCTCGTCTATGAGGCGTTGTTCACCTTCTACCACGACCAGCTGATTTTCTAATTGATAGAGATCAGTTAGGCGCGAGTGAATACGGTTTTGAATGGCTTGCTTTTGTTCAAGGCTGCTTACCTTGCCATGTAAGCTAATGGTCGTTCCATGAATGTCGATACGCCCTTGACGAATGTTAGAAATGTCGCTATCAATGATAGTCGTGGCTATCTGTTGCCAGTTGGTTGGTATACTGATGTTCGAACGTACTTCGATTTCATCTCTGACAGGTTTATCAGGATACTGTGCTTTTAGTTTGTCGAGCAATTGCTGCTTGTCTGAGCTGGTAGCGACCACACCTTTGATGACCACTGGCACATTTTGTGAATTATTTGTCACATGAGTGTCGTTATGTTCTGCAAATACAACGGCGCTCATAGGCAGGGTGATAGCAGCGGCTAATAGCAGGTTTTTCGTGTGATTTGTTCGCTTGGATTTTGTTATTCTAGAGAGGACTTTCATTCAAGTACCTTTTTAATCTGTCTATTGTTGAGCAGTGACTAATTGCAGGGGTATGATGCATGGCGGCTACTATCAGCTGTTACGAATCAGCAGTTATCGTGAGCTATTATTTATTGTGCTAAAAAAGTTTTTTTAAACAATTGCCTAGTATCATACAGATATAAATTGTCTTGTAACAATAATTTATTGAAACGGGTCAACCCAATGTCTTCATCGATATAGCCTTGAGTCCAGTCGCTATGAGCGATGACCACCCAATCTTCAGGATAAGTTTGTTCACTTTCTGATATTTGCTTGAGTATACGTCCATCTGGTTTAGTAAAACTCATGAGCAGGCGATAGCAATTAGCGACACGATATAAGTAGGTATTCAAGTAGAGCTGGTGTGGCTGATAAAAACCATTGATGAGATCGTGCCAAAAAGTGGCCATGTGTATCGAGTTTTCTCTATCAGAGGTAAGTGACCAGCAGATGGCTTTATTTAAGCCATGGAAACCCTTAGTAAAAGTAGGTAAAAATAACAGGCCAGTGGCAATGATTTGCTGTATCAGCTGCGCTTTATCAATGTTCATTAAGATCGCGATATCATGCAACGTAGTGGTATTGATAAAATCATAGTAGTAAGTACTGGCATTGTTATCGATGCTGAGTTGGCTATGGTTGAGGTGCTCCATAAGATCGCTATTGTCAGTTTTGGATTTGGCCATACTCAAAACTTCATAAGTGTCGTTCCAAAGCGCTGATGACTTGACGGGCAGATAGTTCATCCAGTTTTTCGGTTTATCGAGATGAAGCACGCCAAAACCTATCAATGGGTAATTTCTATAGCTACTATCGTGACTAGGGATCAAAACACCGGTGATAATCTCGTTAGCTCTAGTGTCGATATGACTGAAATTTAAAAAGGCAAAGTTATGATTACTGACATTGTCTATCGGAATTCCGCTAAATACACTTTCCGACACGGCTAGCGCTTCGCTGACCCATTCATCAATGGCATTGGTCTCAGAGATATGAGCGCGCGCCCGTACAAAGTCCCCGCGAGCAGGCAATTTTCCAAAATATACTAAAGGCAAGGAGTCTGGAGTCATGGTGTTTGCTCCTGCTGTTCAGTCAAGGCTGAACGATCATCAGTAGCCGTCGTGGTATCAGTAGGCGGTTGTACTGGTGGACTATTTTCATTATTGGTATTAGGGACTATAGTAGATACGCGGGCTGGCGGCGTGACATTGCTTGTATTTTGCTCGCCAGTTGGTACTGGCTGATTGGTGCCAGAACCTGTATTAGGAGTGTCACCATCAACAGCATTATTATCAGAAATTGGCCTTGCTGTACGTGTGACACCAAGGGCAATAATCTCCTCTGGTAGTTTCATTCCGGTAAAGGGATTGGTAGAGCGACCTTGACCGGTAGTGGTACTACTGCCGCTGCCGCTGATGATTCTAAAGCGTACAGAGACAGTGATACCGTCACCAGACCATGCCATCTCAAAGATATCATTGCCAAGTTCAGTACGGCGTGCACTGTTAATGAGCCTTTCTACCCCAAAGCTGCCTGCTTCTTCAAAGACAGTAAAGTCTCTGCCATCATAGTCCTTGGCTCGAATACTGGCACCAGGTTGGCTACTTGGGTTCGGCCATACAAACGTTGTCCACGCTTGAGTACCCATGCGATAACGCAACTGTTGACCATCGACTACAATGGTATATTCAGTCAAACCGCTGACGGGTAATGGCATAATTTGAAAAGTGGTTTGATTGGCAGCGCCACCAGTATTATTCGCACCAGCAGCGCCTGTGCTATTGCTGCCCATATAATTGGTAAAGTAACGGCCAAAATCAGCGACAAACTGCGGGTTGAGACCCAGACCTGCACCATTCCAGATTTTACTGGAGATTTGATCGCCGCGGCGAATGATAAAGGGCGATAACGTTTCGTTGACGAATCGCGCCACATAGCCATCTTCGCCGAAGAATTGACCGATCTCTGCAGGCGTCGCTTCTAAGTTTGCATTGGCGGTAAAGGGATACTTACTGCCTAAATTATCGAGGAAAGGCTTATAGACCTGCGCTTTCCAAACTTTATTAATCTCAGCCTTAGTGGGCGTCAGCAGCATGTTAAATGAACGAGTCAGTGGCTCACTCAACAACGGACGAACCAGTTGTTTTATTTCAGAGTTGGCTTGACTCAGGATCTGCTCATCTAATATCTGTAGAGATTTGGTTAACTCTGAGCCTTCGGGGCTGAGGGTTTGTGAGGCAAACAACAAAGCATCAGGGCCGATGTCGTCACTACGAGCGATATTGTTAAAGCGGGTTCTGATATCACCTAAACTGACTAAATAGTGGTCTAATAATGACAGATCCTGATTTTCTTCTCTTGGCGTTACTAGCGCATGTATAGAAGAGAATTCTTGCGCAATCACACCTGAGCTTGCTTGTGCTACAGGCGCGGCGTTACTAGAGCTGCCACCATTATTCATCGCAGCTTCTGCTTGCCGCAGCTCAGCAGGGCTTTGACGCAGGATGGTTTGCTTAAACCAATTGACAAATGAGCGACGAGATTCGCCACCATTGCCAGCTGCTTGATTAGCCGCTTTATTGTCCCATTGAGTTTGGCGATCTACTGTCTCAAACAGGGTTTTTAACGGTGACTCTGTGGCATTGGACAGCTGGTTTAATAAGACCGCATGATCATCGAAGCCTGTGCTATCCCGAACATATACTTGAGATAAAAAACGTTTCCATTCACTGATATATTCTTGCTTATAGCGATTGACCAGATATTGTCGTATCTGTTCAGGACTGCCCGTCAAGGTAAGGTCATCTTGGCTGCTGGTGGCCAACACCCAATCATCGGCGACCACTCTCGTAGTGGCCGCTTTATCAATCTCATCACTGACGAAAGCCTCCCATGCCTCTTTAGTAAAAGTGCCTGAAATTACATAGCTACCAAGCAGTGCTTCATTAGCATTGTTTTGCGTAATCTGTGCAACCGTGACCGATGGGAAGCGGGCAGATGCACGCATTTTAATCTCAGAGTAAACCCGCTCACGAGCAGGTTGACCTTTGCTAACCTTGGATAAATTGCTACGGGTTTTGTCTATCAGCCCTAAGTCATTTTGGATCAATGGAAAGGCGGGGTCGTCGACATGAGCCAAGGTGAAACTCAAGATACGCTCAGCTTGGCGAATCATCTTGTCACGCGGCATGTCAGCGCGATTGGCTTCGAGCCAGTTGCGCCAAAAACGGGTCATCTGATCACTCAAATGACTGGCCTCTAAATTGTCATGATTGCCAAGCATGAGATAAGCTTTGAGCGCGTTATAAGCATCTTCAACGTCTGTGGGGTCCGACTGGATATAAGCATCATTAACGGCAGCATCAGAGGTGTCATCAGTGTTTGAGTCTCCTGTACGGACTTCTAATTGATCGGCATTGGTATTTACTTCGGTCAAAAACGTTTCGATATTTTGTTTGGTTGGCGCTAAGACGATGATGCTGATGCCGTTGTAATATTCTGCTAGCAATTTTTGCTTAAGCTTATCGCCTTGATAGAGGCCAAAACTCAAAGACAGCGGCTTGTCGTCTTCATAGCCTTCAAGCTGCTCGATTCGACTTTGTAGAATATTGAGCGACTCAAGCTGAGATTGTAAATCACCGTTAGAATTTTTTTGTAGCGCTGCGACTTGCTGTAAGTCAGCCACGACACGCTCAGTGAGCTGTTTATTATTGGCATAAGACCATGTCCACAGACCGACAGCCGCACACAAAGTCACGACAGCAGCTAGCGTCGCAAGCGCACGATGACTGCGCTTGTGTCGATTTTTATGCTGCTTGACCAAATGCTTGTCTTTTAGAATGACTTTAGAAAATAGATCTTGTAAAAAATAGGGCTTGTCTGCGGCTTCTTGCTGCGCATTGAGCGGTATCGCAGGTGGGTGCAAATCGTAATTTTGTACCATTTGCAACGTCATTTGGCTGCTAACTTGCCCGTCCTGCAAGGCGCTGGTAAAGTAAAAGCCACGCAATATGGGCTTAAATTGGAAAGGGTTGTCCTCAAACAAAGCATGCATCAGCGTCCGTATCATGGGACGTAATGACTGAAATTCCATTGGGAAAGTCATTAGACTGGGAGATACCGTGCGCTGATGACGTAAGGATAGCTTAGTGGTGCTCAAATCTTTTAAACCATTGACCAATACGCCAAAATGTTCTTCGAATACGTCAGTAATATTGATGTTTTCTGGGTCTTCAGGGTAGGGAATGGTCGCGCCCCATACTTGGCTGCGCTCTTCTTGCTCATAGTCATTAAAGAAGTCACGGAAGCCTGAAATCAAATCCATTTTAGTAAAGACCACATAGACAGGCGCATAAACTTCTAACTGTTCAGTTAAGTCTTGCACACGGCTGCGCAGATTCTTGGCCAAATCCAAGGCATAGTTTGGGTCATTTTTGGTGAGTTCGGCGATACTGACCGCGATGATGATGCCATTGATCGGTGCTTTAGGTCGATTCTTTTTGAGTAGGCTTAAAAATGACAACCATTCTGAGCGATCTTCTTCATAAACGGAGTAACGTCCTGCGGTGTCGAGCAAAATACCTTCAGTCGAAAAAAACCAATCGCAGTTACGTGTACCGCCGACGCCTTTAACGGATAGCTTGTTACCTTGTTCCATAAAGGGGAATTTTAAGCCAGAGTGTAGCACTGCAGAGCTTTTGCCTGCCGCGGGATTACCAATGACCATATACCACGGCAGCTCATATAACGCCGCTTTGCCTGTTTGATCGCCTATCTTTGATTTGCGAATGGTTTTAATGGCATCTTGCATTTGCTGACGTAGCGCTTGCACTTCTTGAGCGTTTTCATCTTTGGCCACATGAGGGCTATCGTCACCTTGGCTCTCGTTGCCATTATCCTCCACTAAGTTTGCCAGCTCATCTGAGGCAAGCTTACGTTTTTTCCACAGGTAATAGCCAAGCGCCCCCAGCACCGTACATGTGATTAGGACGCCAATGATTATGACAAAGGTTTTAATAGTCACATAATCATAAAGTAAGACTAGGGCGACTATGAGCCCCAGCGCCAATAATACTCTTGGGTTATAGATAAGATGAAAAAACCTTGAAAACATGCGTGCTACCTAGTGTGAACTTAAGATAATAAAACGAGTATTTACCACGACAAAGCACCATTAAAACTACGACTCAGATGTTGGAGAAGAGTCTAGCAACCAAAGCATATTACAGTGCTTATGTTGAGTAATTAAAAAAGATATGTCTGACTCTTGTTGGTCTTCTTTGGCTAAGTCAATGAATAGTGATAGGCTGATGAATGGCTTCAACCAATTATTCAATGGCATATAATGCCCTAAATGATGCTCGTTTACTAGAGCGCCTTGTGCTATAAATGCTTCAAGAAAGCTCATATACGTTGATAAGTCATAGGACTGCTTTAATGGATTAATGTCAGACATGGCGGTAATGGCCATGTCTGACATAGCAACATTAGTCTTGTATTTTTCTTTGCTGCTGATGTCAGACGATTGTTTTGCGGACTTTACTGTCTGTTTATCAGGGGTTTTTAGCGTGGTCGTATCGGTCGGTGACAGTGAAAGCATATTGTCTATTAATAGACTTTTGATAGTCGTTAAATGATTCAAATAGCGACGTTTATCACTCAAAAGCTCAGTGCGATGAGCTGTACCTATCTCCGTTAATAAAATACGGGTACTGGCGTCAATATTGAGTAGCTCTTGAGCCGCTTGATTCGAGAATAGCAACAGCGCACCCGCCTCAGTTGGAATGACATTGGTCATTTGCTCAGAATACAAATGAGTGTCTAACCATTCTTCACTTATCTGTGAATCTGCAATGAGAATTAAGCAAAGATCCGGCGCAGTTGATTTAGATAAAGGCAGCAGATGTCTATTGATGAATTCTGTAGGTGTGGCAATGGCGGTATTATTAGCACTATGATTAGCTACGGTGTTTGCGACGTCAGTGCTGTCAGTTATGATGGTCGTAATAGCAAGCCGTGTATCAGGAATACCGTAAGTGGCTAACTGTTCTTTTATGGTCGCGATCAAAAATGCTGAATCGGCGCTGGCAGGTAAGCATAGATAGATAGGAAGATTGGTTAAATGACCAGCAGAGGCTGCTGTCATTTTGTCATCACTGTTCTTTTTACTGCTGTTATTTTCACTACTTACTTCGTTGGTACTCACCAAATAATGTTGCTGCCATTCGGGATGAATATGAATGGCTGCGTTGGACTGAGTCATATCTTGTTGGTGATGTTGGTAAAAGTGTTCGGCAAGGCTAGACAGCATCTCCTCACTCAGAACTAGCTGCTCATAAATTAATGCCTGTAAACGTAAGGTAGTATCATTTAACGCGGCTTTACGTTCAGTAAATCTCTCATCATCGATATGGCTGTCTAAATCACTGTTCGAATCTAAATAATGGTCTGAATAGCTGTCGTCAAACTCTGAGTCTGCTGAATAGGCATCAGAGATATTAGGATATGGTAGGGCGGCGGCATCAGGGAGTCTTGCAATCGGTTTGACCAACATTGGCATACCATCAATATCTGTCAAATCCTCGCTCAATACGGTTAGGTCTGCAACATTGTCCACCACCTCAGACCAACAGTCACCTTCTGGTAGGCAGACACGGCTATAGATGAATAACTGATAAGTATTGGGCGGCTTAATAGTGTCTGTTTTATCTGTTGTTCCATCAAGTATCTCTGGTGAATCGGTTGTTTGTTTATCCAGTTTTTTTTGCCACCATAAGAGCGCCATGATAGAGCCAAGAAACAATAAAGGGATGGTAACAAACCATAGTAATAAACCAGATGAGGTCAGCTGTCGCGCATTGTCTTTAAAGTACATCCAGACCAAAATGAGATACAACACCAAAAGCATGACTAAAACAGATCGGCCGTATGACAGTATTTTTTTTGCGCCCACTTATTTAAACTCCCTATTTGTTGGGTTTTATTATGATTATTACCATGTAGACAAGCTTTTCGATCCAAATTTTATGATATCTGCAAGCTTGTTTTTATTATATTAGTTAACTTTATTTGTCTTTTTTGTGATTCGGTTGTAATGATAGGAATCACTTTGAAAATGTTGTTAAACTATAAATTCGATAACCAGTGAGGGTTTTAGGAATTATTAAGTAAATTTTTATAATGAAATGGTATTTTTAAGCTGTCTATAAATAAGCTAATGGATAGGAATAAATAAAAATTAGTGTAATTAAGTTAGCTTTGTTTTAAAAGGAGATGATTTGTCTATATAATACTGACGAAATCATAATTATCAACGCCTGTTTATTATTATTATGTTTTTATCGTCTCAACTGTCGCTGACTCTTGCCTATGATTTACTTGACTGTATCGGTCTTTACATTGCTCTCTATCCTCATGATGGTCATGCTTTTTGATCGGCAGCTATGTGGGCGACTATTAGATAAGGTAATGGTATTTTTTCATCGATTGTCTAGCCTAAAATTCAAGCGTCCATCAATAAAGACACCAAAGAAAGCATTTGATTATCGTATCAAGCAGTTTATTCGTTTTATTTCGGACATAGATGTTTCTCGTATTCCAGTGATATCGGCATTGTCTTTTTTGATTGTCATGGCAACGGTTGGATTGTGTTATGCCCTGATTACCAATCATTCTCTGGAGGTTTATCATGCCAACGATACCGTGGCTAGCACGACAAATTTGCAAATCAGTCAACTACTCATAGGAGAGCGTCTGCGTCCACCGTCGCCTCCGCCAGAGGAGCTGTTTGCTGAACTAGAAGCCGAGGTTGCAAGCTACCAAGCTGACAAGACAGAGGAAGGCTATTGGCCGGATAATCAGACAAATATACCTCAGATTGATAGGCCACTAATGCTCCCTGAGCCTGATTTGTCTGACTTAAACACGCAAGATCATAGCACTGGCTATTCAGGTGACATGTTGGCTACACATCTAAACAATGGTCATATCAATATCAAAAATGCTGACCGTAATTGGCAAAAAATGAACTCGGATTTTGTCCAACGGCTGTTGACAGTGTATAAAGTAATGAGTGACCAATATGGCTATGATATGGTGCTGTTAGAAGGCTATCGTAGCCCTGCAAGGCAAGCAAGACTATTGAAAAAAGGCACTCATGTAACGAAGGCAGGATCATACAAGAGCTATCATCAGTTTGGTTTAGCGGGCGATAGCGCCTTTATCAGAAATGGTAAAATTGTCATAAGCGAAAAGGATCCTTGGGCAATGCGAGGCTATAAATTATATGGTAAAGTAGCCAAATCTGCCGGACTTGTGTGGGGTGGTGATTGGCGTATGATGGATCTTGGGCATGTCGAGCTGCGCAAAAAAGGCGTGCTCGGTCGCCCAGAAATGGCTGAGATTTTGACCAGTCAATAATGATAATAAAAAGCTAAGGTAAACTGAAAGTATGAATAAATGTATGACACTGCCAGTATCATTAATCGCCGCTACTTGCTTGTTAAGTGGTGCGATCGCCGGATGCAGCACTGATAAATTGAGCAAGTTAAATGACAAGGTATCAGCATTGGCAGGCGAGCCTCCTACTATAGATGCCATGAGCCATATCGTTGATAATGGCAAAAATAGTGCTGATCTGCAAAGTCTAAAAGCACAGCTAGAACTGCAGCAACAGCAGCTGGCGACCATGAGTGCTGAGCAGCAAGCATTACAAGAAAAACTGAAGCGTCAGCAGATTACCCTAAATATCAAACCCACCACTAATGCCAATGCAGGGCGTACCAAAGTAGGCACAGCAAGTACTGCCTATATCGCATTTTTGGAGGAGGAGAGTCAGTTTACGGATATTGAAGCGCTGGCGGCCAAAGAGATCAGTATTATCCCAAATCGTGAGAGCAGTCTGACTGTGAACATTCCACAAGACGCGCGCTTTATCGCTATTAAAGTGGGGCTGAGATATACCAAAAAGCGCTCACAGTTTCTTATCCCACTTGCCAGTCTCAATTTTGATACGCCACTGGCGATCAATATTGGTGGATGCGATGTCAGCATTACTGAGGGTATTGACCCAGCACTGGCACCTACATTTACCACCAAACTTAAATATTATCAGCAGCCACTAGTCAGCTGTTCTTAGGAGATTGTCTTGAGTAAACACAGGGTATTATGGGGAGAAGGGTTGTTTTTGCGACCCCAACATTTTCAGATTCAAGACACTTATCATGACTCGCAACGCGCTTTGAGTATGATGCTGGTGCATCCTTATGCTTATGGCGTATCTGACGTTCAGATTGATAAGCAACTTTTGGAAAGCAATTTACTAAGTTTTCAAAGTATTTATGCGGTATTGCCAGATGGTACGATATATCATGCGCCTCGTACCGACACTTTACCGAAAGCCATTACCTTAGATACCCAAGACAATGGCGATGAAGTTTTCGTATTTTTGAGTTTAGAGATTGTCCATAGTGGCGGCAGCAATATACAGACGGATCGTAGTGACAATCCAGCACGCTATGTAAGGGGTGCTATTGAGGCACAAGATCTATATAGCCAAGCGGCTGAAGCAGTCATTGACGTGATTAAGCTGTCGCCAAGTTTGCAATTAAGCCATTCTGCGCAAGCGCCTAGCCAAGATACCGTGTCCTTATTGGTAGCCAAGCTCGTGCGTACCACTCAAGGCGTCTATCAAGTCGATGATGATTATATTGTCCCAAGTGTGCATATTACGAGTAACCCTGCGCTTATTGGTCACGTATATCGTTTGATGACGATGATTAATACCAAGTCCACGTCACTGTATGACCATCATCGTCAGTCTAACAATGACTTACTGGAATTTCGCTCCTCAGATATTGCCTCTTTTTGGCTATTACATACGCTAAATACCGCATACTCTCAGCTCAGTCATCTATATAATAATGCCAAACTACATCCAGAACGCCTTTATGAAGCATTATTAAATGTCGCCAGCCAATTGGCTACTTTTAGCTCATTATATAAGGTGGGCGACTTACCTTCTTATCATCACGATAATGCCAATGACTCATTTGTTAGTATCATTTTGATTATTCGTGAGCTACTCAATACCGTCATTGCCAGTAACTTTATCTCGATTCCATTACGTCAAAATAAGCCATCTTATTATACAGGCGAGCTAAGTAGTGACAAGATCACGCGTGGCTCACAGCTGTATCTGTCTGTTAGCTCATCATTGCCGATGCACGAGCTCATCGATATCGTACCACGCCGATTTAAAATTGCGACGCCTGACTCAGTAGAGAAACGTGTGTTGTCAGCGCTGCCAGGCTCTTCTATTTCACATGTTAGCCAAGTACCCAGTGCGATACCAGTGAGACCAGGCTTTAGCTACTTCACCATCGAACCGGTAGGCGAGCTATATGACGAAATGCTCAAATCTGAATCTATCTGTATTTATGTGCCAAATGGCTTTGATGATTTAAAAATAGAGCTGATGGCTATCGTACAGTAGTTCTTTTTGTCTCTAGAGGTGCTGAGGTTGCAAGATGAGTATGCACTAGGGTGCGCTCTCATTTTGAGGACACGCCCTCAATAGTATTTGAAATAATAAGTATTAGGAATAATCATGTCAGGGAATAATTCAATGGGTTCTGCACCTTCGTTGTTAGATTCAGGCGAGGTGGCTTCAAAGGTCTCAGCAACTGGTCTAGATAAGCGTATCAGTAGTCAGTCGCTGGTAGACATCATGTATGACGGCTTTTACTTGGTGTTTTTATTGCGCAATCATTATTTCAGTACAGAGCCGCGACAATTTCGTCAAAAAATATATGATTTTTTAGATAAATTCGAGATGAATGCGCGCAAAAAAGGATTTCTGTCAGAAGATATCCATGAAGCTAAGTATGCGTATTGTGCGTTGATTGATGAGACCATCATGACCTCGCAGGAGCCAGAGTTTCAAACTTTGAAAGATGCTTGGGAGCTAAATCCTTTGCAGCTGGATTTATTTGGCTCACAAATTGCTGGTAATGAGTTCTTTGAGCGTTTAGATGGGCTACGCGAGCAAGGAGAGAGGCGTCTGCCTGCTCTGGAGGTCTATCACTATGCGATGCTGCTTGGCTTTCAAGGGAAGTATCGTTTAGAGGCGCCAGAGAAAATTCGTTATCTTATCTCACGCTTAGGGGATGAAATTGAGCATCTACGGGGTAATAAGAACGAGTTCTCGCCATTTTGGGCGATACCCGACCAAATCAAACACACGCTCACGAGCGAAACGCCACTATGGGTCATACTCACGGTCATGGCAGTGTTGTTGACCGCGATATTTGCTACCATGTGGCAGTTTACCAATAGTTTCTCGAATGAGCAGCTGTCAGCATACGACAATGTGATTCAAGAAAACAAAGAGCAAGCTCATATCTCAATTTTTCTACCCTAATTATTTTCCTTACTTTAAATGCTAACTTCTTTAACAGTTTTTATTTCAGCTGCATACGTTGTGCTGAAATAGAAACTGTTAGGACAGCAAGGTAATGGGTGTTATATCGTTGGCTACTTATTTTTCTACTGAGTTTTATATAAGTTTCTTTATGCCAATAAAAATAGCAGCCATAAAAAAACCCTCATCAAAGAGATGAGGGTTTTGGCAAATGCCATAATTGAATTAAAGATAATTCAAGAAATTTACAACTAAAATGTGGCTCTCCAACCTGGGCTCGAACCAGGGACACACGGATTAACAGTCCGTTGCTCTACCAACTGAGCTATTGGAGAATAAGCTGCAAGTGTTTAAAACCTTACAACGAGCCTTAGAAGCCTCTAACGAGTTCTTGCTAAGTGGGGCGTATTCTAGCAAAAATAAAAAATACGTCAAGCCTTTTTTGCATAATTATCAAAGATAATTATTTTAATAAGGGGATAAGGCGTTTTTCGAGGTTTTTTGCCAAAAAAACTCCCAATTGTGAGATGAATAAAAAGACGCCACATAGAGGATAGGTGGCGTCTTCGTTTATAAGCGCATGTTTAAGCACATACTTAAGCGTAGTAATTTTAAGACAGTGGCTGTTTATTTATTATTCAGCAACGTCTAGATCAGCAACCGCTTTTTCGATGCGTGATAAGGCGTCTTTTAGAGTCGCTTCATCAGTTGCGTAAGAGATGCGCATATAGCCACCAAGACCAAAGGCGTCACCAGGCACCACTGCTACGCCAACTTTCTCTAACAACCATGCTGAAAATTCAGTACATGATGACAGACCAGCGGCTTTGATGAGTGGTTTGATGTCAGGATATACGTAGAAAGCGCCGTCAGGACGCAGGCAGGTAATACCTTTAATCGCGTTCAAACCATCAACGACTAGATCACAACGCTTTTCAAAGGCTTCTACCATTGGCGTGAGCACGCTTTGATCACCACTGATAGCGGCTTCGGCAGCCACTTGGCTGATCGATGTTGGGCATGAGGTTGACTGTGATTGTACTTTTTTCATCGCCCCAATCAGCTTGGCAGGGCCACCAGCATAACCAATACGCCAGCCAGTCATCGCATATGCTTTTGACACGCCATTTAAAATAATCGCCCGCTCTTTTAGCTCAGGTGCGGCATTCAAAATATTGTAGAACTTATCGCCCGTCCAGCGGATGTGCTCATACATGTCATCTGAAACAACATAAACTTGTGGGTGCTTTTTCAGCACGTCAGCGATGGCTGTTAGCTCATCCAACGTATAAATCATACCGGTTGGGTTAGAGGGGCTGTTTAGTACCAGCATTTTAGTTTTGTCAGTGATGGCGTCTTCTAATTGCTCAGCGGTGATTTTGAAATCTTGCTCAGCAGGGCATTTGACGATGACTGGCACACCTTCTGCAATGATGACCATGTCAGGATAGCTGACCCAGTAAGGTGCCGGAATGATGACTTCATCACCTGGATTGATAAAGGCTTGCGCAAGGTTAAAAAATGATTGTTTACCACCGACCGATACTAGGATTTCATTGGGCTCATAGCTGATGTTGTTGTCACGTTTGAACTTCTCAATGATGGCTTTTTTGAGCTCTGGCGTACCATCGACAGCGGTGTATTTGGTAAAACCGTCATTAATGGCATCGATTGCTGCTTTTTTAATGTGCTCTGGCGTATCAAAATCAGGTTCACCAGCGCCCAAACCGATAATATCTTTACCAGCTGCTTTTAGCTCTTTGGCTTTATTGGTAATCGCTAGCGTAGGCGATGGTTTGATGTTGTTGACGCGGTCAGACAGTTTCAATTTACTCATGAGAGATCCTTTTTATAGTGGAGTGGGATTGGTGAAGCGCTATCATCAATTGTATAACGTTTGAGATGTCATTAGGACACGGTATCAGGAGGACACGATATCAGGCAGTTTCAAAAACTGCCGCAACGGAAGTTGATTTTTGAAAATAAATAACCGTTAATAAAGACAAGCGCTTTTAACAGGTTGGATATTTTCATGATAAATACGCTGACTAATCAGCCCTTTAATGTAAAGCTATTTTTGATTTTTAGTATTGTAGCATGTCGTAATTAGGCTGTCTTATAAGGCTAGTAACATAAAACGACAGACCTAAGAGCAATTTTTCCAGTGCGCGAGAGTAGACAGGTTCAGTCAATTGAGAGACGCATTGATTGCGAAACCACAACAATAAATCGATAGCCGTGCGCTATGATTGTTTAGATTTAATAAATAAAATGGATGATACCTTAATAAAAAAGGGTTAATGCCATCAGCTGACTAAAGATGATACGCAAGTATTTAGCACTTAAATGTATGGTAAGTTTTGTACTATCAGCACAAATAAAAGGACGTTTACGATGACTGACTCTACTAAGAAATTACATATACTTATTACTGGCGCGACGTCTGGTATTGGCAATCAATTGGCAAAAGACTATCTACTAGAAGGTCATCATGTCTATGCCGTTGGTCGAGACGATAGCGCATTGGCTGAGCTTGAGTCGTTAGGCGCAGAAACGGTTGACTTAGATCTCATGGATCGGGATAAAGTTATCGACGCTTTTGAAAAAATTGAAGAGGTTGATTTGGCGATTTGTGGCGCTGGCATGTGCGAATATTTGGACATGCCAAACTTCGATAGCGCCTCGTTTATGAAAGTGATGTCGGTAAATATGGGTACGTTGTCACATGCTATCGAAGGGATATTGCCAAAACTAATCACCTCAAAAGGTCGCTTGGTTGGCATTGGTTCAGCATCTGCTTATGTGCCATTTGCTCGTGCCGAAGCTTATGGCAGCTCAAAGGCTGCCATCCATTATCTAATGAAAACCTTGCAAATTAGCCTTGCACCGCATGATGTGTCGGTAAGCTTGGTCGTGCCTGGTTTTGTCGAAACGCCAATGACTAAGCAAAATGATTTTCCCATGCCCTTTATCCAAACAACAGCGCAGGCAAGCAAAGCTATTCGTGATGGTATCGCGAGTGGTCACGATGTGATCGAATTTCCCAAAAAGCTCACTTTACCGCTAAAGGTATTGGGTACGTTGCCAGATTTGGTGTGGCAGCAAGTCAGTGAAAAAATCAATAAAAAATAGCTTATATTGAAAAATTGCAAAAAACAAATTACTAAAAATATGAAAAGGAACGCATCAATGCTGTTTAACCGCCGTAAAAGCAAGAACCTAGAGACAGTCTCTCATGAAGCCAGCAGCCTCTCAAAACAGACGACTAACGTTCAAGCTAAAAAACGTATTGCTATCATTGGCTCAGGTGTATCAGGATTGACTTGCGCTCATTATCTGGTGGCGCAACATGAAGTGACAGTGTTCGAGGCTAATGATTATATTGGTGGTCATGTAAATACCATCGATGTGGTGCTACAAGACGGCAAAAAAGCAAAGAGCAGCAATGTGGAAAACAGTGCCATAGATACTGGCTTTATCGTCTTTAATGAGCGTACTTATCCCAATTTCTTTCGTCTACTGCATGAGCTGCAAGTGCCGTTTCAATCGACTGACATGAGCTTTTCGGTAAAGAATACAGCGCGTCATTTTGAATACAATGGTCACACGCTCAATACTTTATTATCGCAGCGTAAGAATGTCTTCAATCCAAAGTTTTGGCAATTTATCAAAGATATTTTACAATTCAATAAACATATCAAGCAGCTACGCCAAGACTACGAAATGACACGTGCTAACGGGCAAGATGTCAGCGCTTTTACTGAGCAAACGCTGGGCAGCTATCTCACAGAAAAAAGCTATGGCAAGCTGTTTATAGACAACTATCTGCTGCCAATGGTTTCTGCCATTTGGTCAACCAGTCTGCATGAAGTACAAGACTTCCCACTGGTGTTTTTTGCACAGTTCTTTGACAATCATGGCTTGCTCGATGTGGTTAATCGTCCGCAGTGGTTTACGATCAAAGGTGGCTCAAAACAGTACGTCAATAAGTTGATTCCACGCTTCATCAAAGCGGGCGGTAAGGTGAGAGTAAACAGTCCCGTACAGTCTGTGGTTCGCGATAGTGAGCAAGTATTATTGACGGTTCAAAATAAAAGCATTACTGATAACAATATCGAAAGCTTGAACGAAAAATTGGTATTTGACGAAGTTATCTTTGCTTGTCATGCAGACACCGCACTCAAAATTTTAACAGACGCCAGTAAGGATGAACATGAGGTGCTGAGTCATTTTCGCTTTACCAAAAATACCGCCGTACTGCATACCGATGTCAGTGTCCTACCGAACAAGCCATTGGCATGGGCCAGCTGGAATTATCTGATTGATGAGAATCTCGCAAATAAAACTGCGAGACAATCAGGACAATCAGCTACTGAAAACCATACTAAAAAAGCGCAAACATCAGCAAAACCAGTGCTGACTTATCACATGAATATTTTGCAACGCCTGACCAAAAAGCACAATTATTTGGTTACGCTGAATCCAGAAACCGTTCGTGAAAATGTTGATGATAAGCACGTCATCAAGCGCATCGATTATAGCCATCCTGTGTTTGATAAAGCGATGATTGAGGCGCAAAGCAGATGGTCGAGTATCTCTGGTAACGACATGCACACACATTTTTGCGGTGCCTATTGGTTTAATGGTTTTCATGAAGATGGCGTACGTAGTGGTCTACGTGTCTGTCAGGCGCTCGGTCATGATATTGCGATAAAGGACGAGGTTGATCCGACTCATCTGCCTGATACCGAGAGCGCACATACGCCGTTTCGTTATAAGGACCTACCGGTAAAGGCAGATAGCAAATTGCGCACACTTAATAAGCGTGAGGTTGTCACGGCGCTCACCAATCAGGAGCTGATTGAGTACATTGAACGTTTACAACCGCCTGTTAAAAATGATGAATCAAAGCGAAAGCGTCGCTTATTTGGTCGTCATAACGTGCAGTGATTTTGGCCGTGAGATCAACGAACACTATTGAAGAGAATGCTATGTCTATTGAAACCGACACGCCTAATAAGCTTTTACCCCATCAGTTGTTCCATGGGACGACTTGGCACAGTCGGTTACTGCCAAGTGTACATAAATTTGCGTATCCATACCGTTATTGGGGCATCAATATCAGCGCATTGGCTAAAGAGCTGGAGCTTCCTGAAGTAAGTACAGGTATGAGTAGCAAAAATAAGCTTTTAAAAAAGTTGCTTTCAAAAGGACGGCTGGTCAAAGGATTGCCATTATTTTCAGCAAAGAAAAAAGCCTTGCAGCAGTTTTGTCCTGATGATTACTTACAAGGTCTACCTGTACAAAAGTCAAATAGCCTAAGTAATCTATCCATGAGTGATAAGCAGGATAATTGTCGTTCAAATTCTGTTCAAGCACTTAATCATCGCTTAAACCAAGTGTTTACTGAGCAAGCGGGTAGTGCGCCAACAGGCGATATTATTGGAATGCTCGTTTGCCGCAATGCGGGCATATATTTTAGTCCAGTCAATTTTTACTTAGGTTTCGATGAGCAGCAGATACCATCCCATTTACTGGCTGAAGTCTCTAATACACCGTGGGATAAGCACCATTATTATGGGTTTACACTCAATGGCGCGAATACTGAATTTTGTCATAATAAAGATTTTCATGTCTCACCTTTTAACCCGATCGATCAGCTATATCGTTGGCAGGTTAAGGTAAAAAAGCAGCCGGATAATTGCTTGCAAGTTCGTATTGCTATCGATATCAGCGATGAGCGCGGTGAGGTATTAAAAACGGGTATAAAAATGGCTGGCGTTCCAATGACCGCCACAACGATTCGCAACAGCTTGCGAAAAAACCCGCTAATGAACATGACTTCTGTAACCCGTATTTATTGGCATGCTTTCAAGCTTTATGCGATTAAAAAAGTGCCTTATATTCATTATGATGAAAAACTGGCCGATAGCCAACAGAACAAAGCACCGACTCCAAAAGATATTCTTGGATAGTTGAAGGGCTAACGATCAGCCAAAGAAATTTATCAGCTTAACGCTTAAGCATAGAGCATTTAAACAAGGATGAATATACGATGTCAGCACGACCAACCGACCGAGCACCCGTTTCGACATTAGGAAAATTGACCGCACAGATGAGTAAGGTCGTCAATGAGAGCGCCATTTTTCAGCCCGTCAATGCGGGAATGAATAAATTGGCAAGAAAACTCATCTTTCGCGCATTAGCGCATATCCAGTTTGGTAGCTTGACTATAGTCGAAGCATTCGATGAGCAAGCACCTAATACCGTTAGCTTCGGTAAAGTATCCGATAGTGTCGCGAGCAGTTCGGCAGTGGGTCGCCATTCACTACACGTTACCTTGATGATTCATGATCCTGCTGTCTATCGGCAGCTGTTGCTTGGCGGCTCTATTGCGCTAGCAGACAGCTATATCAATGGTGAGTGGGATACGGACGATTTGACAGGGCTGATTCGGTTGGCAGCGCGTAACTTATCGGTGTTGAATAAGTTGGAAAATCGCTTTGCAGGTGTGAGTAAGGCGTTTGAAAAAGCGAAGCATCGGCTACGTAGCAATGATCAGTCTGGTGCCAAGTCCAATATTTTAGCGCATTATGATTTGGGCAATGATATGTATCAGCGGTTTTTGGACGATACGATGATGTATTCAGCAGCAGTATATCGTACGCCTGATGTATCACTGAGCGCAGCGCAGCAGCATAAACTGGCGCTCATTTGCCAGCGATTACAATTGACGCCTGATGATCATGTGATAGAAATTGGCACAGGGTGGGGTGGTTTTGCTATTTATGCCGCCACACATTATGGCTGTCACATAACGACGACGACCATCTCTGACGCCCAGTATGATGAGGCGCAGCGCCGAGTCGATGCGGCAGGACTGTCTGATAAAATTACCCTGCTGAAGCAAGATTATCGTGAGCTGACAGGGCAGTACGACAAGCTGGTCAGTATCGAGATGATTGAAGCCGTTGGGCACGAGTACTTACCGACGTTTTTTGCCAAATGTAATAGCTTACTCAAACCCACAGGGCTGATGGTGCTGCAAGCGATTACTTTTAACGATCAAAACTACCAAGATTATATTAATTCAGTCGATTTTATCCAGACGCACATTTTCCCTGGTGGTTGTTTGCTGTCTAATCAAGAGCTAAATACACAGTTTACGGAACAAACCGACATGGTCATCAAGCAGCTACATGATTACGGTTTTGACTATGCTCATACCTTGCGCGACTGGCGTGCCGCGTTTATGGCACAGCGTGAAGAAATTAAGGGTCTTGGTTATGATGATGCCTTTATTCGCTTGTGGGATTTTTACTTTTGTTACTGTGAAGGTGGGTTTTTAGAGCGCACCATCGGCGTGGTGCAGTTGACCGCAGTGAAGCCGGATAATATTGATGTGATGCATTTCTCTGATTTGTCTTCTCATGACACCCTCACCGATGAGCAAAGCAGCCGCCTGATTCACGATATTATGAATTCTCATGAAAGCGGTAATGCCAACAGTGATGGCCAAGACGCCTCCAAACGAAACATAGCGTCTTAACAAGTTGCGTTTCAATAGGCAGTGTCTTAACAAGCACTGACTTAACAAGCGATGATGGAAACAAGCTGGGATTAAAAAACGCTAATTAAAAGGATGTGGTTATGGGTTATGTATTTATATATCTGGCTGCTGTGCTTATATTTTTGGGTATTGATGCAGTTTGGCTCAAGACCATGACTGGCTTATTTTATGAAAAGCGTATCGGGCATCTGCTTGCCGATGAGCCAAACATGATTGCTGCTGGCGTGTTCTATATGTTTTATCTACTGGCTCTCTGTGTCTTGATTTTATATCCACAAATCAAAGCAGGCGCTTCGATTGGTCATATATTCTTGCTTGGCGGCTTGATAGGGCTGATGGCCTACGGTACTTATGACTTTACCAGTTTAGCGTTGTACAAAGGTTTTACACTGGATACAGCGTTGGTTGATTTTGCTTGGGGCGGTATCTTAACAGGTTCAGTGAGCGCCATTGTCGCTTGGCTTGCTTATCGTTTTCATTGGTTGAGCTAAAGTTAAATAGTTTAAGGTTTACATAACCTAGACCATTCAATGACAGAGTGCCGTTTGTGCTCTCTTGTGAGCTGCTGTATAAATGATACTTACTATCAACACGCCCTAAATCATTCAAGGATTTTTATGCCGCAATACAATACCAGCTCGACTGCCAAAAAAGCCCCATTAAATCATGAGTTATATATGTCGATACTTATGACGCCTGATATGGCGAATTTTATTGGCAATGTGCATGGTGGTGATTTGCTTAAGATGCTTGATCAAGTCGCTTACGCTTGCGCCAGTCGCTATAGCGGCAATTATGTGGTGACGCTGTCTGTCGACCAAGTGATGTTTCGTGAGCCTATATATGTTGGCGAATTGGTCACCTTTGCGGCAAGTGTCAACTATGTAGGGAATACTTCGATGGAGGTCGGCATTCGCGTCGAAGCAGAAGACGTTCGAGCCCGTACTGTACGCCATACCAATAGCTGCTATTTTACGATGGTCGCTATCGATGATAATGGCAAGCCCACACCTGCGCCGCCACTTGATATCAAAAATCCCATGCAGCAATGCCGCGCTGATGCCGCACTAGAGCGTAAAAACCTGCGTCTGGAAAGTTCACATCGACCCAGTTGTGATATCGGGGATATGGTTGGTGAGCTGGCTAATCTTCATGATCGTTAAGAGGAATAGACCCTGTATAGTCAGTTAAAATGCTTTCAATATACGGTCTATTAATCTGGTTAAATATATATATCTGCGTTCAAAAAGCCTATATCGAGATTATTATGAGCTTAAAACCATCGGAAGCCGAGTCACACGCTCCTATTTCTCATCAGCCAGCGCCGCATAATAGTCGTGCTCGAGGCGCTGGCACGCTCATTACAGACGCCACTTCTGATGGTAATTCTCATTCTGTATTAGACGATTCTGCTAAGTCGACAACCAATAAAGACCAGCAACATTCCGCTTCATTGGTAACGGTATTAATTGCCGTTGGAGCCAACCTCATCATTGCGATTGCCAAAACGGTAGCAGCATTTATGACGGGTTCTGCTTCTATGATCGCAGAGTCAGCGCATTCGTGGGCAGATGCAGGTAACGGTACTTTATTAATTGTCGCCGAGAAAAAGGCGATCAAACCTGCTGATGAAAGCCATCCCCTCGGCTATGGCAAAGAAGCTTATGTCTGGTCGATGATTGCCGCTTTTGGTGTCTTTATGGCAGGTTCGATTGTCTCCATTTATACCGGTATCACCGAGTGGAATGCTGCGGAAAGCGAGACCAACTATACCATCGGTTTCATTGTATTGGCGATTGCGTTTGTGCTCGAAGGGTTTTCATTAGGACAAGCTTATTTACAAAGCAAAAAGCATGGTGAAGCGATAAATGTCAGCGCCATTGGCTATGTGGTCGATACGTCAAACTCAACTTTACGTGGTGTATTCTTTGAAGACTTGGCAGCTGTCATTGGCTTGGTTGTCGCTGCTGCTGCCATGGGTATGCATGCTTATACGGGACAGCCGTTTTGGGATGCGCTCGGCTCTATCATTGTCGGAATATTATTAGGTGCGGTAGCCATTTTTTTAATTAGCCGTAACCGTGACTTTTTGGTCGGTTATAAAGTATCAGAGAGGATACATGGCTATGCATTGACCGAGTTACTCAATCATCCAGATATCGATAGTGTGTCGTACTTACATTTGGAGTGGGTGGGACCCAAAAAGATATTTATGGTGGCAGCAGTCGATATCGCTGGCAATCAAAAAGAAAAAGAGATTGCCCAAAAATTCGAAATTATTGAAAGTCAGTTCCGTGCCAATCCTTTATTTCAGGAAGCTATCCTGACATTATCTGTACCCAATGCTAAAACTTTGAACTTACCCAATAGTTATAATCAAGATGCCTGATAAAGAGAAACTAACATGAAACTAAGTCTTCAGTCTGCTATAGAGAGCCCTGTTGGGTGTTCAATCATGGTTCGCTCATTAAGTATGGTCGTTGTCACTATTAGCGCAGTAGCCAGTCTGACTCAAGCACAGGCTGAGCTGGTAATTCATAATGAGCCTGCTCAACAGCAAAGCGTAAGTATCAATAGAATAAGTGCGAATAGCGCTTCTATTAACAATACCGCTTTTATGAATAATAATATCTCCCCAACAGATACGTCTATCGTTAAGCTGATGGAAGTGATGCACATTGATGAGCAAATAGAATCTATCGTTAACGGGCAACAAGCGGCTATTAATGCCATCAACGTACAAACGCAAAATCGTACTGAGTCAGTAGGTGATGGTAAACTAAATAAACGTCAACAGGCGCTACAAGAGCAGATTCAAAAAGTGCTGGGTCAATATGCCAAGATAATGACCAATGGTATAGGCAATGCTATTGACAAGCAGACGTTGACGCAAGCATATATTAACGCGGCAAAAACTTACTATACGCAAGCGGAAGTTGATGCTCAAATTGATTTTTATGATACGATGATGGGTCAAAGTATCTTGGCGAAACAGCCACAGATTACAGCGGCATTTCTAAAGCAATCTTTGCCTGACGATACCAGTGAGACAGAGGCGCAGTTGGATGAGCTTTTACCGCAGATGCAACAAATAATCCAAGGTGTTTTTTAACTGACAGCTAATAACTGATAATTTAGCTATTTTAAAGCCCGTTTCTGAGCGCGAATCTTAAAGTTATTACACATAAATTAGTATACACAAAAAAGGTCACTATAAAAGTGACCTTTTTTGCTGATATGGACTATCTTATGGATATACCTGTTTTATTGGTATAACAGGTTTAGGTACAAAGATATTATTTCTTTGGCGCGTTGGCACCGATGAACCATGCATCTTTATCGACAGTACGGCTTATTTCCGTTAATAGGTCAGCGGTGTCTTCGTCACCCGCGTCACCAGCAGTATTAATGCCTTCACGCAATGATGCCGCAATGGTCTTATAACGATTGGTAAGCTCACGAACATGCTGGTCGACTTCAGTGATATCAGTAGGGTAAGTCTCGAGGATAGAGTCCTCAACGACGCGTTTAGAGATACCATTGGCTTTACCGCCAAGGATAACAATACGCTCAGCAACCGTATCATAAGCTTCAGTTAAGCGACCGTAAGTATCATCTAATAACTGATGAACACCGATAAAGCCAGTACCTTGCAAATTCCAATGACATTGCTTACTGTCCATACTCAAATCAATGAGATTCGCTAGATTAGCGTTCAATAAGTCGATCATTTTCTTTGCGGTTGCGTCATCTATTCCACTTGCGTAACGTTCTCTCATGTTCTACTCCGTTATGTGTATTATTTTAATGAAAATCTCATTTGTTGTTATTGGTATCTTACTAATGAACTACTTGTTGATTGATTCGTTATAAATAATAGCAGCTTAAATGAAGATTGAAAGCCTCAAGCGTTAGGCTTTATTAGGTGGTCGTGTAATGAGTTTGTTAATCATGAAAAGCTTTGTAAATTTAGCGGATGCTGTGTGCGTTTTTTATAACGAAGGTACTATTTATTCGTTATAAATAGGGCGTGTGACGTCATATCTAGATGCTAATATTGTAAGAGAAGATGACAAGATAAAACCCTTAATTACCTTTAAAAACCCTAGCTTAGACCCCACATTGTTATAAACCTTCAGAAGAAGAAAGCCATTATGCGTATGCCCGAACCGCGCTCATCGCGTCAGTTAAACCAATTGGCCACTCAGCTCCAAGGCGAAGCTGAAATTAGTGGTGTCAATGCGTCTGGGACGCAAATATCAAGTCGTGCTTTTGAGATGGTCACCGAATTTGAGCCAGCAGGCGATCAACCGCAAGCGATTGAAAAGCTCGTCAACGGTATTAATTCTGGTATGGATGAGCAGTTACTACTGGGTGTAACGGGCTCGGGTAAGACCTATACCATGGCAAAGGTCATCTCTGAGACGCAGCGTCCAACCATTATCATGGCACATAACAAAACGCTTGCCGCGCAGTTATATGGTGAGTTTAAGTCATTTTTTCCAAACAATGCCGTTGAGTATTTCGTCAGTTATTATGACTATTATCAGCCGGAAGCCTATGTCGCGGCGAGTGATACCTTTATCGAAAAAGACAGCGCTATTAATGACCATATTGATCAGATGCGTCTGTCAGCGACGCGAGCACTCCTAGAGCGCCGTGATGCAATTATCGTCGCCTCGGTATCGTGCATTTATGGTCTGGGTGATCCAGAAAGTTATTTAAAAATGCTGCTGCACGTCGTCGTTGGCGACAAAATTGATCGCACTGCTACCATCAAACGTCTTGTTGAAATGCAATATACGCGTAATGAGCTAGACTTTGGGCGCGGTACGTATCGGTTGCGTGGCGAGCTGCTAGATATTTATCCTGCTGAGTCTGAGCAGCTGGCGGTACGTGTGCATTTATTTGATAATGAAGTGGAGAAAATTACTTGGTTTGATCCATTGACAGGTAAGACGGTACGTAGCGTGCCGCGTATTACTATCTATCCAAAATCGCACTATGTGACGCCGCGTAATAAACTAGAAGCTGCCAGTCATACCATCCGTGCTGAGCTTGAGCCACGTTTAGAGTATTTCCGTGAAAACAATAAACTGATTGAAGCACAGCGTCTTAAAGAGCGTACTCAGTATGATCTTGAGATGATTCAACAGCTCGGCTACTGTAACGGTATTGAAAACTACTCACAGCATCTGTCTGGTCGTCCATCAGGGGAAGCACCGCCGACCTTATTTGACTATATTCCAGAAGACGCACTGTTGTTCCTTGATGAGTCACATGTCACTGTTTCGCAAATCGGTGCAATGTATAAAGGCGATAGATCACGTAAAGAAAACTTGGTCAATTATGGCTTTCGTTTGCCAAGTGCGATGAACAACCGTCCGATGAAGTTTGAAGAGTGGGAGCGCATCAAGCCTAAAACTATTTATGTGAGTGCCACGCCTGCATTGTATGAGCTTGAACACAGCGAGCAAGTCGTTGAACAAGTCGTCCGTCCAACGGGTTTGATTGATCCTGAGATTGAGATTCGCCCTGTATTGACGCAGGTCGATGATGTGTTATCAGAGATTACTAAGCGTCGAGAAAAAGATGAGCGCGTGCTGATAACTACCTTGACCAAGCGCATGTCAGAAGATTTGACCAGTTATCTAAAAGAATACGACGTCAAAGTTGCTTATCTGCATTCGGATATTGATACTGTCGAGCGTATGCAAATCATTCATGAGTTGCGGACTGGCGTGCATGATGTACTGGTCGGTATTAACCTATTGCGTGAAGGTTTAGATATGCCAGAAGTGTCATTGGTCGCAATATTTGATGCGGACAAAGAAGGCTTCTTGCGTTCTGAGCGTGCCTTGATTCAGACCATTGGTCGTGCTGCGCGTCATATCAATGGTAAGGCTATCCTTTATGCTGATCGCATTACCAACAGTATGCAAAAGGCGATAGACGAGACCGACCGTCGCCGTGAAAAACAAGTGGCCTTTAACCTTGAGCATAACATCACACCGAAAGGTGCGCGCCGTAGTATCACCGATAAAATCGATACGGGTGACGATCAGAATGCCAATGACAATCAAGTGATTCCTATCAAGAGCAATCTGCCTGATGTCGATATCAGCATTTTACGCAGTCCTGATTTGCTGGCGAAAGAAATCAATCGTCTTGAAAAGCTTATGAAGCAGATGTCACGTGATTTGAAGTTTGAAGATGCGGCAAAAACGCGTGATAAAGTGCTAGAGTTAAAAGCGCATTTGATCTAATAGGTTATTTAAGCTGTTATTAATATCAGTTTGTATTTAATAAAAGGGTGAGTTGCTAACGGTGCAGCTCACCTTTTTTATGGTCTTCTTATCAGCAAAACAACCTCGCTTTTGTTTGAGATTATTAATAACTAATAATTGGTTATATCAAAACTTGTGTTTATACCAAATGCCCCTTAATATGATATTAATGAGCAATATGAACTTATAACAACGGACGTTGAGGCACATAATCCATCATGAAAAATAATAAATTCTTAGAATTAAATGCGAATGAAAACTCACTAGGCATGGCAGATTCTGCTAAACAAGCCATTATAGAATCTTTAGGCGAGGGCTTTCGTTATCCAGATAATCCACGCGCGGCGCTCATTAGCAAAATTGCCACCATCCATGGTGTGGCAGAAAACCAAATCTCATTAGGCAATGGCTCGACTGAAAATATTCGGGCTACCTTACAAATGTTGCAAAACAAAGCATTAAAAGAGGGCAAGCAGTTTCAAATGGTGATTCCTGTGCCAACGTTTGATTGTGCAGAGATGTATGCAAATTCCATTGGCGTGCCTGTGGTCAAGATACCATTAACCGCTGAAAACTATGATTATGATTTTGATGAACTGCAAAGAGCAGCTGACGATTTTGATGGCATCAGCCTACTTTATATTTGCAATCCAAATAACCCAACTGGCATCATTACATCAACGTCAAAGCTTAAAACTTGGGTAAGTAAGGCACCAGATAACCATTACTTCTTGCTAGATCAAGCTTACTTGGAGTACGTGTCAGATCCGAGCTTTGAGAGTGGGATTGAGTGGGTGAAACAAGGGTTATCAGACAACCTTATTGTTATCCATACTTTCTCAAAGTTATGTGCCTTAGCAGGTATGCGAGTGGGATACGCAGTTGCTAATCCGCAAGCTATTGAGAGTGTCGAAGCGTTTATGTCTATGGACAATACCAACTTGTCAGGTGCGGTTGCTGCTATTGCCACGTTAAATGATGCCAAGTTTTTAGCGCTAAGTTTGCGCAATACCAATCAGTCGCGCCAGATGATTGAGACAGTATTAGACGATCTTGGATTGCGTTATTTACCCTCACAGACCAATTTTATTTTTCATGAAATAAAGGGTGATTTAAAAACATACATCGATAGAATGCGTGACCATGGCATCAAGGTTGGTCGCGAGTTTCCACCTATTACAGGCTTCAATCGCTTGACGCTTGGCACGCCTGATGAGATGGCAGCATTTATCAAAGTATTAAAGCTGTTCCGTGAAAAAGGCTGGGTCTAAGTAGTACATTAGAAAACTGCTAATTTGAAATATCGATAAACTAGCAAGACTAGGGCGTGTCCTCAATTCAATCGATTACTTTTTAAATGGGCTAAAAATGGCTAAATTTTGCCAAACATCGTCAAATAGCTTCTTAATATCTCGATATTATGTGCTCTACTTTCCTTGTTTGACGGCAATTTATCTCATGTTTATCACCATTTTTAAAATGAGGACACGCCCTAGTATTAGCAAAAATGCTAAGAATTTTACAAAGTGAGTTGCCTATAGGGTGGCTCTTTTTTATTTAATGGATACTATCAATAAATGAGCATCTTACTCATAACAGCTGCTAACGAGTTTCATCGCTCAGAGCGCTTGTAATCAGGGTAAATGCCACTTACCATAACCATTATTATCAGAAGGCATCTTACCATCCATATATAAACCCTACTAAATAATCAGAGTAGCAAAAAAGACGAGCGCAAGTGCTACGTCCGCTGGCTGAGCGAGTTTGACATTATTCATCGCATATTTGGTATGGGTATCAATTAGGCGTATTACTATTGTGATTACCAATCCATTGATAGAATTAAACTCTAACGAAAACTCATTAGGCATGGCAAAATCTGCCAAAAAAGCGGTTATCGATGCTTTAGACATCGGCTTTCGTTATCCAGATGACCAGCGTGCAGCCTTAATCACTAAAGTTGCGAAAATTAATGACGTGACTGAAGGTCAAATATCTCTAGGCAGCGGCTCCAGTGAGAATATCCGCACCGTCGTACAAATGCTGCAAAACAAAGCGTTAAGGGAAGGCAGAAATTTTCAAGTAATTGTGCCTCACCCAACCTTTGCTTATGCGGAAATGTATGCAACCTCTATCAATGTGCCCGTGGTAAAAGTAGCACTGATGCCTGAAAGCTATTCTTTTGACTTACAAAATATGCAAAAAGTGGCTGATGATTTTGATGGTATAAGCTTGTTTTATCTCTGCAATCCCAACAATCCTACAGCGACGATTACTGACACAGATGAGTTAAAATCGTGGGTAGGAACGGCACCAGACCATCATTATTTCTTGCTAGATGAAGCCTACTCAGAATATGTCACTGACCCAAGTTTTGAGAGTGGGATTGCGTGGATAAGAGAGCAGCGCTCAGACAATATTATCGTGGTTCGGACTTTCTCCAAACTGTGTGCGCTAGCGGGTATGCGTGTCGGCTATGCAGTTGCCAGTCCGAAAATGATCACTGAGCTAGAGGCGTTTATCTCAGTAGATAATACCAATCTGTCTGGTGCTGTCGCCGCGATAGCAACCTTGGATGATGAGGCGTTTTTGGCGTTGAGTTTGCATACTGCCAATCAATCGCGTCAGCTGGTTGAGCAGACATTGGATGAGCTTGGACTACGCTACTTACCATCACAAGCCAGCTTTATATTTCACGAAATCAACGGCGATGTACAAACCTATATCGATAGAATGTGCGACCATGGCATCGCTGTTGGTCGCGAGTTTGCGCCTATCACTGGCTTTAATCGTTTGACGCTTGGCAGACCTGATGAGATGGCAGCGTTTGTTGAGGTGTTGAAATCGTTTCGTGAGAAAGGCTGGGTGTGATTAAGCCAGATAGAGTAGTTTCATCATTAGAAAAGGGAAGTTGCCTAGTTTGCCATTTCCTTTGTTTATTGCAATAGGATAAAGAAGCCACAGCTAACATTCTATTTTTACCAACATCAAACGCAGTTTTACATATCCTGTCTTAAAAAATATCACGTCATCTTATAGTATTGATTTATAAGGCACGAACTAACAAGCATGCAGTCGAATGCTTGGTAATAGTCATAAAATCAGGCGTGCTAACGTATATTATAATTTTAAGGTCAGGGATATATCCATGTTTGATATCAAATCATTTTTTAAGAGAGAAGTAGAAAAAAAACTCATCAATGTAGATGATTATATTTTTATGCCTGAGCGAGTAGAGATGGAGCTAGAGGGCGGAGTATTAAATTGTGTACTCAACAGTGATGGTCGAGTCGATATCTTTTATAGTAAGCAAGGCGTGACAGAGGTCGGCTCGGCATCACGTAAGCATCCCTTTACGGCATTCGAAACCGAACTATATCATGGCGTTTATGATGACGTTATTAATGAGTTGATCAAAGAAGTAGACAAGATTATTGATGGCTCTTCTAAGTATTTTAGTCGCAGTAGAATACTGCCTTTTACAGCAGCTTTGTCACAGAATCCAGTTGACAAAAACAAGTTCTAAGCCAAGTTAATAAGATAAGTGATGGTACAAAGACTTAGCAATAAAAAGGGCGGGTTATTTATAACGCACCCTTTTTATGGTCTTATTTTATTGTCTTAAAACTTGAATGTTATGCAACTATATCTACTACACATCAGTAGATATATCATATTTTATTTCATAAAACTGGTATAGCAACTTTGTAGAGATTTTGCGACGACTTTCGTGACCAACTGTGTGCGATATTGCGAATCGATAGCAGCATTGCCCAATTCAACGAGCGTCACTTGCTGCGGCGCTTGCTCACTGACGCAGCCACAAACATTACTTTTTACAGCTTCTTGTTGTGTATCGGTCATAGCCACGCTAGCCACACGCCAAGCAGTTTGCTTTTCAATCTGACTGCGGCATTGGTTATCAATCGCTGATTTAAAGACATTCATACCAATCTCATTTGCAGTACCGATAGCAGTACCTGCATTATTATTCATGCCACCAGTCGTTGTGCATCCAGATAGAGCGAGGGTAGCGAGCATAGCCGTTGATATTAAGATTTTTTTCATGGGTCTGATCCTTTAAGGTTTATGCTTGATAGAAACTGGCATTTTGTAGGAGTTGATGTTTGCTAGTTGACATGTATTTTCTCCAAGCAGGTCGTATATTATCAGCAAAACTTATCAATAACACCACCAACTATTATTGGTATTGAATAAAGCTTTTTTTATCAAAGCTTGACGTTATCAATCCAGCCACGCATAAGGGTGATAATACGCATAGGTTATATAACCAATATAGCCGACAATCATCAATAAACCACCGACGATAAATAACCAAGTGGTGAGGTGTTCCCACGAACAACCATCAAAAAGGTCATTGAACGCCGCAGAAATACTGGCGATGAAAAGAATGAGGCAACCCAATAGCAATACTATCTATGCTAAAGTGCAGCATACAAGAATCCATGAATAAAATTTATCTTACTTTAACGAGTTCATTAACCGAGAGAGGTGAAATATTCATAAAGTATTGCTATATTTGGTGGTGGTTTTTGCCATTTTCCACTGTTAATGCTATGCATCGAGATATCATGAAACATACATGGACAGGAATATTTATTTCATCAAAATAGGTTTCCTAAATTCAATTAGAGATTCAATGAATAAAAAGCTATCAATACCCTGTCTTTTAATTGCTTTGATACCCAGCCTGTTTTTTATAAGAAGTGTATATGTGATGTCTGATTATCACGTACAGCAGTGTCATTGGAAAGGCTCTACATCAAAAGTCATGGGAGATGGATTTAGTTTTGATAACGATGTTCGGCTCAAAGATGGCTTAATTCTCATAAAGAACAAACCAGCGGCAAAAATAATGGTTAGAAAGTATCGTCCTTATGCAGATAATATTATTATAATTAGTGACATAGAGTATTCTGAGTTAGAGATGTATTATGAAAAAGGCTGTTATTAAATTGAAAAATTAAACCCATATATACGTAACTCAGCACAAAAAAACCAGCTAAGGCAATGGCTCTTAGCTGGTTTTATTTTATAAAGTTGATGTCAGTTTTTTAACTGTTTTAGACATTTTTACCGTGTTGCTTTTGCTGAATATCTTTTGCGAGCTTGTAGCACTCATTGATGTGGTCATTGGCGATTTTTTTGAAAATCATATAGCCCATTGTAGCAGCAACCATTTGACCCCCTAATGGGATAAATTTCGTTACTTGTTTGGCAGCGATACGACCACCAAAGCCTTGTACGGTCTTTTTAACAATACCACGTGTCGCCATCAACCCTGCAAAATCGACAGTACGATCTTTTAATGCACCCCAATGAATGGCTCGTGATTCTAAATCAACTGCCGCCTTACGATCTTCAAGTAAGCCAAATCGCTCGCTAATGTCAGGTAATAGTTGAGTAAGCATACCTGCATCTACTGCGACATCAAAAAATGGTACAGGAACGATGGCAACACCAGCAGAATATTTGGCACGTTTTTTTACCAACTTTTGACATTCTTTTTTTACTTGTTCAAGATCCAAGCTAGGGTCAATGGTATTTGGTAGTTTTTCAGCCAGTGGTGTGGTTTTCATAAAGCATCCTTATAAATGGTTAAAATAAAAAATCTCAATACATAGCAATTATCTCAGTTGCTTACTATTTTATGGATTTCTGAGCGGCATACAATCATTGCTTTGTAGCAAAATGCAGAAAAATGCAGTCGCTCTGCACCGTTTTTGTAAATGAAATATTATGTATATTATATGCACAGAGTATGAATTATTTGCTCTATGCTAGTATTAAACTATGGTTTATCACAATGTACTGCAACAAAAAACGATAAACCAAGCCGCCAAAAATTGTCATTGTGACCCTCTGCTAAAGCCAGTAGAATATGCACATGCTAAATTTAACCCCCCGTTATACCAGCACTCGCATCGACGAGTTGCCCGCCGCGCTGCAACCACTTGCCGCCCAATCATTGACGCTTGCCCGCTTATACGCAGGTCGCGGCATTACTCGACCTGATGAGCTAGAGACGCAACTCTCTGCGCTATTGCCAGCCGAAATGCTACATGGTGTCACCGAAGCAGTGCGTCTATTAGACGTCGCCATCGATGACGGTCAGCGCATCCTTATCGTGGGTGATTTTGACTGTGATGGTGCGACCAGCACCGCATTAATGATGCGCGCGCTTACAAAAATGGGCGCAGTCGTTGACTTTTTAGTGCCCGACCGTTTTAAGTACGGTTATGGTTTGACACCAGAAATTGTCGAATTGGGTATTGAGAAGTATCATCCTGAGGTGATAGTGACCGTCGATAACGGTATCTCAAGCCATGAAGGCGTGGCACGTGCGCAAGCCGATGGCATCACCGTGATTATTACTGATCATCATTTGACGACTAAAGAAACACCGCCTGCGGAGGCTGTGGTTAATCCCAATCAGCTCGATTGTCACTTTAGCAGTAAAGCGCTCGTAGGGGTGGGTGTGGCATTTTATGTGCTTGGACGCTTAGCCAAGCTGCGCCGCGAAGCCGGTAAATCTACCGTGCAAGTGAGTCAATATTTGGATTTAGTGGCATTAGGAACGATTGCCGACGTTGGGGTGCTTGATAAAAACAATCGCATTTTAGTGCATCATGGACTGGCGGCTATCCGCCAAGGGCGCTGCTCGCTCGGTATCTTGGCACTCCTTGAACAAGCAGGGCGAGATCCTAAGCAGTTGCAGGCGCAGGATTTTGGGTTTGTCTTAGGACCTCGTATCAATGCCGCTGGTCGTATGGACAATATGCGCATCGGTATTGAATGTTTGTTGACGGAGGACTGGGGTACGGCGCAGCGCTTGGCGCAAGAGCTTGAGCAGTTAAACCGGACGCGTCGGCAGGTAGAAGGTGAGATGCGCGCGCAAGCGGATAGCATCGTACAGACATTAGCCGCTGCGGATAACCATGAAAGCGGCGATATTATTGTTCAAAATAGATCTGAGAAAAAGACGAATAATAATCATAAACGCAGTATCGTTTTATACCAAGATGATTGGCATCAAGGCGTCATCGGCATCGTCGCTGGACGGTTAAAAGAAAGTCATTATTTGCCAAGTATCGTTTTTGCACCCGCGAATACAGAGCGTACCAGTGACGATGACCCTATCAAAGGCTCGGCGCGTTCTATCGCTGGCGTGCACATTCGTGATGCGATTGAGCAGGTTGCCGAGCGCTATCCTGATTTAATCAGTCATTTTGGTGGTCATGCGATGGCAGCAGGCTTAACGATCAAACGTCGTAACTTTGATGGGTTTGTTATGGCTTTTAATGACGTCATGGCACAGATGGATAATGAGGTATTTGCTGAGCAAAAATTCACTGATGGCGCGTTGCAGGCGAGTGACTTTAGCTTGTGGTTTGCTGAACACTTAGCTGATGCCAATATTTGGGGTCATGGCTTTGCACCGCCAATATTTGACGGGGTCTTTGAAGTGTTAAGCTTTAAGATATTAAAAGACAAGCACCTTAAACTGTCGCTACGTTACCCTGATGTGCAATATCCGATTGAAGCAATTTATTTTAACTTTGATAGCGAGATATGGGATTATCGTGCGGAAAAAGTGCATGTATTATTTCAGCTAGACATCAACGAGTGGAACGGCAAACAAAGTCTACAGTTGATGGTAAAGGATTTAGCAGTCATACAGGAATGATGGCATTATCTTATTATAAGATACTCAACCAGTAGCAAATATAGCGTCGACTTTGTTTAAGGTTGACGCTTTTTTAGTATTTCCATTCGATGGTTGGAAATTGCCAGTCATAACGAATGGCGAGCATGCGTAAGGTAAAAATCGTACTCATAGTAGCGATGTCAGCAATCCAAGCTGTCACACCCAGATTGTGTAGTGCGAAATAGAGGATGCCGCCAGCCAAAGCTGCCGAAATATAAATCTCTTGCTGCAACACCAGCGGAATCTCATTGCAGATCATATCGCGGATAATACCGCCGACAATAATGGTGATCACCCCAAGTAATAATGCCACGGGCACATTTGCACCCATACTATCGGCAACCTTGATACCGATTAAGGTAAAAACTGACAGTCCAATAGTATCTGAGAGTTTGAGGAACTTATTAACGCGTTTAGAGTTGGGGTGAAAGAATATTTGCATCACTAATGAAGAGAGGGTAATAACAGTCAGGTAGCTCATATCCACCATCCAAAATAGTGGATGGCGATCTAAAATGACATCACGCACAGTGCCACCACCGATAGCGGTGACAATAGATACCAGTAAACAACCAAAAACATCGAAATTTTTATGTTTTGCCAATATCGTGCCTGAAATACTACAAGCGATAATACCAATCATATCAAAAAGGTAAATGAGAGAGCGTGGGTCAAACGTAGTGATTAGTGCTGAAGGGTTCAATGCGATAGCCAGCATGAGCAAGTCTCACTAAGTTTGTATGATGATTGTCTGATTGTTTTTAGCCCATTTAGAAAGTAAACGATTGAATTGAGGACACGCCCTAGTGTTTAAACCATATATATTGGTCTTATTTCACCAAACATATAGAAGGCAGGTGCCAATCAAAACGTAATGCTAGCATCCGTACAGCAAAGATAACGCCCAGCATAATAAATTCATTCAATCCAGCATTTACACCCAAACGATCAAGCAGCAGATAAGTGATCGAACCTACAATACTAGCAGAGATATAAATCTCACGTTGAAGTACCAGCGGTATCTCATTACAGATGATATCGCGTAGCAGACCACCAATAATAGCCGTCCAAACCCCCATCATAATAGCGATAATAGCTGACATATCTTGTGTCAATGCTATCTTAAAACCAATCACGCTAAAAGCCGCCAACCCAATGGCATCGAACAGCTTCAATGCCTTATCAATCTTATGATACAGATGAAAGAATATTTGTAAAATAAGCGATGTGACTGTGATGACGATCACATAATTGAGGTCAGTCATCCAAAATAATGGATGACGGTCTAGCGCCATATCACGTAGTGTACCGCCGCCGATAGCATTGACCATCGCAACCAAGATACAGCCAGCAATATCAAAGCCTTTGTGCTGTGCCAGCAGTGTACCTGCGATCGCACAAGCAATCACACCAACCATATCTAATAAATATAATAAAATATCAGGAAAAATTAAATCATTAACCATGATTATATTACCAATATAATGGCCATCAAAATAGATTGGCTGGGCTGGGTTAGATTAGGTTAGTTTTGAAGTTGCTTATATCAATAATTTAAATAGAGTTAACCTAACTTTAGGTAGTAGTTTAGCCATCTTTTGCAAATAGAATAAGCCCAACGATAATCAGAGCAATACCTATTAAGCCCATCGCTGATGGCAGGGTATTATTGAGCAATAGCATACCGCCAATTAAGGCAAATATCACTTCACTTGCCTGAGTGGCATCAACCCCAGCCACTTCGCTTGAAGTTTCCGCTTTTTCACGGGCATATAAAAAGATACTGGTTGCCGCCACGCCTGCCAATAGAGCCACAAGTAAGGTATTGAATACCTGCTTAGTATCAGGCAAATCCGGATGAACGACAAGACCCAAAACCAACCAAAATGGCAGACTGCCCAAGGTCATTAACCATACTTTGTTAAAGGCATTTTGTAGGAGGGTGGTTTTGATAGCAGGTATACGTGCGATTAAAGATTGCAGCAAAGAGCTCGGCAAGGTTTGAGTAGGGTGGTTAAGGCTTAAGGAATTGACCGCGTCCGCCGTATAACTCATATCGGCTGACAAAGCAGGTGCTTCTGTAATAAGTGAGGTGGTTTTTTTACTAATCTCGTTGGCTTGGATAACGCTTTTTTGAGTGCTGGTAGGCTCAGCATTACGCTTGCGTGCATTGTAAGATACCTGCCAAACCAACTGGTTACCAATGGGATAGCTAAAGGCGGCTATTAGGGCAGGCACGGCACCATAAAGCAGCATATCTTTCATAGGCACTGCATCAGCATCTAGCAAAGAAGCAGCATGCAGCCCTTCACTGATATTGACCAGTACCACACCAGCAAATACTAATAACGCATATGCAATGAATTTTTTATCAAAACGTTGTCCGAATGCTAGCAAAACGAGTAGACTTGCGACTACTGTAAACATAAAAGTCGCGGCAACTACCCAGCCTGCGACATGATCAGCCGCGTAACAGATTCCTGTATAAAAAATTCCAAAACCAATACTGCCCGTAATACACCAAAAGCCCCAATGTTGACGGAATATAGTCATCAGCTCTGTAATACGCCCAAAACCATGCTGCATAATTATAATAGCCGTGAGTATTAGCCACATAAATGCATAGCGAAGGCTAGCTGACCAAAACCAATGCCCACCAGCCGCACTCATAACTTCGTTCAACACAAACGTCGAGCTAAAAAATGCCCCCGATAATAAGCCCAATAAAATGAGTTTGACCATAGCTATATTTCTATCCTTGGGTCGCTATTTATGTTGAATATCCATTTAGATAATTAGACTATTATTTGCCTTTAGCATCTGCCCAAATGATTTTATGCAGTTGCAATTGGAAGCGTACGGGCAGCGCGTCAGCCAACATCCATTCTGCAAGTTCGCGCGCCAACACAGGTACATCGGGGCTGACTTCGTGGTCGATATCCTCTGCGACATTAAACATCGGCGAAAACCAAACCGTATCGACCAATTCATTTAATTTATGCTCAGACAGCTTGGTTTTCGCCCAGTCGTAATCTTCACGATTCATAATGACAAATTTAATTTGGTCATGCTGAGTGAGGTGGTCGAGATTTGACCATAGATTCTTATCGACTTCGCCTGAGCTTGGCGTTTTGAGATCCATGACTTTACTGACCGCTTTTGGCACGTTTGCTACCGTGAGCGCGCCTGCGGTTTCAAGCGAGATTTCATAACCGTCGCTCAGTAAGCGCTTCATTAGCTCAATGGCGTTCGGCTGAGCTAACGGCTCGCCGCCAGTCAGACAGATACGCTTGCAAGGATAGCTTTTGATGGTCTCTATAATGGTTTCTAGCGACTGCCGCTCGCCGCCAGTAAAGGCGTATTCAGTATCGCAATAGACACAGCGAAGTGGACAGCCGGTCAAGCGTACAAATATCGTTGGCAAGCCTGAGGTCAGCGCTTCACCTTGCAAAGAATAAAAAATTTCTGTCAAACGTAGACCCGCTTCAGGGTCAGTGACAGGAATGGCGGCGGTGCGTAATAGTGATTCACTCATAATATGTCAAATACAGTTAAAGATTGCTAATGGGATGAGGCATTTATCAATCGTAATAAAAAGGCAAGTTCTGGTATGGGCGTTTTGCGTTTGGATAAAGCCAAACCAAAAAAAGGGATTATAACGCACCACCCTCTATTAAGCTGCAAAAAAGACGCTGAAGTTTTCTTCAGCGTCTTTAATAAAGAGGATCTGTCGCTGTCCGTACGGTTTGGGTACGAGACTCTAAGTATTAAAAATACTAAGCTAAACGCAATAGCTCATTGACTGATGTTTTTGCACGGGTTTGTGCATCGACTTTTTTGACGATGATAGCAGCATATAAGCTATGCGTACCATCTTCTGATGGCAAGCTACCCGGTACGACAACAGAGCCTGCTGGTACACGGCCACGATGAATTTCACCAGTTTCGCGATCATAAATGCGCGTTGATTGACCAATAAATACACCCATCGAGATAACAGCGCCTTCTTCGACGATTACGCCTTCAACGATTTCAGAACGTGCACCGATGAAGCAGTTGTCCTCAATGATAGTTGGATTCGCTTGTAATGGCTCTAATACGCCGCCGATACCAACGCCACCTGATAAATGCACATTTTTACCAATTTGGGCACATGAACCCACGGTCGCCCACGTATCTACCATCGCGCCTTGATCGACATACGCGCCGATGTTGACATACGACGGCATCAATACCGCGCCTGCTGCGATGAACGAGCCTTTACGAGCAACAGCGGGTGGTACTACACGCACGCCTGATTCTTTGAACTGTGCTTCGGTCCAGTTGGCAAATTTAGTCGGAACTTTGTCATAGAATTGCACATGTTCTCCCGCTGCCTGAACATAGTTGTCGTTTAAGCGAAAAGAGAGCAAAACGGCTTTTTTTGCCCACTGATTGACGACCCATTCGCCATCCTTTTTTTCTGCAACGCGCAATGTACCGTTATCTAGTTGCTCAAGCACTTGATTAATAGCATCACGCACGTCCTGTGGCATCGTGCTTGGGCTGTATTCGTTGCGTTTTTCAAAGGCTTGTTCGATGGTTTGTTGTAATGACATAAAAGTTCCTAAAGTTAGTGGAAGGTAAAGCATATATTATCGTGAAATAACTCGCATGACTTGGCGTAAAAACTTGCTTGCCGTATTGTCGCTAATTTGGCGACTTTTAGCAAACGAGTTAACCGCCAAGATGAGCGCTGCTGTTAATTGTCTGAGCTATGGCTTTCTATCCATTCTAAGATATCTTCATAGACTGTTTGGTGGTCTTTTTCATGAAAAGGCTCATGACGCATATTTGGGTAGAGTTGGATATCTACTTGACTGAAATTTTGCTTGTTTAAGCGCGTGACAATTTTACGGATGCCGTTGCCCATATCTCCGATAGGATCATCTTCGCCGCTGATAAATAACATCGGGAAGTTTTTTGGGATAGTCATTGCCCAGCCTTTGTTTAAGCCAGTTTCCATCAGAAAAAATAGTGTCATAAAGCCATTATTGGTGAAATCAAAGCCCGTTAATGGATCTGCTTCATAGGCTTCAATGGCGGCAGGATTTTCAGTTAACCATGCAAATTCTGATGAAGAGATGCGATCTTCAAGCTTACTATTCAAGACTTTATTCATCACCTTGGCAAACATTGCATTTGGTTTTTTGGGGGCTACTTTTGCCAGTACTTTATTGACTGGGAGTAGCACTTTAGTCAAGGGGTTGGCATCTGCTGTACCCATCAAAATAGCACCTGTAAAATTGTGTGCATGGTGCTTTAGGACATTACGCAAAATAAACGAGCCCATAGAGTGACCCATTACAAAGTGTGGCACGTCAGGATGGCGATTTTTTAAGCTATCTGCCATGACAATGACGTCTTTTAGCAGGGACTGTACTGGATGCTCTTCACCAAAAAAACCTAAATCTGCTGATGTTTTGACGGTCTTTCCATGTCCCAAATGGTCATAAGTTGCCACTGCGATACCATTATCCGCTAAAAACTGAGCGAAGTCTGCGTAACGTCCGCTATGCTCTGCCATACCGTGAACAATCAGTAATGTGGCTTTTACCGCTGTGTTTTCATGGCTTGGTTCAAAAAAATTATGATGCAAGTAATGAATATTATCGGAAGAGAGAATGTGGTCGTTACCTGTATCGGTGTTGGTACTCATATAGGGTTCCTTAAACAGTTTTAATGAATGTTTTTAATAAATAGCTTTAATGGTTCATCATCTTAATGAATAGCAGGCATGACAATTTGAAATCGCCTGCTAAAATTTGGCTTATTATACGGCGCTTACCATGAACTATTGTACTGGATGTTGGTAAATCGTTTGACCTTCTTTAATGGTTGTGATGACTTTGATGTCTTTGAGCTTGCTTGCCTCTATGGTTAATGGGTTGGCATCCAAGATAACCAAATCAGCCAGTTTTCCGGGCGTCAAAGTGCCTTTGCTGTTTTCTTCAAAATACTCATAAGCGGCATTGCTGGTAATGGCCTTTAACGCTTGATACGGCGTCGCTCGCTCATTTTTACCAATGATTTTACCTGAGCGCGAAGTGCGATTGACTGCTGACCAGACTGTAAATAGCGGGTCAACAGGTGTCACTGTGTCATCAGAGTGATTGGTATATTTAAGTCCCATTCTATCAGCAGTGGCAATCGGGCTTGAAAAGGCGGCACGTTTTTTACCTAAGTTTTTAACGTGTACATCTCCCCAAAAGTAAGTATGGTTGGTAAAGAAGGACGGTACCATATTGTACTTTTTGAATGCTGCTAGCTGATCAGGTCGGGCAAATTGAGCATGAATGGGCACAGTACGGCGATCTTTATCAGCTGCTTGACCAGTCTTTTTGACCGCATACTCGTGTGCCTTGATGAGCATATCGGTTGCGCCATCACCATTATTATGGATAAAGAGTTGATTGTCACGAGCATAGGCTTTGACAAACATCTCGTTCAGCTGATCTTGGCTGACACTTGGTAAACCACGGCAGTCCTTTTCACAATCTGGAACTGGCGTGAGATAAGGTCGGCTAAAATAGGCGGTCTTGCCTTGTGGCGAGCCATCTGCAACGATTTTGGTACCCTGTACTTTAAAACCGTTTTGATAGGTTTTCCAGACGAAGTTTTTATCAGCCAAATTCTCATCTAAGTCACTCACTCCTGCCAGTGCGACCAAGTCAATTTTAAGTTTGTCTGCATCAGCTTGTTTTTGAAAAAACTGAATAGTGTTTCGAGCCGTTGAGCCATTGTGTGCCGTCGTTATGCCATTCTTTGCATAATAATCTTGCGTCTGCTCAAAGAATTTGCCTTGATTCGGCGCTAACACTTCTAGCATATTGCGCACGAACGGATACATCGCCGTTTCTTGTACGAGACCGTTTGGTTCATTAGAGCCTTTAATTCGAGCAATATTACCGCCTGGTGGATTTTTACTGTCAGCAGTGATATTCATCATGGCCAGCGCCTTGCTGTTTGCCACGCCCATGTGACCACTTGTGTGTTGTAAATACACTGGATTGTTTGGCAATACTTTATCAATCTCGCTTTTGGTCGGATGACGCCCCTCAGCGAGCTGAGTTTCATCATAACCCCAACCAAAGATCCAGTCGCCATCAGCAATGTTATTGTCTATTTTATACTCTTTTAGCGTTTGCATCATTTTGGGAATACTATCGACTTGACCGATAGGCGGCGGGTTGAGATTGACCTGACCCATGGTGTTCGACACCATATCAAAATGACTGTGCGGATCGATAAAGCTGGGTAATAAGGTTTTATCTTGTAGATTAATCTGCGCGGCATTTTTATATTTCGATTGCGCCTCTTGTAAATTGCCCACATAGGCAATCTTGCCCGCTTGGGTGACTAAGGCTTCAGCCATTTGTGGCTGATCGCCCTCCATCGTGATGATGTTGCCATTGTAATAGACAGTTGCTGAGTTGCTCATATCCTTGGGCGCAGTCTGCATGGTAGTGCAACCTATGACACTCATTAATCCAATGCTCAGTACAGTTGGTTTTAGTAATGTGCTCATATTCATTACGTTATCCTTAAAGGTGATTTGATGCTTACATCCGTGTGTCATAAGCATTGGTACGTGGTGGGCTTTCTATATTCTAAAAGTATTCATATTTTATCAGTGAATGTTGTTTTAAAAGATAGGAATGTTGCAACCAATTTAGCGATAAAGCCTTGTGCGGTCAATGCTATTTAAGAGTTTTGCACTGACAACTGTGGTATTGCCAATTGGATGAGAAGGTCGATCTATAAAGCTGCTGAATATAATATCTTAAAAGCCAAATTGACAAGTGCTGTATGACATCCTACGAGACGTCATGCTCATTTGGCATAAAAGATGAAAATCACGATATTAGTTGTCAATATTGTTTCACAATCAGGTATGATTAATTAGATAAAGCGTAAAGTGATAAGGCTAAAAATGAGATGATAATTTTATGAAATAGTCATAAAAAGCAATTGCTTGCGTGTGAATTTTTCTTTTTTAACCTTTTATTTTTGCGTCATCCTTTTTGCTTTAGAGGTGCTACTAACAGGGTTTTATACCATTATGAAATCAACTATCGAATTACTCGAGCACACGGATTTCCCAGCGATCAAACGTCGTGAGTTAACCACGCTACAGGTCAATATGGGTTACTTATGCAATATGTCCTGCGTCCACTGTCATGTGGCTGCCAGTCCTTACCGCACAGAGATGATGTCGCGTGAGCTTGTTGAGTTGATTCTAGAAGTCTTGCAAGCACAAAATATCGAGACGCTTGATTTAACGGGCGGTGCGCCTGAGATGCACGAAGACTTTAAGTATTTGGTTACAAGCGCACGTGCCTTGGGTGTAAAAGTAATTGATCGCTGTAATCTGACTATCCTGATGGAAGAAGGGTATGAGGACATGGCGCAGTTTTTGGCAGATAATGCGGTCGAAGTGGTGGCTTCTCTGCCATGTTATTCATTAGAAAATGTCGATAAGCAGCGCGGCAAGGGCGCATTTGATGACAGTATATTGGGATTGCATAAGCTCAATGCGCTTGGCTACGGCAAAGTGGGTTCAAACTTAACGCTCAACCTCGTTTATAACCCGCAAGGAGCGACGCTGCCGCCCAATCAACAGCAGCTTGAAGCGGATTATAAGCGCGAGTTAAAAGCGCATTTTGATATCGAATTTGATCAGTTATTTGCCTTGACCAATATGCCCATTCAGCGTTTTGGTGCGGTGATATTGGCTAAAAACCAATTCTATCCCTATATGGATTTGCTCAAAGCCAATTACGTGGCTGCCAATTTAACCGAAGTCATGTGCCGATCGACCATCAGCGTTAATTGGTTAGGAGAGTTGTTTGATTGTGACTTTAACCAGCAATTAGAGATGCCAGTGCCCAACAAGTCCCGTCGGCATCTAAGCGATTTATTAACGCAAAATCCTGCTGGCGATGACATTGCCATTGCAGATCATTGCTATGGCTGTACGGCGGGGCAGGGAAGTAGCTGCGGTGGTGCGCTAGAAGAAGAGACAACAGATCAGACGATAGAAGAAATATCCTCGATTTCACCGGAGTCAATCATGTCAGTATTTAATAGTACAAGACTTAATAGTAAAAGCCTTTTTTTAAGTAGTGGTTTATTAATCAAAAGGGCAGTGACCACTTCTATACTGTTAGCCAGTATGGCAAGTTATGCGGATTTTAATCATAGCACTTGGGATAGCTTACTTAATAAAAACGTCACCATGACCAATGGTGGCAAAGCCTCTGTCGTTAATTATAATGGTATGAAAGCGGATAAGAGCAAGCTTGATAGCTATATGGCGGCGACTAGTAAAGTCAGCCAGTCGGAATTTAACGCTTGGAGTAAAGATGAGCAATTGGCATTTTTGATCAACGTCTATAACGCTGGCACTGTAGAGCTAGTCTTGACTAAATATCCTAACATCAAGTCGATTAAAGATATTGGTGGAATATTTGGTTCGCCATGGAAACAAGATTTTATCACGCTATTAGGCAAGAAGCGCTCGCTTGATGATATCGAGCACAATCTAATCCGTGGCTCCAAACGCTACAACGAACCGCGTATTCACTTTGCGGTGAACTGTGCGAGCATCGGCTGTCCTGCGCTATTAAATGATGCTTTTACAGGGAGTAAATTAGATAAACAATTAGAGCAAGTGACGAGTAAATTCCTTGCGGATAGCAGTCGCAACCGTCTCAAAGGTAATACGTTAGAGATATCGCCAATTTTTAAATGGTATAAAGAAGACTTTGAAACCAACTGGCGCGGTACGAATAATATAGAAGGGTTTTTGGCTCGTTACAGCTCGTCTTTAGGGCTTAATAAGTCGCAAACCACTGATCTAAAAGCGGGTAAAACGAAGATTGGCTATACCAATTATAATTGGAACCTTAATAAGAAATAATGGTAATAAAAAATAAAAGCGAGCGCTGCTAATTGTGATGGCTAAGGTTTCGATAATTATTCCAGTACTCAATGAAGCAGATAATTTGCCTTTATTGTTTGATAATATCAATAGGTTAAATCCAAAACCGCAGCAAGTAATATTGGTTGATGGTGGCTCAAACGATGATTCTATTGCCATGATCCGAAGTTTTATTAATGAGTTAATGCCTGATAATGATCGTAAAATTGATTGGCAAATGACTGAGTCTAAAGCAGGGCGCGCGCTGCAAATGAATACAGGTGCAGCGTTAGCAACTGGTGAGGTATTACTTTTTTTGCATGCCGATACGCAATTGCCACTGCACGCTATCGATAGCGTTTCTAAAGCGATGAAACGGGCAGAGTGGGGACGTTTTGATGTGCAAATAGCCAGTCGTCAACCGACACTGCGATTGGTCAGTCAAATGATTAATTGGCGCTCACGGTTGAGCGGAATCGCGACAGGCGACCAAGCTATTTTTATTAGCCAGTCTTTATTTAAGCAAATCGATGGCTATCCTAACCAAGCGTTGATGGAAGATGTCGAGCTTTGTAAACAGTTAAAAGGTATTGCTAAACCTGCTTGTTTAAAAAGTAAAGTCATCACATCAGCAAGACGCTGGCAACAGCATGGCACTTGGCGGACGATTATTTTGATGTGGCATCTACGTTTTGATTACTGGCGCGGCGTATCAACTGATAATATCAAAGCGCGTTATTATAAATAAAAGAATAAGCTCTTACAAAGAATAAGCTCTTACCATGAATCAAAACCAACAAACTTGTATTATCCTTTTCGCCAAATTCCCCGCACAGGGTATGGCAAAAACGCGCTTGCAGCCGGCTCTTGGTATTGAAGGTGCGGCGCAAATGGCGCATAAACTACTATTGCATAGTATAGAACAAGCCGTCGCCACTGGCTTCACGGTTGAGTTATGCGTCAGTCCTGCGCCAACAGATCCATGCTGGCAAGCGCTTGGTTTGCCTGACTCGCTGCAATGGTCAGCACAAGCAGATGGTGATTTGGGTTTGCGTATGTTAACCGCCAGTCAGCAAGCATTAACATGTTTCGAGCACGTTATCTTGATAGGTACGGACTGTCCGAGTCTTACAACCATTTGTATGCGACAGGCTGCCCAGCAGTTAGAAACACAAGATAGCGTCATGATTCCCGCTTTTGATGGTGGTTATGTGCTTTTTGGTTTTAAGCAAGTTGCTGCTCGCTTATTTAGCACTATCGAATGGAGTACGGCGAGCGTAGCAAAGGTTACTCAACAGCGCTTGGCAGAATTGAGCTGGTCTGTAGTGTTGTTAGCGCCTTTGCCTGATATTGATGAGCCTGAAGATTTGTGTTACTTACCAAATGGCTGGCTTGATGGTTATAAAGTTATTGAGAATTGAGAACGCCTTATCATTCGAGGTTTTTAGGTATGAAAAAGCCATCGAGCTATTTTGTTGACCCTATTAGGTTGATTATAGTTCGATAGCTTTTTGGTAATCATAAACTGATATGGCTAAGGCAATATTGCTGAAAGTCTGGTTTTAGTCTCTTCACTCATCGTCTCTACTGGCGTGACTAACGCTTGAGCTAAAGCTGTATGGGCAATAGAGTCAGGCTGTTCTGCTGCTAGTAGGGTGACCGCCTGCTTAATCACTGCTTGAGCATTTTCAGCATTTTTCATTAGGTTTTTTATGGCATAGTCTGCACTAACGGCTTCTTCGGTAGGGTGCCAACTATCAAAGTCTGTGACCAATGCTAGCGTTGCGTAAGCCATACTTGCTTCACGAGCAAGCTTAGCCTCTGGCATATTGGTCATACCGATGATGTCCGCTTGCATCTGCCGATACCAGTGTGACTCTGCACGAGTGGAAAACTGCGGCCCTTCGATACAGATATACGTGGCTTTTGCATGACATTGACCTTCGGCTATCTGCGCCTGAGTATAAGCACGCGTTAGAATATCCGCGACTTTAGGACATAAAGGATCAGCCATCGCGACGTGTGCTACTGCACCTTCCCCAAAAAAACTGCTTTTTCGATACTTAGTCATATCGATCATTTGATCGGGAATGACCATATCTAAGGGCTTAAGCGCGTCTCTTAGTGATCCCACCGCCGATACCGAAATGACGTAGCGTACCCCCAAGGTTTTTAGCGCATAAATATTAGCTCGATAAGGCACTTCGGAAGGGGTGAGTTTGTGACCTTGACCATGACGAGTTAGAAAAGCGACCTTTACGCCATTCAATTCACCTAAGACAATATCATCAGAGGGTTTGCCGTAAGGCGTCGATATGCTGACACTGCGTTTATTGGTTAAATCTTGCATCTGATAAAGACCGCTACCGCCAATGATGGCGATATCAGCGGATACCGATACCGATACTGCCGCTGACTTTTCTACACTAGATATTGTCATAAAGGTTTTCCCTATTTTTAGAGTAACAGATAACGTTGCCAAGATATGTGGTGACGAATTTATAAATTTAGATAGGATCTACTTTAAGTGAGCTGCCTTACAAGATAACCGCTTAGGGTTTATATATATAAAATATAATCAATCCTACAGTATGGTAAAAGTGCATTAAGAGCTACCATCTAGTCATTTTATGTCAGTATTTTTTGGTCAAATAACCTCGTTTATATTTAGATGATTATAAAGGTTTACAATAGACACAGACTTTGTTTAAATGAATTGTATTATGAAACATTGTTCCGCATAGCAAAACTATATTTGGCTCTTGATTCATTACAAGAACGGCTGCTCCTTTACTTAAATAGCTTCGCATATCAAGTATGAGTGTAGAGGGAATCTGGATGGCAGTTTATTTATAGCAAGAATTGCTATATTATTACAGGTCTGTAACGCATCACTATTGATATATTGATGCCGTTAAGTGTATTAACTCGATTATTTCAAGGATGAATTCAATGCTCAACTCTCTAAAATCCCCGTTACTTTTATCAGCAATGTTAAGCGCCACTTTAGGTCTGACGGCATGCTCATCACCAAGTTCAGAAAGTACTGACAGTACGGCAACAGATAGCGCTGCCACTGACACTGCCGCCGACAAGCTTGACACCAAGTTTCTTACCATCGCCACTGGCGGAGCATCTGGCCCTTATAACATCATCGGCACTTCATTATCAGAGGTCTATGTCAAAACCTTTGGGGTCAACTCAAAAACGCAAACCACTGGCGCTTCAGTCGAAAACGTCAATCTATTGACCCAAGGAAAGGTTGACATGGTGTTGGCGCTTAGTGATGTCGTCACCGACGCGGTCGAAGGCAAAAACAACTTTGATAAGCCGATAACCAACATCCAACAGATTGCAGTTTTGTATCCTAATGTGGTGCAAATTGTCACCACCAAAAAATCTGGCATCAAAAATATTGAAGACTTACGTGGTAAGCGCATCGCTGTGGGCGATCAAGGCTCTGGCACAGAAGTAAATGCTCGGACGCTATTAGAAGGGTTTGGTATCACATATGATGATGTTACCGTTGACTATTTGGGCTTTGCGGAAGCAGCGGACGGTATGAAAGCGGGTAAAATTGAAGCGGCTTTCTTTAGTAGTGGTCTGCCAAACTCTTCATTGATGGAGCTAGAGCAGGGCTTAGACTTACAATTAATCACCATCAATCAAGACAAGCTAAAAGAAATCATTGCGACTAAGCCTTACTTTAAGACCTTTGAGATTCCTGCTGGCACTTATGGCAATGACGCCGCGATTCCAACCGCAGCAATCATGAATGCTCTATTGGTTAGCTCTGAGTTGTCTGAAGCAGATGGTTACAAGCTGACCAAAGCGTTATTTGACAATTTAGACGGTCTAAAAACAGCGCACCAAGCGGCTAATGATATTAGCTTAGCAACCGCTCGTGAAGGTATGGTCGCACCTATCCATCCTGGCGCTAAAAAGTACTATGATGAGCAAGCAGCTAAATAAGCGTTTAGGGTTATTGATTGGCGTGGTAGGCATTGCCGCGCTGGTTTTTTTTACGCTATGGCATCTCTTTGTTCGTCAGCCTGTGGTGGAAGTGCGTGTTGCAGGCGTTGATGGCGCTAATGATAAAGTTTGCTACTTTGTCGAGCCAAATTTTCAATTGCGCTGGATACACTCTGTAGAAAAACAATGGTGGGAAGAGCAATACCAACGTATAGACGGCAGCAGTACAGAAGACGCTGAATTGCTGCTGACCACCACTTATTTTGAGGCTTTTGGGGCGGGCACACCCTCAACCGAAGCGCTTGCTACGATACAAAAACCTGGCTATCTGGGTTATCAAATCAATGAGAAATTGCCTAAGCTTAATTGGGTGGTCTCACGGCTTACCAAAGGTGAGATTGACTATGGTAATTACCAGATGCTCATTCATCGCTGGGTGCCAGACTATTCTGAAGTAACGATCATGCCGAAAACGTATGGTTTCATTGATAGATTTAACAAGGATTTGTGTCATGAACTCCCAAGTGATGGATCACAATAATGTGACAACGATGTCAGATCACCATATCAATAACGACTTGCCTATACATTCCAACACGGATGCTGATACTCAGGTCGACACTGAACTTGAGGCGCAAGCCCACAATAAAGCCATATTAGAAAAGTATGATAGAGAATCCATCACAAGGCACATCACTCAAGGACCAGTGAAGTATTTTATCGCTGGACTTTGCATTTTATATTCACTGTTTCATTTATATATCACCTTTAATCCCATGCCAGCGCTGCTACAGCGCTCTGTACACGTGGGCATTGGTTTTGCCTTAATTTTCTTAATTTTCCCCGCAAGTAAAAAAAGCAGCCGTCAGCGCGTGGCATGGTATGACTGGATTTGGTTTGCCCTTTCATTGTCTGGCATGGCTTATCTGATATATGAATATCAAGATATCGTGACCTCACGTGGCGGTATGGCCAATCAGATGGATGTGATATTTTCGCTGATTACGGTGGTCTGCGTATTAGAAGGCAGTCGCCGTATCACAGGTTGGATTTTACCGATATTGGCAGGGATATTCTTGGCGTATCCGTTTGTCAGCCATTTGGATTTTATGCCAGACCGGTTACTGACTCGTCCTTATGATATGGGTGATATTTTTGGTCAATTATTCTTAAAAACGGAAGGTTTATATTCTGTTGCGATTGGTGCATCGGTCACTTTTATCTTCTTATTCATTCTTTTTGGTGCATTCTTAGCGCGCTCAGGGATGGGACAGCTGTTTAATGATTTGGCATTGGCAATCGCGGGTCACAAAAAAGGTGGTCCGGCAAAAGTAGCAGTGATTTCTAGTGGCTTTATGGGTAGTATTAATGGCTCTGCTTTGTCAAACGTGGTCAGTACTGGTGCCTTTACCATTCCACTCATGAAAAAGGTTGGTTACCACAAAGATTTTGCGGGTGCCGTTGAGGCAAGTGCCTCTGTTGGCGGGCAAATATTACCGCCAATTATGGGCGCGAGTGCCTTTATCATGGCGGAGACAACAGGCTTGCCGTATAGCACAATTGCGTTGGCGGCCTTATTGCCAGCGATATTGTATTATCTGGGCGTCATTGCGCAGGTACATTTTCGCGCTGGTCGTCGCGATCTAAAAGGTATCGCTAAAGAAAGCTTACCAGCCGTGAAAGAAGTGTTAAAAGCCCGCGGTCATATGCTGCTACCGATTGTATTTTTGATTTTCTTATTAATCAGAAATGTGCCCGTCGGTTATGCAGCGGCTTATACCATTGGTTTTACTGTCGTAGTTAGTATGCTGCGTAAAGAGACTAGAATGGGTTTCTCTGACATTTTAGGTGCATTAGAAGATGGCGCACGCCAGTCGCTCGCAGTAATGGCAGCTTGTGCAGTCGTCGGTATTATCATCGGAGTAGTGAGTCTAACCAGTTTTGGAACGGTGATGACCTCATCAATTGTCACACTTGGTGCAGGATCGTTATTTTTCACACTCATTTTGACCATGCTTGCCTCGATGGTATTGGGCATGGGACTGCCGTCTATTCCTGCCTATATTATTACGGCAACGATGGCAGCACCAGCCTTAGCTGGTTTTGATATTCCAATTTTGTCGGCGCACATGTTTGTTTTCTACTTTGGTATTTTTGCCAATATTACACCGCCCGTGTGTCTAGCCGCCTTTGCTGGTGCGGGTATATCTGGTGGCGATCCGATGAAGACAGGGTTCTTATCGCTCAAACTGGCACTCGCCGGATTTATCGTGCCGTTTATGTTTATCTATAGTCCAGCGATGTTAATGATTGATCCTACTGGGCTTGCGGTAACTGCTAAGGACTTCCCGCTACCACCTATTATCGATATTGTCACGGTAGTATTGACGTCAATTACGGGTGTTCTCGCGCTTAGTGCAGCATTAGAGGGTTATTTTAAAAGCGATATGAGCCCAGTAACACGCGTTGTTTTGGCAATCGGAGCTTTGCTATTAATCTATCCTGGAATAACGACTGGTCTAGTGGGTGGCATGATCGTTATTGCTATCGCCATCCTTAATACTAGAAACAGTGGCGAACCAACGCCAACTTTAACCATTTAAGACGTTGCGGTTGAAGGTTTTAAAAATCTATTAAAGCTAAAAAAAGGGTGAATAACAGTTTATGTTATTCACCCTTTTTACATGCTTAACTTAATTTTTAAGTATTAGCTCATTAAACCCCGACACTTAGCAGCCAAGTTTGCCTTCTGCTGCCAATGCTTTTTTGCTACGGATTGGCGCTGGGCAGTCTTCGCCGTAATATTGACGATCGGCAAAATAGCTTGAGCGTACCATTGGGCCTGCCCAAATGTTAAAGAAGCCAATTTTTTTACCATAATCCATATAACGCTGGAACTCGTCTGGATGGACATAGCGATCGACAGGCGCGTGGTTTTTACTGGGTTGCAGATACTGACCAACCGTAATCATATCCACGTTATGTGCTTTTAGGTCATCAAGCAAAGCATAGATTTCTTCTTCGGTTTCGCCAAGGCCAACCATAAAACCGCACTTGGTCGCGATATCAGGGCGCCGCTCTTTATAGAGTTTGAGCAAATCTAACGAATGCTGATAATCAGAACCTGGACGGAAGGCTTTATATAAACGAGGCACGGTTTCGATGTTATGGTTAAAGACATCTGGCGGTGTTTCAGTTAACAAGTCTAGCGCGATATCCATACGACCACGGAAATCAGGCACCAATATTTCAATGAGGCAATTCGGGCTAAGTGCGCGAGATTCATTGAGCACTTCAACGAAATGCATCGCGCCGCCATCTTTTAGATCGTCACGATCCACAGAGGTGATTACCGCATACTTAAGCTGCAAACCTAAAATAGTCTCGGCAGTGTGGCGCGGCTCATCTGCATCTAGCTCATTAGGACGGCCATGACCGACGTCACAGAACGGACAGCGACGGGTACAGATATCACCCATGATCATAAAGGTCGCGGTACCATCAGCGAAGCACTGTGGCAGGTTAGGGCAAGCTGCTTCCTCACAAACGGTATAGAGCTTTTGCTCGCGCAAGGTGGCTTTGATACGAGCCACTTCAGCGGGCGAGGACATTTTAACCCGAATCCAATCTGGCTTTTTCTTAGCCTCGATGGTCGGAATCACTTTAATTGGGATACGGGCAACTTTGTCATAGCCACGTAGTTTTTCGCCTTGAATGGCTTTTTTTGGTTTGGCTTTAGCAGCAGGTACATGCGTTTGTACGGCAGTTGTCATAATAAAGTATCTCTTAACCCTTTATAGCATAAGGGTTTATGGAATTATTAGAATGTGTTGTGAGTGAGGACATTATAGCAGAAACTTAGGGGCTAATTTTCAATGAATAATGTTTAACTGATCATTTTGAGGTGGATCATTAAGGCTACTATGGTTTGTCTCGCAACCGTAGTTTTAAATATCTATATCAATATCCAACTCATTCAGGATTTCTATGGCAGCACGAAACGCTTCTTGGGTAGCGGGTGCGCCGCAGTAGGGTAAGCTGTGCATGAGTACTTCTCGAATCTCAGCGACACTAGCACCATTATTGATAGCGCCTCGAATATGTCCTTTTAGCTCAGTTGGGCTTTTTTGCGCAATTAAAAAAGCAATGGTGATTAATGAGCGATATTTGCGCGGCAATACTGAGTCATCTTGCCATGTGCTGCCCCAAGCGTGTTCGATAATCCAGTCTTGTAATGGTTGGGTAAATCCAGTCGCTGTATCCAGTGAGCGTTTGACATGTGCCTCACCCATGACCTCGGTGCGAACTTTGAGACCGTTTTGATAATTAGCGTTACTCTTTATATCGCTATTTTCTCTATTTTTGTTTTCCATTGCACTACTATCCATATCATTATCCTTAATGTTTATTCATTTAATATATAGTTAATAAAAGCTGTTTTTTCAAGCGCTATCTTTCCACATGCTATTTTCAAAAGAATATTTTATCAAATAATATCCTACAAAGCGTCTAGCAGTCACAGCGTCTTTATTTAATCATAAATCGAGGGGTGCTTGACTAAAATGACAAGCTGTATATCGATTGTGCAAGGCTGCTCAATCATATTGTTGATGGTACTATTTATATAATAAATGTTCAATATGAGCCCTTTATAACCGCTTTATGAGCCTTTTAAAGGCTGAGCCATTAACATTTAGGGCGTTTTAAGCTATGATTGCACCAATAATTATTCCATCTAGTATAGAGACGCAGGCGGTCATGCTGACTACCCACGTAATGTACTAATACTCCCAACTGACGAGGACGACTATTGTGTTAGAAGCTTATCGTAAACATGTCGAAGAACGTGCTGAGCTAGGAACGGTTCCGCTACCACTGAATGAAAAACAAGTAGCAGAGTTGGTCGAATTACTAAAGAACCCACCAGCAGGCGAAGATGCGTTCTTGATGAACCTGCTAGAAAACCGTATTCCTGCTGGCGTTGACCAAGCGGCTTACGTTAAAGCGGCGTTTTTAGCAGCGATCCTTAAGGGTGAAACCTCTTCACCACTTATTAGCAAGCAAAAAGCGGTTCAAATCCTAGGCACGATGCAAGGTGGCTACAACGTTCAACCATTGGTTGCGGCACTGGATGACGTGGAAGTGGCACAAGACGCTGCTGAAGCGTTGAAAAAGACGTTACTGGTGTTTGACGCGTTCAATGACGTGACTGAAAAAGCAGAAGCGGGCAATGCTATCGCTAAAGAAGTGGTTCAATCTTGGGCTGACGCTGAATGGTTTTTGAACCGTGATGCTGTACCAGAAAAGACGACTTACACGACGTTTAAAGTGACTGGCGAAACCAACACCGATGACTTATCGCCTGCGCAAGATGCGTGGAGCCGTCCTGATATCCCATTGCATTCATTGGCTATGCACAAAAACTCTCGCGACGGCATCACTGCTGACGAAGAGGGCGTTGTCGGTCCAATGAAGCAAATCGAGGCGTTAAAAGAGAAAGGCCATCCACTCGCTTATGTTGGTGATGTCGTCGGTACAGGCTCTAGCCGTAAATCTGCGACCAACTCAGTATTGTGGCTCATGGGCGATGATATCCCTAACGTGCCAAACAAACGTGGCGGCGGTCTAGTACTTGGTAACAATATTGCTCCTATCTTCTTTAATACTATGGAAGATTCTGGCGCATTGCCAATCGAAAAAGTAGCGGTTGATAACCTAAACATGGGTGATGTGTTTGACATCTATCCGTATGAAGGCAAAATCACTAAGCATGATTCAGATGAAGTGTTGTCTACGTTCAAATTGAACTCACCAACATTGCTTGATGAAGTTCGTGCTGGCGGTCGTATTCCATTGATCGTTGGTCGTGGTTTGACCAATCGTGCCCGCGCGTACATGGGTCTTGGACATTCAGATATCTTTGCTAAGCCAGAAGAGCCAGTTGATACGGGTAAAGGTTTTACTCTAGCGCAAAAAATGGTCGGCAAAGCTTGTGGTCTAGAGGGCGTACGTCCGGGCATGTACTGTGAACCTAAAATGACGACTGTAGGATCGCAGGATACTACTGGTCCGATGACTCGTGATGAGCTAAAAGATTTGGCTTGCCTAGGTTTCCAAGCAGACTTAGTAATGCAGTCATTCTGTCACACTGCCGCTTATCCAAAGCCAGTTGACGTTGAGACTCAGCATACACTACCTGACTTTATCATGAACCGTGGCGGCGTAAGCTTACGTCCTGGTGATGGTATCATTCATAGCTGGTTGAACCGTATGCTACTTCCAGATACCGTTGGTACTGGTGGTGACTCGCATACGCGTTTCCCAATGGGTATCTCATTCCCAGCAGGTTCTGGTTTAGTAGCATTTGCCGCAGCGACTGGTGTTATGCCACTTGATATGCCTGAATCTGTCCGTGTACGCTTCGTTGGCGAACGTCAACCTGGTATCACACTACGTGACTTGGTGCATGCGATTCCTTATCAAGCGATCAAAGAAGGTCTATTGACGGTTGATAAAAAAGGTAAAATCAACGAGTTCAACGGTCGTATCTTAGAGATCGAAGGTCTTGAAAACTTAACCGCTGAGCAAGCGTTTGAATTGTCTGATGCCTCAGCTGAGCGTAGTGCTGCTGGTTGTACCATCACTTTGTCTGAAGCGTCGGTGACTGAGTACTTAAACTCAAACATCACGCTACTTAAGTGGATGATCTCAGAAGGCTATGGCGATGCGCGTACGATTAGCCGTCGTATTGAGCAGATGCAAGAATGGCTAGCGAACCCAAGCCTATTGCGTGCTGATGCTGATGCAGAATACGCCATCGATATGACTATCGATATGAGCACGATTAAAGAGCCTATCCTTTGCTGCCCGAATGATCCAGACGATGCAAAAACATTGGCTGATGTCGCTGGCGATACCATTGATGAAGTATTCATTGGCTCTTGTATGACCAACATCGGTCACTTCCGCGCTGCGGGTAAACTGCTACAAGACGTACCAGCAGGTAGTTTGAAAACTCGTCTATGGATTGCGCCGCCGACTAAGATGGATGCGCGTCAGTTGATGGAAGAAGGTTACTACAACATCTACGCTCAAGCCGGCGCTCGTACTGAAATGCCAGGTTGTTCACTATGTATGGGTAACCAAGCACGTATCGCACCGAAATCTACTGCGGTATCGACGTCAACCCGTAACTTCCCGAACCGTCTAGGTCAAGGCGCTAACGTATATCTAGCTTCTGCAGAGCTTGCAGCCGTAGCAGCGGTACTTGGTAAGTTGCCAACCAACGAAGAATATCAGCAGTATGCTGGTATGCTTGATAGCATGGGCGAGGAAGTGTACCAGTACATGAACTTCGATCGTATGGATTCTTATACTGAAGAAGCCGACAAAATTAACGTTGCTCAGTTGACCTAATATTTGCTTTAAAGCTAATTAGTAAGATAAAAATAAACCCCGTATCATGATGATGCGGGGTTTTTTGTGCTATAAGTATAGCTATTATTAAATCTTTTAATAATAATAGCTAAATAAGTTTTGAGTGTTTTTCAGTATTACTTTTTTTAAAGTATAGGGGTTTTAATGTCTACTGGTATATACGTTGAGAACTGTAAAAATGTGACTATAGAGGGTAATAGATTTCACAATATAGATAACCCAGTTGTAATTAAGCGTACAAAAGGTATATATGCTGATAATAATGTAGCTACTTATGACAGTGGGTATTTTAGACTAACTCGATTGACAATTGCTATGAGGAGAATAATTAATGGGTAATAATAATCCGATGTTTGACTTAGAAGATTGCGAAGATATTGAGCTTCATAATAATAAAACTAGTTCTAACACTCTACTTAAAGCTAAAAATGCAAAAAGCATCAAAGCTAGTAAAAATGAGTCTTCATCAAAAATCAATGCTATTCGCAAAACTTGGCATGAAACAGCTTTTGGTAAAATTATAATTGGGTTAGTTATTGGTGTAATATTAATAATAGTAAAGCTGATGTTCAGTTAGAAAATTTGAATAAATGATATATGTTCTGATATACGGAGTTAATTATTATAAACCGGTTTAAGTTTTTCAATATAAGCGGTAAAACCTTCTTTAAAGTCATCAGTAAAATCCATTATTTTTTTATTGTTCATCTTTAATATTTAGTGTTCTATTAAGTATTATTTTGCTATAAGCTGCGACTGGTTTCTCTCATTATCTTATGTATAATATGGGGGCAGGCGGAAACCGTGGCTCTGCAATTCATTCATCTTTTTCTATCTCGGGACGGACCGATACTTTGATAGGTACTTTTTGTTTACGCTTAAGTGCTTTGGAGTCTTGGTTGATTACTTTATCCCCACTCAAACGTCGTCTGACATATGTGACTATTTTCGAGCTTATCGCTATCATTTCTTCTACTTTCGTATTGATGAAGCTGAGCGGTAGCGACGCGGCAGAATCCTTACCAGTTGCTGTGATGGTGTCATTGGCAGCAGTGATTTGGAACTTCTTATACAATACAGCTTTTGAAGCGTGGGAACGTCGCAAGCAGGTGGCAAAGCGCACCTTACTCATTCGCAGTGCGCATGCATTAGGATTTGAAGGCGGATTGGTGTTGATTTGCTTACCGCTATATATGATTTGGTATGATGTTGGCTTAATCAAAGCCTTTATGATGGAAGCAGCGTTACTGCTATTTTTCTTGGTTTATACCTTTATCTTTACCTTGGGTTTTGACAAGATATTTACCTTACCGCATCACTATAAGACAGCCTCTGATTCTTAAGAGTTAAAAGTGTTACTTAAAGATATGCTTAATACGGAATTTTCTTGATACTGTATGACCCAAAAATAAAAGGCTGCCATTAGGCATCCTTTTTGATGATAGCGCAAAAAAGAGTGTGATCAGGTTATTATTTACCTTGATAAACTGGCTTACGTTTTTCCATAAAGGCGGTAATACCTTCTCTAAAATCATCCGTTTTAGCAAGCATGGTCTGTTGATCCACTTCCATATCGAGCGCTTCATTGAGACCCATATAAGCGTGCGTATTAATCATATGCTTCATTGATGCCAATGCTTTTCCGGGCAGATTGCTCAGGCGCGTTGCCAATGCCAATACGCTAGCATCCAACTCGTCGCTACTGACCACATCATTAACCAAGTTTAAGCGTGCCATATCTTCCGCTTTGAGTTTATCGCCAAGCATAACCATCTCAGTGGTTTTAGCCACACCGATCAATTGATTCAGTAAATAAATGCCGCCAGCATCTGGTATTAGACCGATATTGACAAAGGCTTGCACGAATTTGGCATTATCAGCGGCTATGCGAAAATCACAAGTCAGTGCCAAGTTCATGCCAGCACCTGCCACTGCGCCTTCTAATTTGGCGATAATAGGCTTATGAATATTACGCAACTTTAAGCTAATCTCAGCGACTTCGCCAACCATGAAATTTAGCTTATTCGACAGCGCCTCGCTTTCCATGCCGTTTTCTAACATCTCACCGATATGACCGCCACTTGAAAAGTTATTGCCTGCGCCTTGCAGGATGATGACTCTGACGTCTTTATCTTCATCTGCGTTCGTCAGTGCATTCATCATGGCATCTTTGAGCACTGTGCTAAAGGCATTCAGTGTTTTGGGATCGTTCATCGTGATGGTTGCGATATGGTTTTCTACTTGATATTCGACGAGAGGGTGTGACATGGTTGATATCCTTAATTGAGTTTTCTAGAAAACGTTTTTGGTAACACTAGCTATTGGCAGTAAATGTGACAAATAATGCAATGGCAATTACTATAGCAGTTTGAGCTTATTATAAAAGCAGGATCTGTGCGCGCTTAAGACATGATTCAGCTATGGTGTTTTTTGCTGCTATCATATTACTAAAGTTATTAAACCTACCATTCAAAAATAAGGCTACTATCTGTAGAAAGGTTGAATTATGCTAAGGCATGTCCTCAATTCAATCGAGCATTCTCTACATGGGCTAAAAATGGCTAAATTTTGCCAAACTGCGTCAAATAGCTGATGAATATCTCGATATTATTTGTGCTATTTTCCTTGTTTGGCAGCAATTTATCTCATTTTTTTCACCATTTTTAAAATGAAGACACGCTCTAGAAGGCAGGTTTTAAAAGACTTATTTTTTATTTATTAAACCAACAAGGAAGTGGTTATGCCAATTATTCATGTCAATAATGTTGAACTTTATTATGAAGACAGCGCGCCAAACGATAAGCAAAAACCCGTCATGGTATTTGCCCACGGTCTGCTGTGGAATACACACCTATTTGACAAGCAAGTTGAGTATTTTAAAGCCGGTTATCGCTGTATTGTATTTGATTTTCGAGGACAAGGTCAGTCTGAAATAACCAAGTCTGGCTATGATATGGAAACCTTAACCGAGGATACATTGGCATTATTAGAGGCACTAGATATTCATAAATATCATTTGTTAGGGTTGTCGATGGGTGGGTTTGTCGCCCAGCGTGTCGCACTCAAACGCCCTGAGCTATTGCTGTCGCTTACCCTGTTAGAGACTTCTGCTGATCCTGAAGATCCCAAAAACGTGCCGCAGTATCGTAAGCTGGTCAAAGCCATTCGTTGGTTGGGTCTCAAACGCGTGAGTAACAAGGTCATGCCTATTATGTTTGGCAATACTTTTTTGACAGATAAGTTACGTAAGTCTGATCGTAAGCAGTGGTTAACGATGCTACAAGGCAATCGCAAAGGCGGAGTCATTAAGGCAACAACGGGCGTCATTGAGCGGGCAGGCACCTACGATCAGCTAGGGAGTATTACGGTGCCGACATTAATTGTGGTTGGTGATGAGGACACAGCAACCCCTTATTCAAAGGCTGAACGTATGCATTTTGCGATTGCAGGGTCTAAATTGGCAGTGATCAAGGGCGCTGGTCATACCGCCACCGTAGAAGAGCCTGAACAGGTCAATCGAGTGATTAACACCTTTTTAGCGGACTGTGTCTAGTTTTGAGTTGGTCTTGAAATAGCCTTAAATAAGGCATCGTTTTAATAGTAATAGAGTGATGACATCTTTGTGCTAAAAAAGCCGTTATCTTGAATGTGATAACGGCTTTTTTATTGAGCGCATGTAAAAGAGCGCATGTAAAAGAGTGCATTTAAAATATTGATTTGAAATATTAATTTGAAATTAGGGCACGTAATCATTTTTAGCCCATTTAGGCGCTTTCGTTCAGATTGAGGACATGCCCTATTAACCTTAAGACTTTTATTTATAACCGTGCCGTATAGTCATTATTACCGTCATCAAGGGTGCCACATGCCTCGGCACGATTGACGATTTCTGTTGCCCACGCGCGATGGGTAGCAGGCTCTAGCATAGTATTATTATATTTAAACACCGCTTTCGCCTCGCTATGCAAGATTGCTTGCGCCTCATCTAAAATGCTCAATGGTACGCAATAGGCTTGTTGCACCAGCGCAATTTGGCTTGGATGAATGACTGTTTTGCCGACCAATCCTAAGCTAACATCGCGGGTTAGCTCTTGCATAAATAGCGTTGGCTGATCCAAATATTCAAAGACAGGCGCTGTTAAATAAAAGCCATGCGGCACAAAGCAGCCGAGCAGCTGATAGGCAAGGGTGCCAATAGGGGTATCATAAACGATGCTGTTTTTGGGACGTCGCAAACGCAATGCTGCAAACAAATCATTGCCGCCGATACGCAAGGCAAATACAGGCTGGCTAAAAGCTTCTTTAAAACCAATGGCCAATTCCTGATTATGATGTGGATTAAATAGCGCTGCGGTTTCAAGCGTCGGCATCAATAGTTGCTCAGTACTCAGATTTTGACAGGCCATACGCCAATTGGATAGGCTATACATATCGACTTTTGGCATGACAAAACCATCAATCAAATCGATATGGGCAAAACCTGAGAGCTGCTCTAACATCGCTGGATGACGCGGGCGTATAAATACCAGCGGGCGTGTTGGTTGCTCAATCTGAATGTCGGCATGTTTTGATGGGTCATTGATGCTATCGACATGCGTCGCCCATGTATGCAGCAACGTTTGCAAGCGCTCAAGTGCCAGCTCAACATCATTATGGCTAACCGCATCTTCTAGGCAGATGATAATGCTATTAATCGTTGGCAACTTATCACGCTTAATGACTTGCCAAATATCTTGGCGAGTTGCTGGCATGTATAGGCTAGCCCCCAACTGATACGGGTGATGCGCATGTGGCTTGAGCATCGCATGACGCTCAGTAATGAGGTGAGCGTAAGACTGGGTGTTTTGATAAAGAGTAGACTCGTTGTTTTGCATATCTGACATAATTGGCATCATCAATAGTGATAAGTGAATGAATATAAAATCTAAGAGGTATCATCAAGTGGTATGGCTTAGCAGCAATGATTGCAAACCCAAAAATACGTTTGGTAATGTCAAATTCGTTTAGCCGACAAGAAGGAGTAGTTTTACCTTTCTCTTTCGCTGCTTTGATTTTGAGATGGGTCTGGTTTATAAAAACCGCGAGTGTAGCAATGATTAATGGTCTTCGCTACGTTGCTTGATAAGCGTGATGGCTTGATAGGGATGTATTTTATCACCTAATACACTAACAATGATATTTCGCTGGGCACATAAATGTCTTAGCAGTATGGTATCAGGATGATCAGCGCTGGCTAATAGTATGCGTTCAGGGTCACGGCGCAATATCGCCCGTGTTGCCTCTGCAATCGTTGGCTTAATGCGGTTACGATTGCTGATATCGTAGTCTGCTGCCAGCTTGTCGATTAAAGCGGCTGTCTGATAGCGCGGCTGCTGAAACGTCGGCAAGCATTGCAAAGGTGGGGCTAATGCACGGCGCGCTGCATCGATATGAGCGATGAAAGCTAAGCTATGGTCGACCTCAATTAAGTTATCATAAAACACGCTGCGGTGTAGTCCCAATGCTGGCTCGGTATATAAACTTCGCGAAATCAGTCCTGATACCGTACTATTTAATAATCCTGACGGAATTAGCCAGTCATCGATGCTAGCTGCAAGCCAAGCAACGCCAGCTGGATCAGCCAGCGTTAATAAGGGAATAACACCTACGCCTTGATGGAAAATATTGGCAAAGTTTGCATGGCTAGGATCGCTAAATTTTTCTAAACTATGAGCAAGCTCTTGATAAATCGCGCCTTTGCCTGTCCAGCCGTCAACAAATACGATAGGACTGTCTGGATGAGCATTCAATATCATTTGTAACGCAACTGGATCAAGTCCGCGGTCGCGAATGATGCTGATACCATAATGCACGCTCGGTAAAGCAGAGCTGCTATTAACGTCTGCTAATGCACGCTGCAACAAAACGCCAACTGGCAAACCTGCGCGTACCAAACTGACTAAAACTAATGGACGTTCAGCATTCACAGTATGTTCATTTCGAGATTTTTGAAAAATATGATGTAGTGTATAAGCCAAATTAGCAATATCAGTGGCAGTCCTCTCAGTTCCTTGCTCTAATGCTTGCGTGTATAGCTGCTCATGCATAGCAGTAGGCGCTTGCTCCAAGGTCAACATATCAGAATAATGGCGTTGCCCACTTTGAATAAGTGCTTCTTTTTGGCTCACAGGCACATCGGCGACCGCGTCTTTAGCGACTATATCGAGCAGTACGGTCACATCACTGGCAAGATAGCTGCCTGAGCCATATGCTGCTAATTTTTGAACATTAGGGTTTGTTATATGATGGGTCATAAAATAATTTCTACTTCTATAAACGGCGGCGATTATTGTTTTTATTTAGGAGAGATTAAGTGTTTAGAATGACTGAGAGCTAAGTCGTTCATGTAACTGACCATGATTGGGCATACCATACCAGTCAAGCAGCTGTAAAAATGGTAAATCAGCCAGACTGTCACCAAAGCCAAAGCTTGGTCGTTGACTGTCTAAATGATTAGCTAACAAGAACTGTACCGCATGGCGCTTATGAACTGCGTGCGGCAATATCGCTAGGTTATTCGCATTCACGTGCACATAAAAATCCTGCTCAAAGTCTCGTACTAACGTTGGCAGTTTTGCAGCGAGATCTACTAATGCTTGATGGTCTTTTTGCGCATGTTTGATAGCCAGATAAATGGTTAATTCTTTATTATCAGCGCCATTACTAAAGCTATCGATATGTGGTGTAAAGACCAGCTGGCTACTGTCATTTTTGCTGTGATTCGCGAATAGCTGGCTCAGCTGCTGCAATTTTTCTTGCAATGGCGCAAGCTTGCTATACATATGCTGTTGCCACTGAGCTTGTAACGCACCGTCTTTGTCAAGAATAATCGCGCCATGAGTCAAAACTTGCCAGCTATCAAAAGGCAGTTTTACGCGCTGGATTTCACTACGGTCACGTGCCGTCACTACGATTAGATCAGTGCTAGCAAGTAGCCAGTTAAAAAATGTGGCTTGACGCTGACTCATAAAACTTAATGGCTCGCCTTGCTTGTTAACGGTTGCACAAACTAAGTTTTCAGCTTCAGTAGTTGGCAAATCCCATACGTCAATTTTACGCTGAGTTTGAAAGAGCGTATCGTCCAAATCCATCAGCGCGTAAGGCTTAACGATATCAGGATTGGCTTGAAAAAATGGGGTGGTCATAAAGGTGTCCGTAAGGGTTGAATGTGAAAAGCAGAGCGGGATTTAGAGGATGGTTTTAATGGGACAGTTCTTATAAAATAATTTACAGCGTCGGACTCACCACCAATACATTATCCAAACCTTTCCACATAGCATCAACGCTATCGGTGGACGTTTCCACACACAAGACAATCAAATCCCAATCGCTAGGTGTAACGTTATACGCAAAGTTGGTCATACCAAGCCCATAATTATCATTAAAACTTAGCATCGAGGTAATTGCGCCACCAAGCGCAATCGGTGAACGGGTTAACGCACTAAAATTAACCGTATTCTTACTATTCTCTACATGCGTATGTTGCGCAAGCCATTCCGCCAATAAAAACGGCAACCAAACAAACTCATTACTGCCCAATACTAAGATACGCTGTGGCAACTGTTCTTTCTCAAACGGCTCTTTCTCAGGTTGAGCTTGCTTGTTAAAAACGTTAAAGGCAGTTTGAAACCTCAAAAGATAATGATCAAACCCATCGGTGCTATCTAGGGTTGGGAAACGTCCCCAATTGCCAGTATTACCTAGAGACTGACTGCCTGCTTCAGTTGTATCAACCGATGGCATCGTTATCGGTTCAGGATTGGGCGCATCTGTCCAAGTCCATGCACCAGAAAGTAGATGATGACGTTGAAAGTGGATATTGGGCAGGCGTTTTGCGATTTGGTCAGATACAGCTTCATTGGCATCGGCTGCATTCTGATTCTGGTTTAAAGACCAATCAACCAAAGTAGTAAGATGTACTTGCTCTAGTTGGTCAAGTCCTGCGTTACGAAGGGCAGTGACGACATTGACGCAAGTATTGCCCGTCGATGCTTCATCATCCACCATAATCAAGGTTTTGCTCGCTAGCAGCTGCGCTTGAGTGACATTATCTGCACTTTGATAAATGAGATGCTGGCTGGCATGACTGTGGTCTTCGCTGAACGTGGTTAATAAAGAGTCGCTGCTACTGTCCTTATTGTCATCATGTTGCGCATGACGCGTAGAGTTCAATAGTAAGGCATTGGGATAACGCGTTTGCAGCGCCTGATGTACCCCCGCAGATAAGCCAACGGCTGTCTCAGCCATGCCAATAACCAAAATTGGCTCAGGTAAATCGCTAGGAACCAAATTCGCCAAGTCAGTGAAAGCATCACGCATGATACTTGGTGCTACCGGAATATGACGACCTAATACTTTTGAGACAAACAAAAAGGCACGTTTTGGGTTAATGCGTTGTGCAAAGCCAAGTAAGTCTTCTAATTGATAATCGTTACTTGGTTCTGCCCCATTTCTCGTAGTGGCTGAATTGGTTTGATAGGTTAAATCAAGATTGCCGCGTGGTAGGTTAATGGTCGTGCTGTGTTGCTTATTTAACATTCATATTCCTTTGGACTTTCTTTTATATATAGTTACGTGTATTTCCTAACCTTCACAGCCGACCAACCACAAAGCACCGCGACTTTGTTTGCTTAATTGCGGCGTGGTCAACGGCGTAGCTGTCGTGCGTAACATGCCAGATGAGTCAGATAAGTTGTCTAGACTGATTCCAGCGCTCGCGAGTAGGGCGGATAATAACTGAAATTTCACCGCATAGTTCATATTTTGTGCATGTTCATGGACGAGGCTGGACGTTACCATGCCGATAACTTCACCAGTCGGCAGTAATAAAGGGCTGCCACTAGAGCCTGGCTGAATAGGCGCAGTAAATTGCAGATAGCGAATATCATCGCCAAACCCTGTCAGTCCTGAGATGCAGCCTTGCGTTACTTGTAATTGGCTACTCAATCCTGATAACGGAAATCCCAAGGTGGTGATGGTTTCACCCAAATTATCACTACAACGCTGTGCTAAGGGTAAATAACTTGGCAGCGGCTCGCTTACTCTAATAATTGCTGAATCACTACCGATATCGCTGAGTACCACTTGCGCTTCACGATCGGGCTGCCCTTGCTGACGCACACCAATTATCGCCGCCGATTCAATGACATGATAACAAGTCAGTAAATGATAGGGATCGATAGCAAACGCTGTCCCTGTCCAAGTTTCACCAGACTGAACTTGTCTGGGCGGACGTGCGTCACTGTTAGGATAACCTTGCTGCTGTGCACGCTGGGCATCTTGGATAAGGGCATGCGTATCTGGCGGACGCATATCAAGGCTCACTTGTACATGATGCTCAAGACTTGCCAGTCCTTGGGTGGAGCTTTCACCAAGGGCACGGCATTTAAATTGTCCATTGCGTCGGTATATCTCTAATATGATCGCCGCCTTGACATGGCGCTCACTTGCGGTAAATTCATAACGAATATCGCCCTCATTGAGGGTTAAATTTACTTTGCTCAATTCAACAGCAGGTAAGTTTAGGCTTGGCTCATGATAAACATAAGCAATCAGTTGTAAAAAACTTGCACCTTGTTTATCAAACAATGCAGGCAAATCCAATTGCCATGCATTTGGATTATCTTTGCTATTGAGCTGCGCCCATTCCTTCGGTTCATGAAGATAAGCAGGACTACAAGCGGCTTTGCGATGCTCATCCAAAGGTAGCCATAATAGCCCAAGCTGCTCGCCAAACTTTGACTGATTTGTCGTTGCAAAGGCGACCGAACAATTCGATGTCGCGATGACCGTATTTGCCCCTAACACTAACGTGGTTTGTGCTGTCATCGTTTGCCTCTTATTGAATATATTCGGTTGTCATGGATGTATTATTGTCGATTCATTGCCGTCAGCTTTTTATATTATTATTTTGACTTATTCAGTGATGTCTTCTTCAACTTTTACACCGATCATGATAGAGCGTACTTGGCAGGGGGTTATTTGTTGCGCGATATCAGCCAGTATCGGTTTATCGGTTAAGCCCAGCCAATAGGCAAATCCAACTTGGGTCAAATCCACACCGCTATGGGTGGTGTAATCAATGCCACCAGAAGGGCGGCTATTAATCTCAAGCACACGGTGCTGACCGTCATCATCGGCTTTGGTTTGGACACTGACGATGCCATCGCAGCCAAAGGCTTTTATGAGTGGAATGACGACATCCATGACCGCTTGCTCGTAGCCGATATGCTGGATTTTCCCCGTTTTATAACGGGTGACAGCAGCCAATACTTCGCCATATTCACAGACGACATCGATAGAGTACTCTTGCCCTGACAAGTAAGGCATTAGCAGCATGGGAATTGGGCGTTCCTGCACCATGACACTGTTTGCATAGGCATTAATAAATTGCGCCGTATTTATTTTCTTCTCTTCGGTAAAGTATAAATGCTCAAAGCTATCGTATTGCTCGTCTGTTTCTGTACCTGCTTCTCGACCCATCTCTTTAACTTTGCCCAGTCGCCAAAATCCTTGTGCAAAGATACCCGTAACCGGTTTGACACATAAGGGCTGATCACCATATATGTCAAGTAACGCCTCAAGCTCTGCGACGTTATCAAAGCGCCACGCCTCGGCAACGGGAATATCATGCTCATGACACTGCTGCATAAAGGCAAACTTATCATCTATTACTTCTAACGCTGCCACACTCGCTGCACCCGTCAATAAACGAATGCCAGCCGCGTCAAACGCCTCACGGTGGGCTTCGTAATCAATACCATTGCGTCCAGTGAGCAACACTTTTACCTTATTTTTCTGCGCCTGTTCTAACACAAACTGCCAACGCGGCATCAATGGCTCAACTGATGCGAGCACTGCTTGCTCATCGTTCTCCGCGGTGCTAGTAGAAGGCTCGCGGTAAACGCTGTCAGCAAATTCAAAAATCTCAGGTCTATTGTGGCGATGTGAAGCGATAATGTTGAACGAAGTATCAGCGTGATTTTTTAGGGTTTGCAGGCTGGCTAACATATCACGCTGGCTTGACTGACCTTCAGCTAACCAAACGGCAGGTGACGCGGCAGTTGATGTTTTATGATCGTTATCGTTAGCAGGGGTTTTCATAATTCTCTCAGCATTATCGTAGGTTTTAGATATAATTGAATAATTCACTATCGTCATCGCAACACCATCAGGAATATAAGCAAGCCTCAAACAGCAATAAAAAAACAAGCCGCAATATTGCTAATAGTAGGGGCTATTATATACAAATGCTAAGCGTTATAAATGCTGCTGACAAAATAGCATGAAGGATTTGTAAAAATATTTTTTAGGGTCATTGGCATGTTATTGAACGGTCGTACGCTTTAAAAGTCAGCGGCCATCCATGCTACTATATGACAATTATTAGCATAACAAACACACGCACATAATAAATAATTCAAAGGATGTATGATGAGCCAAATCCAACCTCAACAACTGATTGCTGGTGCCAATGCGCCACTGCCAACAGATCATATTAGCATTCGTATTTTAAGCCAAAGTGCAGTCGATTGCGCGGCATATCGCCTGACAACTGACGGTAAAGTACGCGGCGATGGCGACATGATATTTTATGGGCAGACACGTAGCGATGATGGCAGTGTGAGTTTCCGTGGTCATGATAGCGATGGGTTTTTTGATATTAATTTACCTGCGCAGCCTGCAAATATCGAGAAGATAGCATTAGCGTTTTCTAGTGCGCAGACGCTTGCTCAAGTTGGCGATGTCGATATTCAGGTATTGCAAGGCAGCCAAGTGCTGATGACTTGTCAGTTAAGTGCAGCTGGACGTAATGAAAAAGCCATTATTTTAGCGGAATGTTATCGCCGCCAAGGTAGCTGGAAGTTCCGTTTTATTGCCCAAGGTTTCGAAGGAGGGCTGAAGCCTTTGTCTGAGCATTTTGGTGTTGAAATTGCTGATGAAGCGCCCGCACAAAGCCCTGTACAAGACCAGTCACAAGGTCAAGCTCAGCCCATCAATACGCAACGCCCAATTAATACGCAGAAAGCAGGTAGTGCACCTCAAACAAGCACGCCGCCGCCAATTCCTACAGCTTCTCCAAATCCGTCAATTAACCTAAGCAAAATCACTTTAACCAAAAATCAGTCTAGCATCAACCTAAAGAAACGTGATGACTTTGGTAAAATCTCTGTTAACTTGAACTGGAACCAAAATCCGACTGCTAATCAGCAAGCACCCAAAAAAGGCTTGTTAGGCGATCTTTTCAAACAACATAAAGCGGGCGGTATTGACCTTGATGTTGGGGCGATGATTCATCTAAAAAATGGTGAAAAAACCTTGATTCAAGCATTGGGTAATCGCTTCGGTAGCTTAACATCAGCGCCTTACGTGTGTTTGCGTGCTGATGATAGAACGGGACAGGTGAGCGGCGGTGAGTGGCTAGATATTAACGGTCAGCAGTGGTCGCAGATAGAAGAGGTGTTTATTTTTGCTTTCATTTATGAAGGTGCACCAAACTGGGCGCAGACCGATGGTGTCGTGACCATTCATGTGCCCGACCAACCCCCGATTGAGACACGTTTGACAGAAGGTACAGGTAATTTGCCAATGTGTGCGATTGCGCGTCTGGTCAATCAGCAAGGTAGTATTAACGTTGAACGTATTAATGAGTACTTCAAAGGGCATCAAGAGATGGATAAAGCCTTTAATTGGGGCTTTAGTTGGAAGCGTGGTAGTAAGTAAGTGCTTTAAAAATATTCTTTAGCACACGTAAAAAAACAGCCGATCTAATTATAGATGGGCTGTTTTTTATCAATAACGTTGCTTCAATAGATTATTTTGACGGATGAACGCTAATCGAACTAAAGCTTTGAATCCTTTACGCATGCGGGGTAATAGCAGGCATCAAGTCATGGAAAGTACGACCTGAAGCGGTTTCGCCAATTGCATGCATTTTCCATTCATTATTATGACGATATACTTTTGCCATAATCATCGCGGTATGACCACCTTGCGCTGATAAATTGTAGCGCGCGACTTCCTGATTGTTATTGGCATTGACGATACGACAAAATGCATTTTCTACCGTTTCAAAGGTTTGACCAGTGAAACTATTGACCGTAAATACTAGAGAGACGACATTGGCAGGGATTTTTGAAAGATCGACATTGATAACCTCGTCGTCACCATCGCCGTCGCCAGTGCGGTTATCACCAGTATGGACGATACTGCCATCTTTTGATTTCAGCTGACTGAACCAAATCGCATCGATGGCTTGTTTATTCGTATCAAACATGATGCACGAAGCATCTAAGTCAATCGAGTCGCCGCCGCTACCACCACCGAATAATTTGCCCAAGAACCCACCTTTTTTGTCTTGAGGGTTTTGAGCAACGTCCCAGCCTAGACCCAGTTTTACTTGGGTAAGCTCGCCGCCCGCTTCTTTGCTTAGGGAGATTTTTTGACCTTTTTGTAAACTAACTGCCATGTGATATTCCTTATACTACAGTGTTATAGTAATTGTGAGTAGAGGGTTAAATAAAGTCTATAATGACGAGGAGTCGTTGTAACATACAGCTTTAAAAACATAATAACAGCTATAAGATATTGCCAAGTAAGCCGCTATTACCGCCGCGACCGCCTGAGCTAGTCCCTAAGACGCTTTGTAGCCAGCCTTGGTAACTATCACGATTACGAGAGCAAATAATGACTTTGCCTGAGCCTGAGAAGTTTAAAACCATACCTTCGCCACTGGTGACCGAGTTGATGATATTGCCCATGAAGCCTTTTTTCTTACTGGTGGCGACTGACAGTTTGTATTCCAAACGCGAGTCCCAACAGACCACATGACCGTTATCAATGATGACGTCTTTACCAGGTTCAACATCAATCTCAAACAATGAGCCAAAACCCGATACCACCACCTGACCTTGACCTTGCGTCTGCATCACCATAAAACCACCAGTATCACCAAAGACGGCGCCACCTAGATTACGTTGAATCTTAGCCTTCACATCGACGCCCGTTTGCGCCGCGACAAATGCGCCGTCACTGAGCGTATATTGCTGTGCACCGCAATCAATGATTTGCATATCACCGTCGAGCGTTGGCGCAAGTAAACAATCGCCTTCACCGTTCACAGCTTCAATCTGTTGCTGAAACAAAGATTCATCATTGGCAAAACGGCGCATAAGTGATTGCATCAGACCGCCTTGTAGCTTACCTTTTAGCTCAAGGTTTGATTCCATCATCACCATTGCATTGGCTTCACAATAGATGGAGTCGCCTTTTTTAAGATTACAATGAAGAAATGGTTCAATGGTACCGATCAAGCTAAACGTGGCGGTCATAGGGTGCGAATCCTTATATCAGTATTCTATACGTTTGTAAGTTATGTCTGTAAGTCGGCTTAACCATAGATTTTCGCTAGCCTATTACTTTTAAAGCCATCAAATGCGATAGTAGGGCACACTTGATGGCTTTTCGGGCTTATATTATTATCGTTAAATGTTAGTTAGCTCTTAAACATTAACGCCATAAGAAGCTGCTAATGGTCCAAGACCACCGCTGAAGCCTTGACCGACGGCACGGAATTTCCAGTCACCACTATGGCGATATAATTCACCAAAAATCATCGCGGTTTCGGTGCTACCGTCTTCTGATAAGTCATAACGTGCGATTTCAGCATCGCCATTGTCGTTAACGACACGGATGTAAGCGTCACCCACTTGACCAAAGTTTTGATTGCGGCTTTGACCTTCATAAATAATCGCACAGATAGCGACTTTGCTTACGTCAGCTGGAATGCTAGCAAGATTGATTTTAATTTTTTCATCATCGCCGTCGCCTTCACCAGTACGGTTATCACCTGTATGCTCAACCGCGCCATTGTCTGACTTTAAGTTGTTAAAAAAGATGAAATCTTGGTCATTACGTACTTTGCCTGCTTCATTGACCAAAAAGCCAATCGCATCTAAGTCAAACTCTTGACCGTCAGTAGCACGTGGATCCCAGCCAAGACCGACTGTAATATTGGTTAAACCCGGCGCTTCTTTTGATAAGTTTACGTTGCCGCCTTTTGTTAAGCTAATAGCCATATAAATATCCTTTTGATTAATAATTGAGTGGATTGAATGATAAAAAAAATAAACTAAAATAGTGCAGTGGTCGATATATAAATGCAAACAATGAATAAATTTACTCGTATGCCACGCCCTGCATATCATTACGATTTACTATACTAAGCGATTGCTTACTAAGCAAGGCGTATTTTGTGTGATTACGATATGATTACTAAGCGACATATCAATGCTGCAAGTCTGATACTTTTTAACCGTCCGAGCAACAGTCGTTAAGGTGTTGTTATCAAAAAGTAAATTAGATTGTCAGGTAGTGCAACATAAAAAAGCACTTATCCAACAGGTGTCAAATAAGTGCTTTAAAGCAAAGACGGGTCATACCAACTGCTTTGGTACAACCCGTCTATTTTTAAACTAACTTTATCTATCCACTTTGTACTGTTTGATATTAAAAATTTTTGCTTGGTTTTTTAACATCGAACGAGCATCAAGTAATTGATTTGGCTTCTCGCTTACGATAATTGAGTGAAGCGACAAACGCCCAACCAATAAAGGTAATACCAATCAGACCAGTGATAAGCTCTGGTACATGGAATTTCACTGATAGCAGCATGATGATAGCTAAAGCACCGATAGCATAATGCGCGCCGTGCTCCAGATAGACATATTCATCAAGGGTGCCTTTATCGACTAAGAAGATAGTCATCGAACGTACGAACATCGCACCAATAGCCAGACCTAGCATAATAACGATTACGTCATTAGTAATCGCAAATGCGCCGATCACGCCATCGAAACTGAATGAGGCATCCAGGACTTCTAAGTATAAGAAACCGATAATACCACCTTTCATAATCGCGCTAGTTGCAGCACCAGTACTATTACCTTGAGCGTCTAGTTCTTCTTCAAGATCACCCTCTAACATACCAGAAACCACTTGTACGCCAAGGTAAACTAAGATGCCCCATACGCCAGCGATTAGGACCGCAGCTGATTGCTCAGGCTTGGCAAATGATACGGCAATCATCAAGACGATAAGCGCGACAAACACGCTCATGGCATCGACTTTGCCTAATTTTGCCAGACGGCTCTCAAGCCAATCGAACCAGTGTACTTCTTTTTCATCAAAGATGAAGTTTAAGAAGACGAGCAACAAGAAAATACCACCAAATGCTGAGATTTCGGCATGATGCGCCAATAGTCTGGCTGAGTATTCTTTAGGATCGTTCAATGCCAAATCTATAACTTGCATCATACCAAGGTCGGCAGTAACAGCGACGATAACAATAGGGAATACCAAGCGCATACCAAAGACGGCGATTAAAATACCCACCGTTAAAAATATCTTTTTCCAAAACTCGTCCCAGCCTTTAAGGACTGAAGCGTTGACCACCGCATTATCAAACGATAATGAAATCTCCATGACGGCCAAAATAGCGGTAATAGATAGGGTGGTTATCATACCGCCCACACCGCCATGTGAATATCCCCACCATGCCGCGACCGCTAGGGCGATGGCTGTGAAAATAAAGTCTAAATAAAAATGTCTCATGACACATCCTGTCTGGTTGCATAAAGCTAAGGTCGGCCTACTATAGGCACAAACCACAAAAAAAGCGGTTATCGCTAACCACTTTTTTTGCATAATTCTAAACGAAACATAAAGCATTACTAGTCATTTAGCTATGAATAATTGTGACTATTTTGCAACCATATTTTACAGCCATTATCATTGATAATGGTGAGTACAAATAGAGGGCTAATACTTGCTTTATATTTTGAGTTTAATGGTCATATAGTAGTCTAAGCATGAATAAGTTATCACATTAGATAACAACGCCATACTGTTGACACATGGCTTGCAAGCCGCCTGAATAGCCTTGACCAACAGCGCGGAATTTCCACTCACCGTTGTGACGATAGACTTCGCCAAATACCATTGCCGTTTCAACAGAGTAGTCTTCTGCCAAATCAAAACGTACCACTTCAGTGCCTGTTTCTTCGTTGACGACACGAATAAAGGCATTGGCAACTTGACCAAAGTTTTGACTACGAACCGCCGCATCATGAATAGTAACAGTGACGACAATTTTATCCACATCAGCAGGTACTTGAGTCAGATTTACTTTGACGACTTCATCATCTCCATCACCTTCGCCAGTGCGGTTATCACCAGTATGCTCAACCGCGCCATTATCAGACTTAAGCTGGTTATAAAAGATGAAATCATGGTCGCCACGTACTTTACCCGCCGTGCTGAGCAAAAATACACTGGCATCCAAATCAAATTCAGCGCCAGAGGTTGCGCGTTCATCCCAACCAAGACCGATAAGCAGTTTGGTCAAATTTGGGTCAATTTTGGTAAGCGATAAGTTACCGCCTTTATTAAGTGATAAAGCCATGGGGTTATCCTTGTTATTAGAGTGATTAAGAGTTTAATAGTTAAGTTATATAAATAAAAATAATCGCAATAGTGGGATTAAAGCGCTCGTAAATCTACGCTTCACGGTTGCTTAGCTATTACTTAGCTAGTATTTAATGACGCTCTATCATAACAACAAAAAATGACCCAATCAAAGCCGATTGGGTCATTGTTATGTGTACGACAAGACTGACTATAAAAGATGGCGTCTAAATGCGGTGGTTAACCTTTATATCCATCCATAAACCTAAATTATCAGCCCTGACGATGACGAATCTCAAAGCTTTGATGAATAGGCTTTTTAATATCAAAATCAAAACCAATGGTTTTTTGCGTGATATCAATAATTTCATAACGCTCAGTTAACTGCTCATCGAGCTCAAAGCGGGTAAAGTTATTTGAAAAATACAAAATCCCGTCAGAGGTCAAGCGGTTCATCGCACGATTAATGAGGGCAGAGTGGTCGCGCTGCACATCAAAGGTACCTTGGAACTTTTTCGAATTCGAAAAAGTCGGTGGATCGATAAAGATGACATCAAATTGTTCAGTATTGTCTTTAATCCATTCAAAGATATCGGCTGCGACGAATTGATATTTATTGCGGCTAACGTCCAGACCATTTAATACAAAGTTTTGCTTACCCCAGTCTAGATAGTTCTGTGACAAGTCAACGCTGGTGACTTTTTTCGCGCCAGCCAATGCCGCATGGACACTTGCCGTACAGGTATAAGCAAATAAGTTCAGTACGGATTTATTACGACTGTTGTCTTTAATACGGGCACGCATGTTACGGTGATCAATGAACAAACCCGTATCCAAATAGTCCGTAAAGTTGACGTAAAAATAAGCACCATCTTCACGTGCAACATGAAATTTACCACGCTTTTCTATGGTGTTCTGTTTGCTATATTGGTCATTACCAGACTGGCGTGCACGGGTTTTGATAAATATTTGTTCACGGTTAATACCAAAAACTTCACGAATACCCATTAATGCCAAGTTGAAGCGTTTTTTAGCCGTCTCAGGTGGAATGGTTTTTGGTGGCGCATATTCTTGCACGTGCACATAGTCGCCATATAAATCGACGGCGACTTTGAAGTCGGGCAAGTCAGCATTGTAAACGCGCAAATTACTAACCTTGTCTTTTTTAGCCAACTTCTTCAGCTTGGACAGGTTTTTTTGCAAGCGGTTGATAAAGTCTTGTCCCTCTTCCACTTCAATCTCACGTTTTTCGAAGCGACTAACGAGATTGCCCGTTTGTCCCGCAATCAACGTGCCATAGCGGAAATAAACGGTGATAGCACCATTATGACAGCGTAAGGTTTTTGGTTCTTTGATAGGTAAGATATCAACTTGCTCAACATTAGATGCCAATATGCCAAGCATCGGATCAATGCCGCTACCAGCAAAGCTGTCTTGCAAAATAAGCCCAATCGCCTGATATAACGGCTTAATCATCTCTTCGTCACCCAAACGCTCACCATAAGGTGGGTTGGTGATGATTAGAGGATTGTTCAATCGACCGTCATCGACTAGTGGCTTCAGAATAGTGCTCAGTTGGTCAAGCGCACGCGTCTCAAGATCAAGCAGTGGTAGTAAATCTTGCAAACCTGCGGCAATCAGGTTTTTCTCTGTTGCTAAAATCGCGCCGCTATCGGCATCAAAACCCAAAATCAGCGGTAATGTATCTGGTTGCTCATTGGCAATTGCTAAGGCTTCGCGGAAACGTGTCTGGGCATCATCGATCATCTGTTGCCATAAGGCATCGTCATGATGCTGCCATTGGTAAAAACCAAATTGATTGGCGGCTTTATCGATACCCACAGCATAATCGCAATGCATGAGTAGTGCTTCAATAATAAAGGTGCCAGACCCACACATTGGATCAATTAGCGCATTATAAAAAGGTGCATTGCCAGCTTCATTTTTCTTGTGCCAGCCTGCACTATATAGTAGAGCCGCTGCCAAGTTTTCTTTGAGTGGCGCTTCAGTCATTGCCACACGATAACCACGGCGATGCAAACTGGTACCTGATAAATCCAAATACAGCTCAGCTTGCTTATCATTCACGGTTGCAAATATAGAAAAGTCTGGATTTTTACTATCGACGTTAGGACGGCTGTCATAAACTTCATTGAACGTATCTGCAATCGCATCTTTGATACGTAGCATCGCAAACTGTTGACTGACGGCGACACGCTTATCGACCGACAGACGAATGGCAAAGGTTTGCTCTAAACTAAACTGCTCAATCCAATTGACCGATTTTGCCAAGCCATAAAGTTGCTCAGCCACATCGTATTCGGCATTGATGTTTTTGCGTTTAATGAGCATTAATACCCGCGAGGCGACACGTGACCACAAACAAATGCTATATAAGTCACGCAAAGTACCAGTAACTGCCAGACGGCCTGTACTTTTGATTTCGCTTGCAATACCAAAACTTGTCAGCTCAGTTTGGAGTGGTGCCTCAAGCCCATCGGCACAGGTGATAATAAGGTCAAGCGACAATTCTGGTGAAGCTGCTGTTAGAGATGCGGGCGCGGTTGTTTCGGTCATACGGATACCTGTGGGCTAAATTGATAAGTAATGCACATCATAAAATAAGATGTTTAACCGCCAATTTTACCATAATTCAGGGCAGGATGGTTTAAAGTGGTGGTGTTTATCAAAGAGAGATTCAGCAACGCTACCTTTCACAAAATCATGCTTATCATACTAAAGATGAAAACCTTACGCCTAAAAATTGTGGGATAAATTGCCCAAGGGATAAATAATATAATGAGCTTATTTATCCGCTTTGCTCAGTGGTGGTGTTTCTGACACGACTTGCGTTGTAGTCGCAAAGGGTTTAGTAGCAATAGGATAATCCACATCCTTTGGCATAAGCAAACGCATATGAGGATAAGGAGTAGAAATATTAGCGGCATCAAAGGCACGCTTGATATCTTCTTTTAGACCTTCTTTAATTTTGGGCATGCGCGCGACAGCAGCAGGCTTGACCCAAAAACGCACGATAAAAAACACTCCGTATTCACCAATTTCATCCACGGTGGCCGAGGTTTCAGGACGGCTGAGTACCACATCGGTGTCAGTAAGCACCTGCAAAATTTCCTTGCGAGCAGTATCGACATCATCTTCAAAGGCAATACGCACACGAATATCGAAACGTATGAAGTTCTTGGAGGTTAAATTGGTCACCTCAGAGGAGGCAACGTTAGAGTTGGGAATAATGACGGTGATGTTGTCTCGCGTCAAAATATGGGTGGTGCGTAACGCAATGAGTACGACGCGACCCTCGTTGTCATTGATATGAATCCAGTCGCCAACCTGAAAAGATTGTTCGAGTAAAATGGTAATACCTGCAATGAAATTAGCAAGCGTTGATTGGGCAGCAAAACCGACTGCCAAGCCCACAATCCCTAAACCTGCGACCAATGAGACGATATCGAAACCAAATTGCGCCATGACGCTGGCAAGTCCGAGTACCAGTAGCAGCACTGACAAGATGTTTTGAAGCAGCTGCTCTATAGAAGCATTGAGACCATAATGCTGTAACACCTTATGGATAATCTGTCCAGATGACGCCCAAAGTACATAATAAATCCCCGCCCATGTACTGGCTTTTGCAGTAGCTTTGATAGTCTCTGGCTCAAAGTAAATCTGGCTCATAATGGCAATCAAGCTAGCAACTATCCATATATAACGCAAGACTGAACGGACAATCTTAGTACGGCGCTCATTCAGGCGGATTTTTGTCCTACTTTGCTTAAGGATATAAATGGCAAGCCAATAAAAAAATCCCAACACTGCCAGCAGTATTAGGATTTTGATGGCAGTACTAGCGAGCTCTACCGCTTGAGACGACCAATCAAGTGACTCTTCATCGACAGAGCCACCAAGCGCAAGGTAGAGGCTAGTATGCAGGTCACGAACAATCTCTTTAAAAAAATCAGTAATATTAGCGATTGCCATTTTTTGGTCCATGCAGAGTTTTTTAAAGTACCTCAAGTCGTCAGTGCTACCAAACACAACATGAGTGATGATTAATACGACACATCCTTGTTTTGAAAGTGTAGCTGAGCTGATGCTTAAAAGCTATCTTCCTGTGTGTCTTGGTATTGATAAGGTATTGCCATTTTGTGTTGAACATCGCGTAACGCGGTACGTAAGCCTTCTAATATCGTAGGATGATAAAAAGGCGTATCGAGCATGGCCTTAACACTCAAATCATTGGTAATCGCTGCCGCTAAAATGTGCCCAATATACTCGGCATCAGGACCCACCATACTAGCGCCTAAGATTCTATCAGTTTTTTTACAGCCATAGATATGTAGCAGGCCACAGTTGACGCCCATCACGCGACTACGTCCTTGATTGTCGAAGCTGACGCTACCGATGACATATTCTAAGCTTGTATCCTGTTGAATGTCTGGTAGAGACATGCCGACGTTAACGATTTGTGGTGAGCAAAACACAATCGAGAAGGGCGTGGCGGGCGGGCGAATATGAGCGGCGTCTTCATTCTCACAGACCATACTTCCAGCGCTATAGCCTTCATCACTGGCCACATGTAATAATGGGAGGTGGGCGTTGGCATCACCAACGATATAGATATCTAAATCACCAATCTGACCTGTTTTTTTATTCAAGTGCTTTGGACGGTCTTTGTCGTCAAGTTCAACGCCTAAGTGTTCGACCCCTAGCGGTTTGATATTATTGCGGCGACCAGTCGCAACCAGTACATACTCACCTTGCCATTGTTGCGACTCTCCAGCACTGTCTTCATAATCAATGAACGCGGCTGAATGGTCATTATCCGTGGCTGTTTGCACGCCGACATCGTTGATTTTACTGCCCAAATGCATGGTCAATTCGCGGCTTAAGCAATCGATAGCTTTGTTGTTGATATCATCGTCTTTGAGACCTGCAACACGTTTGACACGATTAAACAAAGTTACTTCTACGCCTAAGCGTTTAAAGGCTTGCGCAAGCTCTAGTCCGATAGCACCTGTACCGACGACGGCCATTGTTTTTGGTAAATTTGTGAGCTCAAAGATCGTATCAGAGGTGAGCATGGCGTCACCAAGCTTATCTGCCCAGCCATCTGGAATAAATGGAGAGCTACCCGTGGCGATGATGATTTTGTCAGCGGCAATCAGCGCATCATTGACCTCAATGAATCCTTGGTTATTGATATGAGCGCGTCCTGAGATTTTTTTGTGATCAGGCCAGCTATCTACTTGAGCTTTGATATAGCTAGCAAAATGAGCACGCTCGTCCCGAACGCGTTGCATGACTTGCTTGCCATCTATCTGGACAGTGGCATGGACGCCAAATTCAGCAGAGTGATTGGCTTCATACGCGCGATCAGCGGCGGCAATCAATAGTTTGCTTGGCATACAGCCGACCGCAATACAGGTGGTCGTCCAGAATCCGTCGTTAATAATAACAACATCATCATGGGTTTTACTGGCTTGACGAAAAGCATTTTGCCCAGCAGTACCTGCACCGATAACGGCAACAGATACTTGGCGAGTAGCTTTGGATGCTGTGTTATCCGCTGCTGTATCGGATTGTTTATTCATATTATTCTCAAGTTATAAGATGTTTATTATTCAGGGCTGTTTTTTAGATAATTTTTTTAAGAGATTACTTTAAAAAATTATTAAAAAACTATTTTTAGCCTCTGATATCCAGCGTTTATCGTAATGATTATTAGCGTCTATTTTAAAATGCTTTTTTATGACTCTTGGTTTTATTGGTTAAGGTGCTAAGGTTTCAAGTAAACGTTCAGTGTAGCCTTTGGCACGTAAATTTCGCTGAGCATGAGTGAGCGTGCCATCTTTGTTAAAAACGAACGCTGAGCGGACCAGCCCTAACGTTATTTTGCCATACATATTTTTTTCTTTAATAACATCAAAGTATTGGCATAGTTTTTCATCAGTATCGCTGATAAGGGCAATGTTTAAATCATATTTGGTGATGAATTTCTCGTGAGATTCAACACTATCACGTGAGACGCCGATAATGTCATAGCCTAAATCATCAAACTCATGGAGGTGAGCAGTAAATTCGGTTGCTTGAGTGGTACAGCCTGGCGTACTATCTTTTGGATAAAAGTACAAAATAAGTCCTTTATCAGTATTGGCAATCATCTCTTGGAGATTGATTTCATCATGGATAAAGTTGCCGGCAAGCTTTCGTACTATCGTCACTGGAAAGTCAGGTAAGGTTAGGTTTTCTGTGGTTGGTTTTGCCATTATAAAATCCTTATTCATTTTTGTTTATGTCAGTACTTATATTCGTGCTTATGTCGATTGGTAATCTATACTGTGTTCTTATTATAAGCAGATTAGCAGCGATTCATAATCAGTTTTACACTTTGCGCCTGTATTGACAACAAAAAAGACTGGCAATAGCCAGTATATTTCACTTCTATTTATTCTGAGCTATGCTGAAGAAACCGTACACCTAAACTTGGTAAACTAACGACTCGATGAGGAGTTTACCATGACTAAGAAAATCAGAACTTACAGCACAGAATTCAAAGCTGAAGCCGTCAAGAAGATAGCGGACAACGATGGGGATATTTCAGCGACTGCAAAGCAGCTTGGTATCGCCATGCAGACCTTATCTAACTGGCATAACAAAGCCACTCAAGGCAAGCTTGAAGGGACTGAGCAGTACGATACACAGCTTATGGCAGTGATGGAAGAGAACAAGCGCCTCAAACGACAGCTTAAAGTGGCTGAAGAGGAACGAGAGATACTAAATGAGGAAGGATAAAGCGAAGCACTGTTTCACCCCGATGCAAGATGAGAGCTATGCTCGAATGAGGCGACGGCGTACTTCGCCAAGCACGGCTAGTAAGGTATGCCTTTATAAAAACTAATAAACAGGTTTTTAGTATCGTCTCTATGTGCCGTGTACTAAGTATTAAGCCGTCAAGCTACTACGACTGGATCAATCGTGATATCAGCGACCAACAGATACATAATAACCATTGCGAGCTACTAGTTAGAGCCGCTCACAGTGAAAGTAAAGAACGTTAAGGGGAGTTTATGGAACAGTACGAGCAAAGGAGTATATGTCTCGAATGAAAGATAGTTTTATCATAATAACGATGCAAGCAATGAGGAGGCAGGAAGAAGCAAACTTGCCTAATGATTTAGATATCGTGTATTGTGGATTTATTTGAATGAAGCTGAGAGTAAACAATACAATGAAAGCATTAAACCACTTATTCACATTCATATCAGGCATTGTAGTTTTAACAGTTTGTTCTTTGGGAATAGCAAGTGCCAATAATGAATATGCCATGGTTGCAGCCGAACCATCTAGTGCAGA
>NZ_JADQAK010000015.1:0-85363 GCF_022129285.1 Psychrobacter sp. Ps4
CCTGATCCCTTCCCGAACTCAGAAGTGAAACATCATTGCGCCAATGGTAGTGTGGGTTCGCCCATGTGAGAGTAGGTCATCGTCAGCTCTCTATTCTAAAAGTAAAACCTCCTTCTGCTTATGCAGAAGGGGGTTTTCTTTGTTTGGGGGTTGGGAGATTAAGTGTAAAATTATACTTAATCTAACTTACTTTTATAATTCACACTCTATAAATGTATTTTCTATTTGAATTGACGATTTTCTTTGTTTAATTGCTATGCAATTTCATGAATATATTTTCTAGTCCTGCCATCAAAATGATTTGACTTATATCATTATAGCTGCTAATTTTAAACTAGATTTTTATTACAGGTATGTAAAAGATATATTTAAAACTTGTAAATTATTACATCGGGTATAGATTAGATTATTTACCAGTGATGTATTACTCCTATTTTCACAATTATCAAAAGGAATTGATAATGAAGCTAGCTCCTCTTTTTTCAATTGGTGCCTTAGCGGCTGTTAGTCTTTTAGGCTGCTCTAACCAATCTGCTAACACGACTGATGGCTCATCAGCAAAATCTCAAGAAATGACCGTTTTACGCTTCTCTCACTTTTGGCCAGCAACCTCTTCTATTAGCACAGAGGTTTTTGAACCTTGGGCTAAACAAATAGAGACAGATTCTAATGGTCGCTTAAAAGTAGAGTTGTATCCTTCCGCGGGTCTTGCTAAAGCAGATGTTACCTACGAATCTGCTGCTAAAGGTACGATAGATATTGGTTCACAAGCACATGGGTATACTAGTGGTCGTTTTCCTTTAACTCAAATAACTGAACTTCCTGGTTTATCAAACTCAGCAACTCAAATGGGTTGTATGCTACAGACTCTTTATGAGGATGGCACGCTTGCTAGTGAGTATGAAGACTCACATCTACTATTTATGTATGGCGCTGGACCTGGCTCACTGCATACTACGGATAAATTGATTCGGACTCCTGAAGACATGAAAGGTATGCGCATCCGCCGCCCTTCTGCGGTCGCTGGTGACATTATCGAAAGTGCGGGCGCTTCTCCAGTAGGATTGCCTGCTAATGATATGTATACCTCGCTACAACGCGGCGTCGTTGATGGGTTGAGTTTTCCCTGGGAGGCCGTAACAGCTTTCAAAATTGACGAAATCACCAAATATCATACCAATATTCCTTTTTACAGTTCGGCGCTGATGGTCACTATGAATAAGGATAAATATAACAACTTACCTGATGATTTAAAGCAAGTGTTGGATAAAAACTCAGGAATGGCATTGGCTAATAAAGTTGGTGAAGTATTTGATAAGCATGATCAAATGGCCATTCAAGCTGCTAAAGCTAAAGGCGATGAGATTGTTGAAATCCCTGATCCATTGAATGATCCTGATTGGAAAGGACCGCTCGAAAAAGGAACGCAAAAATATTTAAGTGATGTCAATGCTTTGGGTTTAGATGCTGATAGTGTCTATGAGAAAGCAAAAGCTGCCAGTGCTGCTTGTAAAGTGGTATAACCCATTGGAGGTGTCACATGGCATTTTTAGTAAAAATCAGTATTCTAATCTCTAGATTATGCCAGTTTATTGGTGGTATCAGTCTTATTATTATTGTCCTCACAACGATGCTCGATGTGACTGCTCGTTATATTTTCAAGCTGACTGGTGGCGAGTTTGGCTTTACTGTTAAAGGCAGTGTAGAGATCGTCTCTTACTTCATGCTCTTTGCTTTACTTGCTGCCTTTGGCGCTTTCGTCGAACGCTCACAAATCATCGTTGATGTCTTTACTCAAAAAATGCCCCAAGCCATTAAAGGTTATATGATGGGCGTCTTTATGATGGGCTTTTTTATCATCGGTATCCTTTTTGCTTGGGGGCTTTATGAGAGTGCTGTTGATGCCATAGAATACGGCAAAGTCACTCAAGACCTTCGATTATCAATGATGCCCATCTATGCATTTAGTGCATTTTTAAGTCTCTTACTCGCCATTCGCTCATTAATCGAATCCATCAATATCTTTAAAACGGGCGAGTTCTTTGACGCCGAGGAGACAGGCGCATGAGTCCAGAAATTATTGGAGCTATCGGCTTAATCGTCATGATCCTGCTTGTTGTCCTGCGAGTTCCAGTGGCGCTTGCCATGTTAGGTGTTGGATTGGCTGGTTTTGGCGCAGTGACGGCGCCCAGTGGTGCACTGCAAATGCTCAAAGATATTCCGGTAGATGTGTTAGCCAAATATGACTTTAGTGCGATTCCCTTATTTATTTTAATGGGCGTTTTTGCCACTCATTCAGGGATGGCAGGGAAATTGTTTGAAGCTACCCGAACTATTTTTGGGGGAGTGAGGGGTAGTTTGGGTATCGCTGGCATAGGATCGTCTGGTATTTTTGCTTCTATCTCAGGCTCATCCTTAGCCACAGCGTCCACTATGACCAAGGTTGCGCTGCCACAAATGGAGAAGTATGGTTATCAACCAGGTTTTGCCTGTGGTATTTTAGCAGCGGGTGGCACGTTAGGTATTATGATTCCGCCTAGCATTGCGCTACTGGTTTATGCCATCTTAACCCAGCAGTCAGTCGGTGACATGTTCATCGCTGGTTTCTTGCCTGGGATTTTGGGCATGGTGATGTATTCAATCACTGTTATGATTATGGTACGCTGGAAGCCGCATTTAGCGCGTCGCGGTGAGCCTACTTCTTGGAAAGCCAAGCTGCTGTCATTGACGGGACTCATACCATTTAGCTTTATTTTTATTGTGATTATCGCTGGTATTTTCTTTGGGTTATTTACCCCAACAGAAGGTGCGGCAGTCGGTGCTTTTGTTTCTTGGGCTTATGCTTTTGCCAAAGGCATGCGTATAAAAGGTCTAAAGCAATCTTTGATTGAAACGCTTGCATTATCAGCGGTGGTGTTCTTTATGCTGCTGGGTGCAGAAGCCTTGGGTTACTTTATCTCCGTCTCACGCTTGTCTTATACGCTAGCGACTTGGATTGGTACATTAGCAGTTAGCCCGATGATTGTACTGATCTGTATCTTAATCATGTACTTCCTCTTAGGGTTGTTCATGGATGCTTTGGCGATGCTGGTCATTACTATCCCAGTGGTATATCCAATCATTGTGGCGTTAGGGTTTGATCCCGTATGGTTTGGTATCATCGCTGTATTGACAGTAGAGCTTGGACTGATTACGCCGCCGATGGGGATGAATATCTTTGTGATTAAGGCAATGGCACCGCATATTAAGCTGTCTGATATGTTTCGCGGGGTCGCACCGTTTATTGTCTCTGATCTGATTCGACTGGTTATTTTGGTCGCTTTTCCAGCGATATCTTTAGTGCTGCTAACGTAAGCGCTATTGATAAAAGTAAGCTTAGAAAATCATAGCTTCGTCGTTCATTTGTATTGTTCATTAATAGGGCCATATTGTTTTCATAGCAATATGGCTTTTTTATGATAAAAGAAAAAATCGGCGTAATAATTCTATGGTTAAATTATTCCACATAAAGTCACATTATGAGACATTTTTTGAGCGGTCATTTTGATTACTTAAAAAGTAGTTTTTATACTAAATGACATTATACGTGGATAACTTTTCTTATCATTCTAAGGGCTTGTGAATGTAGTAAACTGGTTGGTATTTCCGAATAGATAACTTTATAAGTAGAGAAAATCATGGCAGTCGATTTTAGTAATACGCTCATCGTCGCGATTTCTGCAACGGCACTTTTTGATTTAACAGAATCAGAAAATTATTTGCTAGAGCTGCTAGAGCAGAGACCTGTAAGCGCCATAAAAGAGTTTCGAGACTATATGACTAAGCGTGAAAACGATGCTCTCAGTATAGGTGCTGGTTACCCATTAATTAAAGCTCTATTAAATCTGAATAATTATTGCAATGATGGCATGCAAGATTTAGAGGTTGAGACACCTTTGGTGGAAGTGGTCATTGTTTCAAAGAGTAGTCCAGATACGGGCATTCAAGTCCTCAATGCAATTCTTGAGCATGAGCTGACTATCTCACGCTCGGCATTTATTTCAGGCAGTCCTGTTGCTCCTTATATTAAAGACTTCAATGTCGATCTATTTTTGACGACCAATCGCGAAGATGCCCAGCAAGTGGCTGATGCCAATATCTGCGCTTGTGCGATACTCGACGCAACCCCTGTCAATACCTATGAGTTAGATACCGATCAGTTGCGTATTGCTTTTGATGGTGATGCGGTGCTGTTTGATGATTCAGGTGAACTGCTGTACAAGCAAAAAGGACTGCGTGCTTTTCACGATCGCGAAATACAGATGCGTGATTTACCCATTGAAAAAGGCCCTTATGCTGAATTGTTGATTAAACTATCAAATTTACAGGAACGTCTACCCGCTGGTCTCAAGTATTCTCCCATAAAAATTGCATTGGTCACGGCTCGCAACGCACCTGCTGATCTGCGTGCGATTAAGACATTGCGAGAGTGGGGCGTCAATGTCGATATGGCGTTTTTCTTAGGAGGTTTAGAAAAAACAGCTGTACTTAGAACATTTGCACCTCATATCTTTTTTGATGATTCTATCAAACATATCGATGCCGCTCGTCGCTTCGTACCCACCGCTTTGGTGCCTTACCACTCAACATCGTTATTACATAGTGACAGTTATTTGATGACTGACAAAGAGGCTGCATTGTTAGATTTTACACCTGTAACACGCTCCACTTCTACGCTGAGTCATTAAAATATCGCTAAAAACATGAATTAAAACATGAATTAAAACATGAATTAAAAGAGTAGGGCATTATATGAATTGGCAGCAACTGCTTAACTTGATTATGATACGAATAAAGCAGGTTATAGGCTTATATGCTTTTGTATTAATACCGATGTGGGGCATGTTTTTTTTAAATGAAGTGGCATTATTCGGCATGTGGAATATCTTTGGGATTGTGCCTCGTGCCTTAGATGTGGGCAGCATGATTGGAGTATTTGCATCATGGACGATGCATGGCAATTTTTCACATTTGCTTGGTAACACTTTGACGTTGTTACAGATTTTATTTTTGTTTGGATTGTTTGAGAAGAATGCTTATCGAACAGTGATTAAGCTCATTATCGCATCTGGATTGGTCACTTGGATCATTGGCTCGCCATTGTCAATTCATGTTGGCGCATCAGGGCTATGTTTCGCGATGCTCGGCTATATGATAGGCGGTGCTGTATTTGCGCGGCGTTGGGGTTATTTGATTGCCTGTATTGTCATGGGTACTGGCTATTGGTTGACCATCAAGCAAGGATTGATGCCGCAACAAGGTATCTCGTTTGCGGCGCACTTCGGTGGTCTATGCGCTGGATTGCTGTTAGGCGCTAATTCTAAGCATACTTATACCGCAGCTTCTCAGCGCAATTGAATACATGACTATAATATAAGCCGTCTTAAATCCCTTAATAATCAGCTATTTTAGCAGGGTTGTATTTGCATATTTATGAGGAGGTTAGCTTTTACCAGTACAAATACTAATGAACAACGGGTCATCTGTTGCCAACTCTCTCCATGCTGTTGTTTGCTTGACATGTTCATCAATCGTTAGCTTACTGTCTTTTTCGGGTATGACATAATCGGCACGCGCAGGAATACGACAGTCTATAACTTGTGGTACTTTCTGCACGCTTCTGCGTCTTTCAAACAGATATAAATTAACCAAATATACATCTGGATTGTCTACCTGCACGCTAGCGTTGGCGGTATCGGCAGCGATAAAACGTAATATTTGCGGTTTGATATAAGACCATGGGCGAAACCACTCGGTGCTTTTTGCTACTTTGACGACTTGCACGCCTGCCGGTAACTTGCTCACTTGCTGACCATACCAGTTATACTCTTGGTGTATTTGAAAGGCAAACATACCAATCGCAGCAAACAAAGGAATAAGCCACTTTGGTGCGCGTTTGCCAGCCAGTTTACTGAGGTGAGTTATAATGAGTGCCAGACCAGCCATGCCAAATGCGGCAGCAATGGTAGCGATAAACTCAAAAAGCATAAAATCTTCCTTAATGCGTTAAGCGCTTTTAATTGAGCGCTTTTAACTAGGGCGTGTCCTCATTTTAAAAATGGTCATAAAAATGAGATAAATTGCCGTCAAACAAAGAAAGTAGCGAAAATAATATCGAGATATTGATAAGCTATTTAACGATGTTTGGCAAAATTTAGCCATTTTTAGCCCATTTAGAGGATAATCGATTTAATTGAGGACACGCCCTAAGCATAGTTAATAAAGTATATTCAATAAAGCAAAAATCTAGCATTTTTTATAATAAATAAGAGATAAAAAAATCACTCACAAGCAGCTACTGCCTGTGAGTGATATATAGTAACTGAAGATATATTCTCATTTATACACTTAGTGGTCGACTGCACCGCCTGCGCCACGTGGAGAGCGGACACTTTCAACCAACTCTTGAATGTGTAATGGTGGCGGAGCAGTAGCATAAGAGACAGCAAACGCTACGATAAAGTTAAGCAATGCCCCAATCGCACCAAATGATAGTGGTGAGATACCAAACAACCAATACTCTGCCGTATCAGGGAAGTTCGCTGTACCGCTAATGAAGAACCAACCTTTAAAGACAAAGATATAAACAAGGATACTAATCAGACCTGTTAGCATACCAGCGATGGCACCAACATTATTGATCCGTTTAGAGAAAATACCCATCATTAGTGCAGGGAAGAGCGATGCACCAGCGATACCGAATGCTAATGCGACTACCTGTGCGGCAAACCCTGGTGGATTTATTCCTAACCAAGTAGCAACTACAATCGCAACACCCATCGTAATACGCGCAACTCTCAATTCGCCTTTATCAGTAATATTTGGATTAAGATTTCGTTTAATCAAGTCATGACTGATCGCTGACGAAATAGCCAGTAGTAGGCCTGCTGCTGTTGAGAGCGCTGCTGCCAAACCACCTGCGGCGATAAGACCAATAACCCATGGTGGAAGATTCGCAATTTCTGGGTTAGCTAATACTAAGATATCGGCATTGACATCCAGCTCATTACCCTTCCAGCCTGCTGCGGTAAAGCGTCCATCAAGTTCTAGATCCTGTGCGACACGTGCAGTCTCTACGGCTGCAGTGGCAGCGGCTACATCGCCACCATCCGCTTGTGCAGCAGTCAAGGCAAGCTCAGCGGCACCAAGACCACTATCGTTGTACATTTGGATACGACCATCATTATTAAGATCATTATACTTAATAAGACCGGTATCTTCCCATGTCTTCATCCAGTCTGGACGTTGATCATAGTTTATAGGTGCTTCTGCTACCCCTTGTGGATAAATCGTATCAATCAGGTTTAAACGTGCCATTGCACCTACGGCAGGAGCAGTGAAGTATAGTAGCGAGATAAATACTAATGTCCAACCAGCTGTCCAACGCGCATCAGCGACTTTAGGGACGGTGAAGAAGCGGATGATAACGTGTGGTAGACCTGCTGTACCGATCATGAGTGATAAGGTAAATAGCACCATGTTTAGTTTGTTAGGGACATCAGCGGTATAAGCCGTGAAACCCAAGTCAGTAACCACCTGATCTAGCTTGGTTAAGATAGGAACGCCTGCTTCCACATGGTTTGAAAACAAGCCCAAACCTGGAATTGGATTGCCTGTTAACTCAAGTGAGATGAAAACAGCAGGAATGGTATATGCAATCATTAGAACCACATACTGCGCTACCTGCGTATAAGTAATCCCTTTCATACCACCAAGTACAGCATAGAAGAAGACAACAACCGCAGCAATCAGTAGACCAGTAGTGTTTTCAACTTCCAAGAAGCGTGAGAAAGCGACACCGGCACCTGTCATCTGACCGATAACGTATGTGGTTGAGGCGATAATCAAACAAATTACGGCAATCATTGCTGCCGTTTTTGAATAAAAACGGTCACCGATGAAGTCAGGTACCGTAAACTTGCCAAATTTACGTAAATAAGGCGCTAGGAGCATTGCCAGTAGTACATAACCACCTGTCCAACCCATCAAATAAGTTGATGCGCCATAACCGCCAGCGGCAAGAATACCTGCCATCGAAATAAATGACGCAGCACTCATCCAGTCAGCAGCCGTTGCCATACCGTTGACGACAGGGTGAACACCGCCGCCTGCTACGTAGAATTCACTCGTTGTGCCAGCACGTGCCCAAATTGCAATACCGAAGTATAGAGCGAAAGATAGACCTACAAAAATAATATTAATCGTAAATTGACTCATGGGGCTATTCCTCGTCTACGCCGTATTGTTTATCTAACTTATTCATACGCCAAGCGTAGAAGAAAATTAAAACGATAAATACCCCAATGGATCCTTGCTGAGCAAACCAAAAGCCCAAGTCGGTACCACCGATTTTAATACCTGCTAAGAGAGGACGTAACAAAATCCCAAACCCGTATGAGCATAGCGCCCAAATAAATAGGCTACCTAAAATGAGACGGACATTGGCACGCCAATAACCGGATGGATCGTTGTGGTTTTCCATAGGACAACTCCTTTTGCCTAACATAAAAACAAGATTACTGATTTGAGCCTGACAAGTTATTTTGCTTTAGCATGTATCACATGATGGAAGACAGTTCGATACGTTGTCTATAAACGGATCCTAAAATCAGTTTATAGGCTGATAAAGCAGAATGACCAACCAGTAGTAAGTAACCCAATATTATCGAAAAAAAAGCAGATTTCTATCAATCAAAGCACTGCGAAAAATACTTTTCTGTGGTTCGATTTTGCTAAAATTTACATTGTAAAATATGGCTGTGGGTCGACTATAACCTAAACATCTAACAAGACTTATGGGCTATAGAATGACTGGATTTATAGTATATAGAGATGAGAATTTATGGAGGAGGGTCGGTATTGGTTGACAGTCCTCTGTCTTATTATGCTCATCATCCCTGATGATATTGTCTTAATATTTCAACTTGTTATTCATGCCAATAAGTATTGCAAGAAATATTTATGAACTTATTGGGAATATATACAATATTGACTTAATTAACAATAAATAAATTTTATTTACTTTATGTAACTAAATGTTTGCTTTATGGAAACCATGGTCAACTTATGTTAGAGAGAGTAGCTAAAAAAATGACCGCTACTCAGGTGCTGTGCTAAAACCCTATTTATATTAAGGATTTAGTTTTATAGAGGTATTAGAGCATTATTAGCAATAAAAGTCATCCATTCTATAAATATAGCCAATACTATGCTCAATAAATATTATGGCAGTGCCTATTTTTTTTGGAATGGTGCTTGTATGAATACGTTTTAAAATCTATCTGTTGTACCTAGTCTCAAAAGTTTTCTTCAATATTTCATATAAAAAATATTGTTTTGATTTTTATATAAATACCTTGCAAAAGTTCGTAATTATTTAATTTTTATAATAGAGGTTTGAAATAGTTAAATAATCTCTAGTCAGTTAAAATGTAGCGACAGGATGTTAGTGATTTACTTTGCCAGTATATTGATCAGATATTTACTGTTTCATAAGTAGGCAGAGGGATTAGTAAGCATTTTAAATATCATTAATCACATCAATCCATAAAATATACTAGCAGTATAAAATGTAAGTGAGAGGATAGCAGTATGGGTGAAGGGATAGCAGGTTGGTTTAATAGCATCGTCAATTATGGTGTCAGCATCATTTGGGGCAACAATGATTGGTTGATTGCGAGTAACCCTTGGTATGGATTACTGATGTTCGTACTGATTGGTGCGGGTCTTTATTTTACCATTGCCACACGTTTTATTCAGTTTCGCCACTTTGGGCATATGTGGCAGCTATTGCGCGTGTCCAATCAAGGGCGTAAAGATGGCGGCATCAGCTCATTTGAGGCGCTGATGACCTCATTGGCAGCGCGGGTCGGTACAGGTAACTTGGCAGGGGTCGCAATCGCGATTTACCTTGGTGGTCCAGGTGCAGTGTTTTGGATGTGGATGACTGCGATCGTCGGTATGTCGACCAGCTTTATCGAATCAACATTAGCACAAGCCTATAAAGTGCCGCACAATGACAATGTTTACCGCGGTGGACCGGCTTATTATATCGAAAAAGGTCTCGGTCAGCGCTGGCTAGCGATATTTTTCTCATTATGCTTATTAGTAGCGTTCGGTTTAGCCTTTAATGGCGTGCAGTCAAATACCATCGCACAAGCGACCAACGAAGCATTTGGGGTTCCAACGTGGATGACAGGTTTGGTATTGGTCGTATTAGTTGCGCCAGTGGTATTCGGTGGTTTGCGCTCGGTTGCTCGTATTGCGGGTAAAATCGTACCCGTGATGGCGATTCTCTATATCTTATTGGCCTTGTTCATTATCGTGACGAATTTTAGTCAATTCCCAGCGGCGATTGTGTTAATTGTTAAATCAGCATTTGGTTTTGAGCAAGCAGCAGGCGGGGTGATTGGTTATGGTATTGCTCAGGCAATGATTAACGGTATCAAGCGCGGTCTGTTTTCAAATGAAGCGGGTATGGGTTCAGCGCCTAATGCGGCGGCAACGGCGAAGAGTCATCCCGATCATCCAGCGGTGCAAGGATTTATGCAAATGCTGGGTGTATTTATGGATACGCTTGTCATTTGTACGGCAACGGCGTCGATTATTATTTTGTCCGGTGTGGTCGATCCTAGTGTTGAGCAAGAAGGTATTCAGCTGACTCAGTTGGCACTGTCGCAGTATGTGGGTGATATGGGTGTGATTTTCGTTGCGATTGCTATTTTCTTCTTCTCTTTCACCTCTATCATTGCCAATTATAGCTATGGTGAGTCAAATCTTGAATTCATCTCTGGTGCCAAAAATGCCAAAATCATGATCATGATATTCCGCTTTATGGTACTTGGTATGGTATTTGTGGGTGCTATTGCCAGTCTTCCTGCCATATGGAACTTCGCTGACTTATCAATGGGTCTAATGGCACTCGTTAACTTAGTGGCTATTTTAATCTTGTCACCCGTAGCACTGCGCATATTGCGTGATTACGAGCGTCAGATTAAAGAAGGTAAAACTGGCGATCAAATCAAGTTTAATCCTGATGACTTTGTGAAGCTTAAAAACGAAGCCAATCGTGATGCATGGACGGATTAATCTCACCTGATTAAAGATACACTTGTTTCATGTTTCGAAGTTAAAAAAACCGCCCTTATGAATTCATAAGAGCGGTTTTTAGTATCAGCGATTAATCCTAAGATTATTGAGGTTTACATATTAGGATAGTTAGGGCCACCGCCACCTTCTGGCGTTACCCAAGTGATATTCTGTGAAGGATCTTTGATATCACAAGTTTTACAATGCACACAGTTTTGCGCATTGATCACAAACTTAGCTCCTTCCGCATCTTTTACCACTTCATACACACCAGCTGGGCAGTATAAACGAGCAGGCTCAGCATATAGCGGTAAGTTAATTGAAACAGGTACCGTTGGATCAGTCAGTTTCAAATGTACCGGCTGGTCTTCTGCATGGTTAGTATTAGAGATAAATACCGATGACAGCTTGTCAAATACCAGTTTACCATCAGGCTTGAGGTAGGTTGGCTGAAAAGCATGATTGGCACGCTCTAACTGATCATAATCTGGCAGGCTGTCATGTAAGGTAAGCGGCACTTTACCCTTTAATAAGTTATGCTCGATAAAGGTAAAAGCACCGCCCATAAACAGACCCATGCGATGTATTGCAGGCGAGAAGTTGCGTGACTCATAGTTGTCTTGATACAACCACGACTCTTTATACATGGTGGTATAAGCAACGACTTCATCATGCTGACGATCGGCTTGTAGCGCCTCAAAGATGGCTTCGGCGGCTAGCATGCCTGACTTCATCGATGTGTGTGTGCCTTTGATTTTAGCGGGGTTCAAGAATCCAGCATCATCACCGACCAATACACCACCTGGGAAAGTAAATTTCGGTAGAGAGTTTAAGCCACCTTTGGTCAAAGCACGTGCGCCATAAGAGATGCGCTTACCGCCTTCCAATACGTTTTTGATGACGGGATGGGTTTTTAGGCGCTGCATCTCATCGAATGGCGACATATATGGGTTGTGGTAAGACAAGTCAGCGACAAGACCAAAGCTTACTTGGTTGTTTTCATCGAAGTACAACCACCAGCCACCAGTAGAGCCTGTTTCGGTCAAGGGCCAGCCAAGACCGTGCATGACCACGCCTTGCTCGTGTTTCTCAGGGGCTACGTCCCACAGCTCTTTCAGACCGATACCATAATGCTGAGGATCTGAGTCTTTATCAAGATCAAAACGGCTGATTAAGCGCTTACCTAAATGACCACGGCTGCCTTCGGCAAAAATAGTGTATTTAGCAAGTAGCTCATAACCTGGCTCAAAGCTAGGCTTGGCTTCGCCATTGGCAGCCACACCCATATCGCCCGTTAAGACACCACGTACAGAACCGTCGTCGTTATATAAAATATCATCTGCAGGGAAGCCTGGGAACATCATGACTTCAAGCTCTTCAGCTTGTACCGCCAACCAGCGCACCACATTGCCCAATGAGACAATATAGTTGCCATTGTTGTGCATCGGTCCTGGAATCAACGAGTCAGGTACTTTAGTAGAGCGCGTGGCTGAGTTTAGATAATAAAAGCGATCTTCGGTCGCTGGCACATTAAGCGGCGCGCCTTTTTCTTTCCAATCTGGTATCAGCTCGTTCAAAGCGCGCGGTTCGATGACAGCACCTGATAAGGTATGCGCACCAAACTCAGAACCTTTTTCGACCACACAAACCATAAACTCATCATTACCAGCAGCGATAGCGAGCTGACGCAGGCGGATAGCAGCAGATAGCCCAGCAGGTCCACCACCAACGATGATAACGTCAAATTCCATGGACTCACGTTCAATCTCAGGCTCTGCCGCGACAGCTTCTACTACTGGCTCTGGCGCTTTGTCGATAGCGACTGTTTCAGCTGTCGCTTCTTGGGTCACAACGGCTGACTCTGCTTTATCTAGATTTGCCGTCTCTGTCGCTACTGATGGGTCAGTATTCACAGTGTCACTATCAATGACTGGCTTTTGATTGTCTTGCTCTTGCATACCTACTCCTAAACTTTTAGTGGCTTATCTCAGGGCATCATTAGCTTAACCATTGAATAATAGACTTGCGGCGCTAACATTACTCAGACATATGGCTGCCCGATAAAAACTGTCTTTGCGACATCAATTGACCATGTTACTGTTGAGATCCATGTATATAAGGATATCAACACATCACGTAAAATGTGTCATTAACACAACACCCACTTGACCATTTCAATAAAAAATCGTTACTCATTATAAAAGAAAAGTCCTACAAACACGATACGCATTTATGAGTATCGATGTTAAGGTAAGATTGAACTAATGAGGGTGCTAAGATGATATGTTTTCATCATACCCGAAACTAAAATTTATAGTAATAATAGATTTGCCAAACTTTGAATGCTAAGTAAAGGATTATAAGATGAATAACAATAATGAAGACATAATTCAAAACGATGAATCGGCAGCTAAACCGCCAAAAGACGTGCTATCTGAGCTAAATAATATAGATTCTCTCAGTCAGTATCTAAAGTCTACCGTAGGCAAACGTGTAGGACGTGCCATCCCACCATTGGATAAATGGCACCCAAAAGATGTGGCCGATATGGATCTGGTCATAAAGGCAAATGGCGAGTGGTGGCATGAAGGCGGGCAAATGACCAGAGAGTCATTGGTGAGCTTATTTGCGACTATTTTATGGAAAGAAGACAATAATGGTGTCATTGAATATTTTTTGAAGACGCCAGTACAGAAAATCCGTATCCAAGTTGAAGATGCCCCTTTATTAATCAATGACGTCGGTATCGTCAACGAAGGCAATAACCGTTGGCTAGAATTTACCACGACGACAGGCGATGTGGTGCGTTTAGATGATGAGCACACCATCACATTAAAGGCGTATAATCCTACAGACAATGATACGATTGATCAGCAGGCAGCAATGGATATGCAGGTACGTCCTTATATGCCCGTTAGAAATGGTTTGGACGCACTTGTTGGGCGTAATACTTTTTATCATTTGACCGAAATTGGCGAATTGACAGAGCAAAATGGTGAGACGATACTGACGTTACAAAGTGGCGGAAAATCCTATGAGCTGTCGATGCCAGCCAGTTAACGCAAGGGCTTAAAGCTATGTATCTGTCAAACAATTTACGGTTTAGATATAGTCAATTCTATATAAATTAGATACGGTGTCAGGTTCGCTTAGTCTACTATTTGTAGTACTTTCGCTTGCCCTCCTTGTATCCAAATTATATTGAACAGACTATAGCGATAAATCACCAGATAATTACTGTAGTATGCTAAACAGCAAACAGCAAACAGCAAACAGCAAACAGCATAAAGATGACGATATGTATATAAAAATGGCAGTAGAGTAGTGATGGATATTGCTGCAAGTAATAGCTTAAATAGGGTGAAAATGCGCTCAGATAGCCTTGATGGTAAACATGTTGAGCATGTAGAGAGTATAACTAACGCTAAAGCTGACATCCATAAAACGAATATCGGCACAGTTATAAATAATAAAAAGCGCAATGCGCCAATCGGATTGTTTGACTCTGGTGTCGGTGGACTGTCTGTTTATCTACATTTGGCACAGCAGTTGCCTGCCGAGCGTTATGTCTATTATGCAGACACCTTAAATGTGCCTTATGGTAATCGTGATAGCGCCGATATTGAAGCGTTGACTTTAACAGCCGTTGATTGGTTGTATGAGCAGGGCTGCAAGCTCATTGTTATTGCTTGTAATAGCGCCTCAGCTTATGCTTTGGCAACAGCCAGACGGCGTTATCCGCAACTGCCTATCGTCGGATTAGTACCGGCGCTAAAGCCCGCCATATCGGCGAGCAAAACTGGTCGCGTGGTCGTTTTAGCGACTAAAGCTACCTTGAATGGCACATTGCTTAATGAGGTCATCGATCACTTTGCTAAACCCAACAATACGGTAGTGACCAAATATTTTGATCCGCAATTGGTACCTTGGGTAGAGGCGGGAATGCCAGAGCAGGACGATACTGCTTTAAGATTACGCCAGCAGCTCACATTATTTGCTCATGATGGCGTTGATCAATTGGTACTAGGCTGTACGCACTATCCATTTTTCAAAACGTTTTTGTTAGATGAGATTGCTCAGCAGCAATTGGCGATGCAGGTCGTTGATTCTGGACAAGCCATTGCTGAGCGAGTTAAGCAGCTATTGGCTGCAAACCAGCTGTCTGCATTGGTTAACAATATCTCAGATGGTCATTGTTTAGAAACAACTGACAAAACAAAAGTTGTCATTCGACCGCCATTGATTTTTTATGCGACTAAGTTCGATGATAAACTGGGTACTTTAATAGCGCGTTTGCTTGGCAAAGACGCCATCTTGCAATACTGTTCTGAATAGGCGCAGCTAAAGGTGTTTATATCAAACCCGTAACCATAATATTGATATATTAAAAATAAATTGAGCTTATTTTTATAAGATTATGCTAGGCTGTGCAACACAAGATATTTGTGCTCTATTTTATATCATATTATTCTATGTCATGACCTAAGCTTAGAGGTGATTGTGCCAAACCGTCGCTATCATATTCACATCATATGCGCTGACAATGATCAATTGTTGGTCTTGGACAGCTTGGCGATATTTTTTCAGTCGCGGGCTTTTTTGACCTATGATGTGTCGAGCCAATTACCAAAAGCATCGCTATATGGTCGACAATGTATCGACTCCTGCGATTATGCACTGATGCTCATTGGAGACAGTTATGGCACCGTGCAAAGGAATGGCGTTAGCCAAATGCATTTGAGCTATTTGAATGCCAAAGCCAAGCTCAAACCGTTACTCATCTTAATCAAAAATCATCATCCAGATGCGAGTATCAGTCGTCAACTGCAAGAATTTATTAAGTCAGTGACTCGGCAGGACAATACGATATATTATTATGATACAGAAACGGATATTGAGCCATTACTTGTACAAGCTTACTATAACGCAGTGACCAATCATCAGGTCGTTGGTGGATGGCTGAGAGCCAATGAAGAGATGATTAAATTCAGCAAGCAAACCGTGGCGGAACGGTTTGCAGATCTATTGTCTACTGACAAAACGCTAAAGGAAAATAGCCCACCTGCTGATGAATTCGTCTCTGATGATGTGAGTAAGCCAATTGTATTGTTAGAAGCTTTTGATATTCAATATAGCGCTCAAGCTTATGCAGGTGGCAACCTAACCGATGTTACCAGACCCTTGACCTTAACATGGCAAGAGATATTGATCGCCTTGATGAAAATACCAGCGACCTTTTCGAGCTATGGCTTGCAAAATGCTGTGAATCGCTTGATAGCGTCAAAAGCTGAGCAAGACATCAAAAAAGAGATGCCGAATGTCCATGCCGTCTCGCGCTGCCAAATTTCTCAAGATGATTTGAACCAGCTACAACGTCAGCTAGTGGGTGCAAACTGGATACAGCTCACAACCTATGGCACTCGCGTCTCGCAAGAACTTTGGAAGTTGACCTTTCATGCAAAAAATCTATTGAACGAAGTCCATCATAACTCCCAATGATTCGTATTTTGCACTAATAATATTCCTGCCTTCCTCATTTAAAAGTAGTCATAGCCTATCTGCTGTAAAGAGCACACGTGTGGCTGTGACTACGTTTTGTAATACAAAGCATACGCGTCAAAGGTTGTGAATCCATTTAAGACTGGTAATATTAAGACTAATCAGAGATTGATAATAAATACATTATTTATATTAAAATTACTGACTTATATATTGTATACATACAAATCGGATGTATATAAATCGCATAATAATACTGACTAAGGAGAGCACCTGATGAGTAACGCTAAAAACGATGCATTAAAAAAAGAGCTTGATGGCTTAGAAGAATCTATGCATGCTGCCGAGCAGTTTCATACACTAGAAGAGCAAGTAGCGGACATGAAACGTCGCGGTATCGACCCTAGCCAAGCTTATAAAGACTTGGACAGAAAAGAAGAAGATGCTGATTGGGGTGATGCTACTTGGAAAGAAAACGGCAAGTGGGAGCCAAAAACGCCTGCTGATCTAGATGAAAAAGCACGTGAGAACTGGGATGGCGACAATGGTAAACCGAACCCACCACCGATCGTTTAAGTTAAAAGCTGACTAAAAACTAAAGAATGAACCTTATGAAAAAAGCCACGTTATTATTAACGTGGCTTTTTTTATGTGCTTAATCTAGGGCGTGCTTAGTATAGTATGTGTTTAACCTAAGATACATCCGCGGAATACTAAGAACCTTCGTCAACACGAACGAGCTTTACCACACCGTCGCTACCGATGACACGGCGATAGCGTGTGTTACCAGAGGTAGGTGACTGTGCAGAAGGCTGCGTCGAGTAAGCATTAGGAGTACTCGTTTGCTGCTGAATCAGCTGTCCCATGCGATCAGCAGAGGCAGGGTTTAAAGGCTGGCTATTCGATGGCTGTCCGTATTGATTGCCGTATTGCGTACTTTTCGGGGCTGTGTTTCCAGCGTTTCCAATGATTGCGCGGTAGAATTTCTGTCCTGCGCGGCCATCCGCTGGCAAGATACCACGACTAGATTGGTATTGCTGAATCGCGATACGGGTATTGTCGCCAATAATGCCATCAACACCACCAATATCGTAACCCGCATTCAATAACGCCTGCTGGATATCTTTGGCTTGCTGGCGACTGATACCAGGGTCATCGGTAGGCCATGCCGTGACAAAGTCAGTTTTGCTGCTGTCCTCTTTGGTGATTAAGTCTGATAAATGGGCGATTGCCAATGCATAATTTTCTGACGCATTATAAGAATAAAACGTATCAAAGTTTTTACCGACCAAGAAAGCAGGACCATCTTTGCCAGCGGGTAATAATAACCCGGCGCTACTCAAATCGTTTGGCAATGGACTGCCATTGGCGAGCGTGATACCTTGATTGCGCCAGTGGCTAATAGACTTCTTGTTTTTACGGTCAGACGCAGCCCAAAATCCACTGGGCAGCTTGACTTCGTAACCCCAAGGCTCGCCCGTGCGATAGCCACGATTGTCCAAGAAGTTGGCGGTAGAGGCGAGCGCGTCAGGCACACTATTGACCAAATCACGGCGACCATCGCCATCAAAATCGACTGCCAGCTCTAAAAAGGTACTTGGCATAAATTGCGTTTGCCCAAAAGCGCCTGCCCATGAGCCGGTCATATCACTTGGCGCGATATCACCGTTTTGGACGATTTTTAGCGCATTAGCGTATTCACCTTGGAAGTAGCTCTGACGGCGATCAAAACAAGACAGCGTCGCTAAAGACTCAAACAAAGGTTTTTTGCCCAATGTCTGCCCAAAGTTTGACTCAACGCCCCATACACCTAGTACGTGCTCGGCTTTGACGCCATAGCGTGATTCAATTTGACGTAGCGTATCTGCCCATTGGCGCTTGGCGCGGATGCCATCTTCTACACGCTCTTTATCGACCAGTGAAGATAAATAGTCCCAAACGTCTTTTTGAAATTCTGGCTGATAATTCAATGACTGAATCACGCTAGGATCAGGCTGGCTAGGGCGATAGTTATTAAAAGTAGAGCTATCAACCCCGCGAAATTTACTAGAGTTTTTCAAACCGTCTAAGCATTGTTGAAACTCGGCATTAGATAAGTTTGGTGCTGGTGGTTTGGCTGCTTGAGCAGTGCTAGCAAAACTCAGTCCAACAGCAAGGCTGAGTAACGATAAAGTAGAAACTGGAGTCAAACGCATGAAAATATCCTATAAACGTTGAAATAGTTATTAAAAGAGAAAGCAAAGCTGATTAGTGCAGTATGGACTTAGAGTAACCAATCTCATGGGTAAAGAAAAGGTATCGAAGTAAGCTGTTACTATAAATTGACGGTGGCGTGAGGTTGAGAGAGGGTTTAAGGTAGATAGGCTAAAATGGATAAAGTACTAAAAAAATTCAATTAATCATTTCTACTTCATTCAAAACCTAATCACTCGCCCAAAACCCTATCCAACTCTTCAATCAACTTATGAATCCGCGCCGCATTTTTGCCCAAATCGCTCCCACCAACCCGTGACTTGCTACGAATATCTACTAGACGTTCACTACTGTTATCCGTGATACGCACGACAACATCATCTTTAAAACCGAACCAAGCAGTCGTATCTGTCGCTTCAATGACGCCTTTGTCAGCATCGATATTGACAAGCTCCCAACCTAAATTATCGATGGCTTGTTTGGTTGCCTCAACCAACTCAGATTTTGACTGGCTATAGCGTAATGTTTGTAATTCAGGGTAGGCGGCACGCTGCTGCGTTGCAGTCTCTACACCTGCATACTCAACTGGGTTTGCTGCATCAGCGCGCAGTGGAGCAATGGCCACAAATTCAGGTGGATTCACTAAGTCAGTTGAGATATCGTGAATGGGCGGTACATTTTTAGCGCTATTCATCATGCTTAGTGGAATAGCAATGGCAATGATAGCAAGCGCTGCTGATGTTAATGCGCTACCAATGCTAGCCGTGTCTCGTTTAAATAAAAGCTGTATGCCTAATAGTACCAATGCTGCGATACCAGCAAATACACCAAACTTAAACCCTGAAAACGCAGTCGCTAAATCGACTAAGCCAAACTTGTACAGCGGACCTGCGAGTGTGACTAGCAAAATAGAGATTAAACTTATCAGCCCAACGAATATTTTCATTCAATTTCTCCATCATAATTTAGTACTGATTAATCACTACGCAAAAGGCTTTATTAACCACTCATTTCATTTTTCAACCACTCATTTTAATAGCCAAACATGCTCCGTGACCATTAGCTCAGGTGCCGATCCTATAGAAGTAGGTTCACTCGTCAGTTCGCTGATATGATAGTTATCGCCATAATATTGCTGTATTTGCTCGCTACTGATAGAGAACGGCGGTCCCGCTTTTTTGCTTTGGTCATAAGTGAGAGTGATGATAAATTGTGGTGCATTAGCACTGAGCTGGTACATTTGCGCACTATATTGCACACGCATATCAGCCGGTAGCGCAATCAATGCGGCTTTATCATACACGGCATTTACAGATCCGATATCCTCAGATGACAGTGCAAAAATATCAGCAACCCATAGGGTAATAGTTTGTCCTGACAACTGACCTTGATAGTATTTAATGGCTGAATTGTCTGCATGCTGGTGCACAGTAGGGGAGATATTCTGCTCAGTAAAGAATTCTTGTACCGCTGTTTCCACCAATTCAACGCCTACGACGTCGTAGCCTTGCGCTGCCAGCCAAGCCATATCAATCGATTTACCGCAAAGAGGGACAAAGATACGGCTACCAGCTGGCACGTTTAATTGTTTAAAGTACCTCCTTAATAATGGATTCACCGCAGACTGATTAAAGCCAATGCGTTTCTCTTGCCAGCGGCTGTGCCAAAATTCAGCGTTCATACCTTCGCCTTTATTCGTTGAGGGTTATATTTGAGTTGTTTCTATCATAACTTTTTGAGTGAAAATGCTAAAGATGTTAAAAAGCCAAACGCTAATACAATAAGCGTTTGGCTATAATGAAATACCAAGATGTTTTTTTATTCTAAATAAAAATTATCTTCATTTTGTCGTTTAGCTCACCATATATTGACTAAACTCTTTACGCAATTTGGCAAGCTTTGGCGGTATGGCAAAGTTACAATACCCTTGTCCTGGATTCTTATTAAAGAAATCCTGATGGGTCTCTTCTGCTTGATAAAACTCAACAGCTGGATGTACTTCAGTGACCACATTGACGCCCATATCGCGCAGTTTGTTGATAGTGCGGTCAATCGTTGGTTTCTGATTTTCTTCGGTATAAAAAACCACGCTGCGGTACTGGCTGCCGACGTCATTGCCTTGACGATCCATTGTGGTGGGATCATGGGTGGCAAAGAAAACATCAAGTATCACTTCTAACGGGACGATAGAGTCATCAAACTCGATTTTGATGACTTCAACGTGCCCTGTATTGCCACTACAGACCGCTTCGTAGTTGGCAGAAACAGCGTCACCACCCATGTAGCCTGAAACGACAGATTGCACACCTTTTACGGATAAAAATACCGATTCGGTGCACCAAAAACAGCCACCACCCAAAATAATGGTTTGCATAATTTTTCCTATTTTTATAAATATAAAATATGAGCCAAGTGTTTTTTACTTAGCAATACGTATTTAGCTTAGCAGGGCATCTGACCGCGATAAGTAACAAACAGTAATGTTATAATGGGCTTTTGCTACGTCGTGCCGCTTTCAGCTAATAATGACAAGCAAGACCATTAATTATCTCCTAATTTAAGTTCTATTATCACAAAATGAGTCATATCATGAGTCAATCTAAGCCTGCTATTGTTAAACACGACACCCTATTTGACAAACCGTTTACCACGCCACTTGATAAAGCAGCTCGCTTTTCTTTCGATGAGCAAGTGGTGGCTTGTTTCCCTGATATGATTCGTCGCAGTGTGCCTGGTTATGGTCAAGTGCTGGCGATGCTGCCCATATTTGCCCGTCGTCACTGTAAGTATCGTCAACAGAGCGATAGTGGTCAGCGCGTCAGTCGAGTGTATGATTTGGGCTGTTCACTTGGCGCAGCAAGCATGACGTTGGCGGGTGAGTTTGAGCCGCAAGATTTGCAGATTAAAGCGATTGATATCTCACCAGCGATGACCACCGAAGCGACCACGCTACTGAGTGACAATTATCCTGAGCATGATATTGAAGTCATTACCGCTGATATTCGCGATGTCGAGCTTGAACCGTGCGATATGGTGATTTTGAATTTAACGCTACAGTTTTTGCCCGCTGCCGATAGAGTCGCAGTCTTAGAGAAGATTTATGCAGCATTAAGCGAAGGCGGCATACTGGTATTAACTGAAAAAACCCATGCTTTTGATGAGCAATATGATGCATGGTTGGTTGAGCGTTATTACGACTTCAAGCGTGCCAATGGTTATAGCGAGATGGAAATTAGCGGTAAGCGTAATGCACTAGAGAATGTGCTTATCACTGATACATTAGATGAGCATCATGCACGGTTAGATCAAGTTGGCTTTAAACGTCATCTGACATGGTTTCAGTTTTTAAACTTCGTCTCTATTGTGGCATTTAAATAGATTTTTTGAGAGCTGATCCTACCGCCCACTATTATCTTTCATACTTACTAGGGCACAGCTATATTGAGCTAAGGAAATTATCAGTGAATTTGAACTTCAACAGACGCATAGATAAGAAGGTAATAAGTGTAGATAGCTTTATAGATCTTTTGAATCTATATGCTTCTAAGGATTATGAAAACTACGAGTACTATTATCGTGGACATTCGGATCAAGCTTACGCTACGTTACCTTCATTATTTAGAGAAACCTCTCATATATATAATGAAGACAAAATGTTTCGAGAGCTTATTTTGAGATGTCCTAACGAGTTTAATAATTTAAACGGCACTTTTCAGAAGTTAGTTAAGATGCAACACTATGGACTACCAACACGCTTATTGGATATAACTTCTAATCCTTTAATAGCTCTATTCTTTTCCTGTATAAGTAATCAAGATAAGGACGGTGAAGTTGTCGTATTTAAAGTTCCTAAAAAGGAAATCAAATATTATGATAGTGACACAGTCGCGATCTTGTCTAATCTGGCTCTGATGAAACGTGACTTTGATATTACAGGTGTAGAAAGTCTGGAGCCACATATGTTTTCGCAAAAGAGCCCTGTTGATCTTCTTATATATCAGGTTGGGCAGGAAAAAAGTGGTTTCCGTTCAATGCTAAATCCTAAAGATTTAATTTCTACTGTGTGTGTTAAACCCCTTTTAGATAATGAAAGGATTGTTAAGCAAGATGGTGCATTCTTATTATTTGGTATGGGTGATAATATTACGAAGCCTGCTAAACTTGACGACGATAAATATCTTCCAACAGGTGAAGAAAAGCTAATCATACATAAAGATAGTAAGTCTCTTATTATCAGTCAATTACGAACTCTTAGTATTCATGGCGGAACAGTATTTCCAGACATTGGAAATGTAGCTGAGTCAATAAAGCAACAGTTCCGATAAATTTATACTTATTTTTTGTCTATGAGCGAGGTACGAACTGAGTCATTAGAGATAGGTGCCCTATGCCTCGCTTATTTCACAATTTTTAAAGAATCTTGATTTCGAGGCTCATTTTTTAACTCATCTCTTTTAAATATAAATTAATCCGAACTGAAATCTTATGCTTAACGACACTATTACTCACGCTGAACGCGAATTGTATTTAACCTTGTTGGAGTTAGCCCAGCAGCAGCCAAGTGCTTATGAATGGCTTACGCGCTTGCCAACATGGTTAAATGATATCAAAGACAAAGCCAACTACGCGCATGCACCTGCTTATCAAGCGTCAGTCGCTCGTTTGCCAACATTAACCGTCAATAATGTCGATCTGAACAGTGATGTCCTGACGATTGAGGCAAATCTTAGTGAGTCTCAGCGCAAACAAACAATGGCATTATTAAAACAGCTGATGCCGTGGCGTAAAGGGCCATTTCAGATTGGTGGTCAGCTCGAAAATCAAATTGATAGTGGTCAGAATGAAGACCAACAAGCCGCGCCAATATTTATAGATACCGAGTGGCACAGTGATTGGAAGTGGCAACGGGTCGCACCGCATTTTGGTAATTTAAAAGGTCGTCGCGTATTAGATGTGGGCGGTGGCTCTGGCTATCACGGCTGGCGTATGGCTGGCGCTGGCGCGGATACAGTCATTATCATTGATCCGTCTTGCTTATTTTATCATCAGTTTATGGCGATTCGTCATTTTGTCGGTGCAGCTGATAGCTATAAAACGCATTATATCCCCGTACCACTTGAAGCATTGCCCGAGCATAGCCAATTATTTGACACCGTATTTAGTATGGGGGTGCTCTATCATCGCCAATCGCCGTTTGAGCATTTACAACAGCTTAAAGGGCAGTTGGTCAAAGGCGGTGAGTTGGTGCTTGAAACCTTGGTTATCGAAGGTGATGCCAATACCGTACTGGTGCCACATGACCGCTATGCCCAGATGAATAACGTGTATTTTTTACCATCAGTCGCGGCATTGACAGGCTGGCTAGAAAAAGCTGGATTCTCAGAGGTACGTTGTGTCGATATGGCAGTGACTTCGATTGAGGAACAACGTAAAACTGAGTGGATGACTTATCATTCGCTAGCCGACTTCTTAGATCCTAATGACTCGACTAAAACCATGGAAGGGTATCCTGCGCCGATGCGTGCGACTTTGATTGCCAAAAAGTAGCGCGTGCGTACTGTATCACTCATAGGGAATATGGACAGTGAAAAAATTAACGATTTTGCTCAGCGCTATGATGGGCTTGCTGCCATTGACGTCCATATCAGCTCATGCTGCCTATGGTACGCCATTTGAAGGGTGGGGCTTTGTGCAGGATGATTGGCAAGTGGTTTGTGATAATACATTGACTTGTCGCGCAGCAGGTTATGCAGAGGAGGATCAATTAGATACGTCTGCCTCAATATTGCTCACAGTATTACCTAAAGTTTCTTTACCAAGTGCCACAGTACAGTTTTTACCAGAGGTTCCAAAGCAGAATAATACCGAGGCTGAGCTTTGGTTAAATGGCAAAAACCAAGGCATGCTACAACCAGATGCTGATGGTTCTGCGTACGATTTAACCGCCAAGCAAACTCAGTAACTTCTGAGTCATTCGCGTCAAAATACTAAGATAGAGATAAGAGCGGGTGATAAAAATTGGTCTATTAGCGACAAAGGTATGAGTGCGGTATTGCTCAAACTTGATGAGGTGCAAGGCAGAGTAGGCACGCCAATAGCATTGGTGAGTAAAAACCACACAAGTAAGCAAACACCGAAATCCGCTAAGCCAAAGCCAATCATCAAAAAGGCATTCTCGTATTCAGAAAAAGACAATAAGACACTATCTGCATCAAAACAGGCGTACTTTCAGGTCAATATAAACAAGTGGGTGAATATTGATGACGAGCAGTTAATGGGCTCAGATGAGGTGATGGGAGACTGTGAGTTGGTTAATCCAAAGAACGACGTGTATCAACGAATGCAAGAGTATGGTGCTGATAGGTTGGCTTGGACGTTTACACCCGTAGATGCCACCCATACGCTTGCCAGTCATCTTTGTTGGCAAGGTGCCTATAATGAGAGTTCAGGTTATTGGCTTATTAATCATGACAAACCAAGCAAGCCAAAACTGATCACTACGGCAGGCAATGACTATTCTGATGGCGAGATTTGGGCTGTGCATAAAGATCGAGGCTTGGGTGATTGCTGGAATCGCGCGATATGGGTTTGGGATGGCAAAACGTTTACTAATAGCGAAGATTCAAGCACTGGCATGTGCCGAGGCTTTGCCGGTGGTGCGTGGGATTTACCAACTTACGTGAGTGAAGTTGTAAAAAATGATAGCAAGGCTCAGTGAGTGATATTTTGATAGGAATGATTGACACACTATAAAGTGAAGCCGTCATGAGCCATGCATTTTTTAATTGATTATTTAATCGTCTATTTATCAGTGATAGGCGAATTATTTATTACCTATCATTGATAGTGAGGACACGGCCCAGTTATATAAAAATTATATCAACCACCTTTTAAAAGCGACTTCCAATAATAGCTTGAGTAAGAAGCCCACAAACCCTGCGCCTAGTGCTAAGAAAATCCAAAATGTACCCGCACGCCCAGCTTGAGATTCTTTAGAGATATCCCACATAATAAAAAATAAGAAGGCGATAAATATGGGTAGTAAAACATACAATCCCCAACTGGTAACTGTACTGGCAGCAATAGCAAACATGGCATAATCCTATAAAGTAGTAACGCCGCCTTTATTTATTTCTATTATTTTATGGATCTTTTAATAATAATTGCCTTCAAAATGAAGTATCACCATTCATGATATAAGCAGTAATCCATAAAATAAGTCAGAAAAAAGCAGGCAGCAATACAAACCGTTATTATAACGCGGAAGCGAGCAGGTATAAACTGCTGCTAAGTATGAGACAACAGTAACGCTACAATTTGCAGGGCTGACTTATCGGTAACAGCGCTAAATGCTGATCTATTTAAAATATTTTAATCTGACTTATCGTGAGTGAAAGCACAGACAACGCCTGTTAGAGCGTGTCTTCAATTCAATCGATTAACCTCTAAATGGGCTAAAAATGGCTAAATTTTGCCAAACATCGTCAACCAGCTTATCAATATATCGATATTATTTGTGCTATTTTCCTTGTTTGACGGCAATTTATCTCATGTTTATCACCATTTTTAAAATGAAGACACGCCCTAGTCACTTAAATTATCAGTGTTAACTGTCATAACCGTAAGATTTTAGTGCTAATTTTGGTGCAAATGGTGCAATGCAGGGCAAAGATTGTTATATTTACAGGTTACTTATCTTTTTTGTATTATTTTATCCCCTGCAATGTCGGTCGCTATTATAATAGGCAGTTATTGGCTGCTCGCATTCGCCACATTTTTATACCGTTTTTGTTGTTTATTTAACTGAGTTCAAATCCTTATGTCACAAGCCCAAATTGATACACTTGCATCACTATTTAATGATGCGATTCAAACCCTACAAGCAGATGGCACGTTACCAAGCGATTGGCAAAATAATAGCCAAATCACCCGTACTAAAGACTTAAGCCATGGTGATTTCGCCAGTAATATCGCGCTGACAGCGGCCAAAGCTGCCAAGGTCAATCCACGACAGCTTGCCGAAAAAATCGTCAATGCGCTGCCTAAAAACCAAGACATTCGCCAAGTAGAAATCGCAGGTCCAGGCTTTATTAACGTGTTCTTAAATGCGGAAGCCAAATTTGCGGTATTAGATGATATCTTTGCCTTGCAAGATCGCTTTGGTTTAAGCGATCAGTTTGATGGGCAAAAAATTCAGGTTGAGTTTGTCTCTGCCAATCCAACGTCAAGTTTGCACGTTGGGCACGGTCGCGGTGCAGCGTTCGGTATGAGCGTGGCAAACCTGCTGGAAGCGATTGGTTATGACGTCACGCGTGAATATTATGTCAATGACGCCGGTCGTCAAATGGATATCTTGGCGACCAGTACCTATTTGCGTTATCTGGAAACCAACGGCGAGCAAATAATCTTCCCAGTCAATGGTTATCAAGGTGATTATGTCAGTGACATCGCCCAAACGTTAAAAGCGCAACACGGCGATCATTACGTTCATAGCTTTGCAGCAATCGCTAAAGATGTGCCAGCAGATGCTGAGTTTGAGATCAATGCGGACGGCGAAAAAACACTGCTATCAGGTGACAAAGAAGCGCATATTGATGGCTTGATTACCAACAGTAAAGCCTTGCTTGGTGAGGGCTATGAGCTGTTTTTAAATGCGGCATTGAGCAGTATTTTAGCCGATATCAAAGATGACTTAAATGACTTTGGTGTGCGCTACGAGTGCTGGTTTAGCGAACGGTCTATTGATAGCGATATTGAGCCAGTCTTACAGACCTTAGATGAAAAAGGCTACCTATACGAAAAAGACGGTAATATTTGGTTTAAATCAACCGATTTTGGTGATGAAAAAGACCGTGTTGTGCGCCGTGCCAATGGTCAATCTACTTATTTTGCCTCTGATATTGCGTATCACAAAAACAAATTTGATCGCGGTTTTGATAAAGTGGTCAATGTTTGGGGTGCCGATCACCATGGTTATGTGCCACGCGTAAAAGCCGCTTTATTGGCGCTTGGTATCGATGCTGAGCGTTTAGATGTGGTACTTGTGCAATTTGTTGCACTATGGCGTGGCAGTGAAAAAGTGCAAATGTCCTCGCGCTCAGGTCAATTTGTCACCCTGCGTGATTTACGTAACGAAGTTGGTAACGACGCCGCGCGTTTTTATTATGTCGCCCGTAAGCCTGAAGTGCATATTGATTTTGATTTGGAGCTGGCTAAATCACAAAGCAAAGACAATCAAGTGTATTACATTCAATACGCGCATGCCCGTGTTTGTCGAGTGTTAGAAAAGCTACAAAACAGTGGTCTTGTGGTAGACGATGCGATTGGTTTAGAACATCAAAACTTACTTAGCGCACCAAACGAAGACGAGCTAATTAAATTATTAGCAGGATATCCAGCGACATTATTACGCGCCGCGACGGGTTATGAGCCACATGTCTTGACCAACTACCTTAAAGAGTTGGCAGCGCTATTTCATGGTTGGTATGACAGCAATCGCATTTTGCCAGTGAGTTTGACGTCAGGTGAGACACCAAGCTCGGATGAGATGGAATTGATGCAAGCCCGTTTGCGTCTGTCTAAAGCCGTACGTCAAGTATTGGCCAATGGTCTTAGTTTATTAGGGTTGTCGGCACCATCTAGCATGTAGTTTTTTTCTAGTATATAGTAACTTTCTAACATGTAGTATGAGTATAGATGACTGCCAGCCATAATTTGATGATAGTTAGATTCAGTAGGGAGAACCAGATCCATGCTAGCCAAAAAACCTAAAGGTGCGACTGAAAAACGCAAAACAAGTAGCGTATCAGGCTTATTGTGGATGTTTGTCGGGGCTGTATTGACCCTTATGATAGGGGTATTTATATACTTGTCACCATTATTTGATTTCAGTCCCGCTGACAGCACCGCTGGTAATGATCCTGATCGTCAGGTACAGCCACGTGTCGACACTGATACTGATAATGGTGATTATGAGTTCTATGATATTTTGCCCAATCAAGAGATGGCGACTATTCCTGATGAAGATCTTGCTGAGACAGGCGATGATCGTATAGGGGATATCAGTGCCTTTGAGCCTGATGTGGTGGTGACTCAACCTGAAGATGGCTCAGCCAGTCGCAATGATGATACTGGTAACTTTGGTATCTCTGAAAATACAGTGATTGCGCCCAGTCGTGGTAATACCGCTGCTACCAGTAATAGCGGCGATGACATTGTGATCGTTGAAGAAGATGCGACCTATGATGGATCGCCGCCTACTAGTAGCAATAATACGTCCACCAATAATGCAGGTACTGCTAGCGTTCAGGCTGCAAAACCTGCGGCAACTTACATTTTACAGATCAACAGCTTCGGTGATGCGGATGAAGCGGATCGCCGCCGTGCTCAAGTGTTGATGGCAGGTGTAGACGCTCGCGTGGTCAAGAATACGACGGGTAATGGTTTGCCAATCTATCAAGTTATTTCTCGCCCAATGAATAACCGCCAAGCAGTAACCACTGCTCAGCAGCGCCTACAGAATAACGGTATTGACTCCATTATTGTTGAACAGCGTCGTTAAGTTATACTGTTTAATGACAGTTATAGTTCTTTATGAATAATAAAAAAAGCGTCGCAATGACGTTTTTTTTATCTCTGATTTTTAGCAAAGTTATTTTTCTGTTGGTTTATTACCTTTCATCAAAAATTTTATAAAGAGCCTGGCTATGACTGTCTCTCATTTAGCAACACCGCCTACTGGCTTCATTAAAGCATTTTTCCAAAAGTATTTTATTGATGCGTTTACTGGCATGGCTTTAGGGCTATTTGTCACATTGATTGCTGGTCTAATCATCTCGCAAATCGGTGGCTGGTTAGATTTGCCCGCATTGGTTGCGGTGGGCAAGCTTGCCTCAGTACTAATGGGTGCGGGTATCGGAGTAGGTATCGCCTATTACCTTAAAGCACCGACGCTCGTCATGCTCAGCTGCTTGGTGGCGGGTATGCTTGGCGCACACTCTGAAGCATTAATGGCAGGGACGTTATTTACGCCCCAAGTAGGCGGACCTGCGACCTTTGCCGCCTTACCGGGCAATCCGATAGGGGCGTATTTGACCTCGGTATTTGCTTATCGTGCTGGTACTTGGGTCGCTGGCAAAACCAAGCTCGATATTCTATTGGTTCCTTTATTGGTATGCGCGGTAGCATTAGCAGTTTGCGCCCTATTGAATCCACCTATCGTCGCTGCGGTCGCTGCCATTGGTCAAGGTATTCAAGCGGCCACTGAGTTACAGCCTCTGTTAATGGGTATTGTGATTGCAGTGGTGGTGGGTATTTTATTGACATTGCCAACGTCCAGCGCTGCTATTTGTATCGCAATTGGGCTTGGCGGCGTAGCAGGCGGGGCAGCAGTGGTAGGCTGTGCGGCACACATGATTGGCTTTGCCGTTGCAAGCTTTAAAGACAACGGCGTCAGTGGCGTAATATCTCAAGGTCTGGGCACCAGTATGCTACAGATTCCTAATGTGTTAAAAAAACCGCTGGTGTTATTGCCTGCTGTGATTGCCAGTGCCATCGTTGGTCCTATTGCGACAGTAGGTTTTGGACTGGCATGTACGGCAACGGGTGCGGGTATGGGTACCGCCGGATTGGTCGGTGTATTTGGAGTGATTGAGGCGTCACAAGACATCATGAGTACGGGTCAATTATGGACAGCGATTATCCTGTTGATGTCTGTATTACCTGCCCTAATTGCAGGGGTGGTCGCTCATGTGATGCGCCGCGTGGGCTGGCTGGTTGATGGTGATATGAAGTTGCCTTAAATTAAAGATAAAGGACGCAAATTGTCCTAACTATCAATAATAAAAAAGCCCAGCTATTAAATAACTGGGCTTTTTTATTATATAAATTATGAGCTTTTTTTAATTAACGGCGTACATCTTTAGGGGCATCACCATTTGGCCAGTCTTTGTCTTTATTGGCTTTGATAGGTCGCGGCAGATGGGTAAAGTAAGCAGCAATATCGACCGCTTCTTGGTCACTAAGCGAGTTACCTTGACCAAAGGGCATTTTGCCTTTGATAAAGGCCGCTGCTGTATAAGTTCGCGCCATACCTGCGCCATCGTTGAAGGACTTGTCTCCAGCTACTGCTGGATAGATATAAGTGCCATCGTCGTTATATTGACCTTCGCCGTTTTCACCATGGCAAACGCTACATTTTTCAGCAAACAGCTTTTTACCCTTGTCCGTATTTGGCTCTAAAGTTTTGTCTACCTTAACAAAACCGCGACCTTCAGGCGAGACACCATAAGGCAAACCCTGTGATAGCCAGCTCATATAAGACACCATCGCATTCATATCATCTGAACCTAAGTCAAGCGCTTTGCCATTCATTGAGCGTTCAAAACAGCCATTGATGCGCTCTTGTATTGAATTCACGCGACCAGCACGTGAACGATAAATAGGATAAATACCCGGCATGCCATTCCAAGGCGCTGCGTAAGCCTCTGAGCCGTTACCCAAGTGACAGCTGGTACAATTCAACTGGTTGCCGACATTGTCAGGCATTTCTTTATAAGTATGATTGGCGATTTGTAAGCCGCGACGTACTGCTGCGCCGAACTCATCATCTGGAATAGTGGACTCATCTGGCATGCTAACGCTCAGTTTGGCGCTTGGATTTGCAGCCATCTCGTCTTTAATTTCTGCGGCACGTGCCTCAAGTGACTTAACACGGGCTAATGCTTCAGCTTCTTCGACACGGTCGACAGCCTTGGTATCTGATTCACTACAGCCTGACAGGCTAACCGCACCAATAGCAAAGATAGCAGCCAGTAAAACGGAGGAAGAGGGTTTGACCCTTAAAAGTATTTTCATTGGAATATCCTTATTATCAAAAATAATATGTAATAATATATTTTTATGATAATTTAGCTGTCAAAATGACAGAAGTAATCTTAATTTTTGTGCAAAAAATCTGAATGAATCGTCAATCTGTAAGTTGCTAGAAACATAATTGTACCAAATATTAAATAATTAAAGTATATAAATAGATAAAGTGTTTTGGCTTTAGAGGGACATGAATCAATTTCATACCGTATGAAGAACCATATTGAAAGACAGTGTTGAAATACTCCCCACAAAAAAGCGCTTAAATATTGATAATATTTAAGTGCTTTTTTGTAGGCAGTGATTTTTAAAACATACTATTTTGGCGTGCTTGGTTTTTTATGGCGGCGTGGTTTGAGCTTACGAGAGAGCGTATGGACATCGTTCAATATTTGACTGTATGTCGCTGGAAAGACACGCTGTACCGCGTCGATTATTTTGGCATCATTGCCAATCAGACAGCGCGGTTGATTGGTCGCGGCAGCCTGCAAAATAATCAAAGCGGCATGGCCTGCATCAAATTTCAGAAACTTATTAAAGCTCTGAATGGCTTTGGGGCCAGTACGCATGCCAATATCATTGATACTGTCATTACCACGGGCACTATTGGCAATATTGGTTTTAATACCGCCGGGATGGATGCAGGTCGCTGACACACCGCAGCGCTGAATATCTAGCTCTTGACGCAAGCTTTCAGTAAAGCCGCGTACAGCAAATTTACTGGCGTTATACGCAGATTGTGACGGCTGCGCAGTCAAGCCAAACAGGCTTGAGATATTAATGATGTGACCATGCTCGTTAAATTGGCGCGATCTGTTTTTTTTGCTGCCATTCGTCGATTCGCTTTGTTTGACACTATTTTTAATCAATGGCAAAAATGCCTTGGTGCCATAGACCACACCCCAAAAATTGATGTCCATCACCCATTCAAGCTCGCTAATGCTACTGCCTTCTACGGTCGAATATAGCGCCACGCCTGCATTATTAAAGATGAAGTTCACTTTGCCATGGTCTGCCATGACGCTATCTGCCCACGCTTCCACGGCTTTATTGTCTGAGACATCAAGTACTGTCATGGTCGCTTTGATAGCATAACCAACGAGCAATTCTTTGGTCTGTGCCAGTTGCGCCGCGTTGATATCAGAGAGCGCCACGTGGCAGCCCATCTTTGCCAAATGAATAGCCAACTCGCGCCCCATACCAGAGCCAGCACCCGTAATAGCCGCGACATGATTATGATAATAAGGGGCGATATCTTGGTCTATCGTGGTATGAAAAGGCAAGTGTTGACGTAATGAGGTTGCGATAGAAGTAACATTGTTAAGCATGATAAACAGTCCTTTGTTTCATCAGTGATAGGTGTTGGTAGCACATTTACCTTAGCATGCTTTGTGGTTTTAGCTATAAACGATTGATAGACGCCGCTGTCACTTTATCCATACATTGGCTGTCATAAAACGATCATAAGTGAGCAGCCATAAAAAAACGCCTAGCATAAGATATGCTAGACGCCTTTACTTCAATGACAGTTTTAATAAAGCTGATAACAACCGCTAAGCATCTATCGCTATTTGCTCTGAGTCGTCGGTAGAAAAGATAATTTCAGGTGTTTTACCTTCATTAATCACTTGCTCATCGACGATGACAGTCTTGGCGTTTTTCATAGAAGGCAACTCGTACATGGTCTCAAGGAGCGCATTTTCAACGATAGAACGCAAACCACGAGCACCAGTCTTACGCGCCATGGCTTTTTTGGCAATCGCATCGAGCGCTTCTTTGGTAAAGCTAATGTCAGCGCCTTCCATATCGAATAGATACTTATATTGCTTAACCAAGGCATTTTTTGGTTCCGTTAATATCTGAACTAATGCTTCTTCGTCCAGCTCTGTGAGCGCAGCAAGAACAGGAAGACGACCGATTAATTCAGGAATAAGACCAAACTTAATCAAATCTTCAGGCTCTACTTGTTGCAGTAATTCTGAGCTGCGTTTGCTATCGTCTTTTGAGCTGACATCCGCATTAAAGCCGATACCGCCTTTTTCGGTACGCTGCTGAATAACCGCATCAAGACCGGCAAACGCCCCGCCGACGATGATTAAGATGTTACTCGTATCAACTTGGATCAGCTCCTGTTGAGGATGCTTGCGACCACCATGCGGTGGAATGGCAGCAACCGTACCTTCGATAAGCTTTAGCAACGCTTGCTGTACGCCTTCGCCTGACACATCACGCGTGATAGACGGGTTGTCGCCTTTCTTACTGATTTTATCAATCTCATCTATATAGATGATGCCTTGCTCTGCTTTACTGACATCATAATCTGATGCTTGCAAAAGTTTTTGCACGATGTTTTCGACATCTTCACCGACATAACCTGCTTCGGTCAGGGTCGTCGCATCGGCCATCGCAAAAGGCACATCCAGTAGACGCGCCAAGGTTTGCGCCAGCAATGTCTTACCAGAACCCGTTGGGCCAATCAGCAAGATATTGCTCTTAGCCAATTCAACCATGGCATCGTCAGCGCCAATCTTCGCTTTCTTGCTGTCATTGGCTAAGGTTTGGCTAACTTTTAGACGCTTATAATGGTTATAGACGGCAACTGCTAGTGCTTTTTTAGCAGCGTCTTGTCCAATGACGTATTCGTCAAGCTTGGCACGCAGCTCTTTTGGCGTTGGTAGCTTTTTATTGACCCAAGACGTATCAATATCGCTGTCATCATCGCCATCTTCAGCGCTATCAGCGATTAAATCGGTACATAGCTCAATACATTCATTACAGATATTGGCATCGTCAGCGGCAATCAGCTGCTGTACATCGCTTTTGGCTTTGCCGCAAAACGAGCAATGCGGGGTGTTATCTTCTGCCATAAAAGGCGCTCCTAAAATTTAAAACTGACAAATATTTTGATTTTTTACATCAAAGCCAAAACGTATAACGCTCAGGCTTTTGATGCCCATCAAAGCTTTTGCTCTTATGCGGTAATTATAAAGAAGTAGGGCGGCGCTCTAATACTTCATCGACCAAACCGTATTCTTTGGCTTCTTTCGCATCTAACCAAAAGTCACGCTCAACGTCTTTTTCGATTTTCTCTAATGGTTGACCAGTACGTTCTGCCAAAATCTCATTTAAACGGGCACGCGTTTTTAGAATTTCACGCGCATTAATTTCGATATCGGTTGCTTGACCTTGCGCGCCGCCTGAAGGCTGATGAATCATGACACGAGCATTGGCAAGAGAGTAACGCTTGCCTTTTTGACCAGCCGCGAGCAAGAACGAGCCCATGCTATAAGCACCGCCCATACAGATGGTCGATACTTCAGGTTTGATGAAGTTCATGGTATCAAAGATTGCCAAGCCTGCACTCACTGAGCCGCCTGGTGAATTGATATACAAATGAATGTCTTTGTCTGGGTTTTCCGCTTCTAAAAATAGCAACTGTGCAACAATCAGATTGGCCATATGGTCTTCGACTTGACCGGTCAAAAAGATAACGCGCTCACGCAATAGACGCGAGAAAATATCAAACGAGCGTTCACCGCGAGAGGATTGTTCAACGACCATCGGTACTAATGCTGCATGCGCAGCTTGAGGGGCGCTTTGGGTATATTGCATGCCTTGTGCGTCGTTATGCGCACTCATCAGCATATCAAAATGTGGGTTGGCAGTGATGCGATCATAATCTGTCATAAAGATGTCCTGTTTATAAGTACATAAAATAAAGGGATTGAAGCGAGCGAGCGGCTACGCTTGTATGGCTGCTCATCATGTTAGATGTTGCCGCTTTTTAATAATATTCGCTGGCTGAAATAATAAGCGCCAGATATCGCTAAAAATAATTGAGCTAATGGTAACTTTTTTATTGAGGCAATAGTAACTTTTTCATGTGAAAAATAATTTTCTATTTATAACATGAGTGCTATTAATAAAATGATTGACTCACTATTAATAAGGCGTCTGTAACCATTTATCAAGGGGCTTGGTGATAAACTGTCCATAAAGATAGCATATAAATCCCCAATAAAAATGCCCTAACACATATGTTAGAGCATTGCGTTAGAGCATTATGTTAGAGCCTGTTTAGATTGAGATTAGCAAGTTGCCATTCAATGGCAAATTGCTAAGTTATCTCACTAAATTACATGCCTTGCTGCTGTTGTTGCTGTGCAGCTAATAGGTCTTGGTAGCTAACTTCTTTGTCAGTTACTTTGCCTTGCTCGATTAAATAATCAACTACTTGGTCTTCTAGTACCACAGACTCAATGTTCGCGCGCTGCTGCTTGTCATTGGTGTAATACTCGATTACTTCGCTTGGATCTTCATAGTTTTCAGCGGCTTCTTTGATGAAGGTTTCAACGCGTTCTTGATCGACTTCTAAGCCTTTGGTATCGATAACGCGAGCAACGATGATGCCAAGACGGGCAGCACGTAGCGCTTGCTCTTCAAATAGCTCGTTTGGTAGCATGTCTTTATCGAAGCTATCAGCATTGGCACCGAACTGCTGAGAAAAACGTTGCATCATCATGTTGCGCTGACGCTCGATTTCTTGCTCTAGCATAGCATTTGGTACATCAAACTCGTTCTTTTCTAGCAATGCGTCAAAAGTCGCTTGCTTAACTTGGCTACGCGCAGCGTTTTTGATTTCGCGTTCCATGTTTTTGCGAACGTCTTCTTTTAACTTCTCAATGCCGCCTTCTTTCACGCCGAATAGCTCAAGGAACTCTTCGTTGATTTCTGGTAGCTTAGATTTTTCAACCAATTTTACATTGATTTTGAACTGAGCTTCTTTACCCGCTAAGTTTTCAGCTTGGTAGTCTTCTGGGAAAGTCACGTCGATAACTTTCTCTTCGCCAGCTTTCATGCCTTTGATACCCGCTTCAAAACCAGGAATCATCTGGTTGCTACCGATAACCAGTTTGAAGTCTTCAGCAGAACCGCCTTCGAATTTTTCGCCATCGATAGAGCCTTCAAAATCAAAAGTTACTTGATTGCCTTTGTCCGCTTTACCTTTTTTCTCAACGAATTCTTCACGTTGCTTTTGAAGGTTTTCGATCATAGTATCGACGTCTTCTTCGCTTACTTTAGCAGTGTGACGCTCAACTTCGATCTCATTGATACCTTGCACGTCTACTTCTGGGAAGATTTCAACAGTGGCTTGATAAACCAAGAAATCATCTTCAAGTTTTACGTCGTCGATGTTAGGCATGCCAACTGCGCGGATGTCTTCAGATTTGATCGCTTCAAAAACGGTATCACGGATCACATCGTTGATAACTTCTTGTTGAATGCCAGCACCGTACTGTGAACGGATATGTGACATAGGGACGTTACCTTTACGGAAACCGTCAATCTTGGCAGTTTTCGCAACTTGGCGAATACGACCTTCGACTTTGTTTTGAATTTTTTCGACAGGTACTTTAACTGTCAATTGGGTTTCTTTATTAGATAGCTTGTTGGTTGTGACTTGTAAATCTGTAGCCATGTTAATTACACCTTTAGGATTAAATAGTACGTTTGATTAAATAGTACTTAGGGTTAAATGGTAATAGACAAACCGTGCCTCAAATTACGGGCGTGTACCATGGGTTGCCGTTGGAATAAATAGGGGATAGCGATAGCGCGCAATGTCAAAGTCAGTACCTTGAGCAATCGCCTTTGGTCACCACTGGCGCTGACTGATACTAAAATGTGAAACGGTTATCTTAGTGATAGGCGCTATCAGATATCAATCATAAACCGTTAATGCACCGCATAATAACGCTTTTTGGTGAATTATACAGACAAATAACGGCTTTCAACAAAATTTTAAAAGTAGAACAGTATAATCTATCTGTTTATTAAAGTAAAAATTATCTCTTTATCGTCCATTCACTTTGAATCTGCTACATCGTCAATCTCGCTTAAAGTACGATTTGTATCTCTGTGCTCGACTTTCTTGTATCAGCGTTAATAGCTAAAGGAATAAATTGAATCGACTATAGGTTTTAAGGTTATCTTAAGGTTATCTACAACGGCAACTGCGCCAATAATTGCTGAATCGCCTGACCACGATGACTGATGCGGTTTTTATCAGCAGCACTTAAGCTCGCGGCGCTAGCTTGCAACTCTGGCAACCAAAACAGCGGATCATAACCAAAACCGCCGTCACCATGCGTTGTCTCTAAAATCTCACCCTGCCATAGACCTTGCGCGATAATCGGTAGCGGATCATCAGCATGACGAACCATCGCCAGTACGCAAACAAATAACCCTTTAATAGGTTTGTTAGCTTGCGCATCACGGATAGGCTGCAAGTCAGCGATGAGCTTGATGTTGTTTTTACCATCGTTACCATGCTCACCAGCATAGCGAGCAGAATAGATGCCCGGTGCGTTACCTAATACAGGCACACACAGTCCTGAGTCGTCAGCAATCGCAGGCAGTCCGCTGATACGGCTGGCATGTCGCGCTTTGATAATAGCGTTTTCAACGAAGCTTAGCCCGTCTTCGATGGCGTCGTCAATATTGAGCTGACCTTGCGGGATGATCGTCACATCCAAATCTGCCTCGGCAAACAGCCTTTTAAACTCAGCCAGTTTGCCTTTATTATTACTGGCGAGCACCCATTGATTATCAGGGGTCGATTGGGTAGAGGATCGTGAGGTATTCGTGGTGCTCATAGGGTTATTCCGTTATGTCATTATTAAGAATATGGTTAGTGAAAGTATCATTATTGAAAGTATGGTCAGTTTTTAAATTATAGCTGTCTCTTAATGCCAATTTCATCAGTCTATCAGTCAGCTAAGTGCCTAGCACGATTGGCATGGCATTCTGCGCTTATTCTATAGACAACCAAAGGCTATACTAACAGTGTTATCCATAACATTTGGTAACTGATATTTGTCGCCACTGTTGCTATAATAGCCGCCAAGCTAACGTGAATGATATCTTATGGCTTGTGAATATTAAGTTAATAAATGCTTATGAAGTCAAGCACTTGGCTTTTGAGCAAACTGTAACAAAAGTAAGTTAATTTTGGATTCATAATAATACGTGATACTGTGTTAAACAATAAACGGTATTAAGCAATAATATTCATTTCAAACAATAAACTCAGCCAATTTAGTCCGCCATTTTATAGTGTTTTTTATCATGTAAAAATAGCGTAAAATTCAGTTTCTATAATGAGTTTTTATAAAATGACGGCTAAAAACAGCAAGGATAAAATAACTATGTCAAACATTACTTTACCAGAGCTACCATACGCAAAAGATGCACTAGAGCCACATATCAGTGCCGAGACGCTAGAGTATCATCATGACAAGCATCATAATGCCTACGTGACTAAGCTCAACGAATTGCTACCAGGTTCTGGTCTGGAAGACAAAACATTGCCAGAAATCATCGTAGCGACTGCTAAAGATGACAGTAAGCAAGGTATGTTTAACCAAGCAGCCCAAGTATGGAACCACACGTTCTACTGGAACTGCATGACGCCAACTAACGGCGGCGGCGAACCTACTGGTGATTTGAAAGGCAAAATCGAAGAAGATTTCGGTAGCTATGACAAGTTCCGTGAAGAGTTCAAAAACGCAGCATTGACTCAGTTTGGTTCAGGTTGGGCATGGCTAGTGGCTGATAAAGTCGGTGGCAAACTATCAATCGCTAAAACAGCTAACGCTGATACGCCATTGGCACACGACCAAGTAGCGGTATTGACCTGTGACGTTTGGGAACATGCTTACTACATCGATTATCGTAACCGTCGTCCTGATTATGTCGACACGTTCCTAGACAAGCTAGTGAACTGGGACTACGCAAACGCAAAATATAAAGGTCAAGATGCTGGTGTTGAAGAGTAATCTTTAAGACTTAAGGTTTTGATTTACTTTATAAGTAGAAAAAAGGACGCTGAGAGGCGTCCTTTTTTTGGTCTAGGTTTTTTATCTTAATAAGGAGGGTTATTTACATCAAAAATAGCAGGGTCAAGAGTAGGAGTAGGATTTACTGTATTTTCAATTAGAGAAGTCAAACTTGTTGCTTTAGTAACTAGATTTTTTAATATATCTATTGATAATTCAATCTTAGCCCCTTCTTTATCAAAACCTGCTCGATGTACACAATGATGTCTTATTTCGACTGCTTGAAACAACCATCCAATATCTCCAAATTCGCAATCTAACACGTCTTTATACATGGGTTTTATTTTACTAATATTATGAAATATTAAGCTTTTTAAATATGTTGCAACAGTTATTTTTAATTTTTCTTGCTTCTCATAAATTTCTCTCAAAGTAAATTTCATGTTTGAAAATGTAGGGTCGGTCTCAACAAGCTTTCTAGTCAACTCTTCAGAGTTAGTTATTTTCTGTATAAAAGTCGAAGAAAGATATGCCTCTATTGCGGCAACTACATGACCGTATAGCATAACTAATAAACTGAAATGAGCTTCTTCATCTACGTCTACCGCTAATAGCTTTTCAACACTCATTATTTGCTTTTGAAAAATATCAAGTTGAGTTTCACTTTCAATTATCCACTCAAGTTCTTCATTATCATAATCTGACTCAGGAAAATAAGGCATTCCATAACTTATATTAGTATTTTCATTGGTTAGATAACAATCTGCTGCATAGAAAGTATTTACTACACATATTTCATGTTCTTTGTCACATACTTCACAACAAATTTCTTCGTAATGTTCACTGCCACTATCTTTATTTTTTTCAGCTGCAAAGTTAGGCATTGGAACGTAAACTGTTTCTTCTATCTGTTCGCCGCATTCACATGAGAATGATATATCCATTAGCATCATTTAATAAGTACTCCTCTAAAAATAACAGTTTTGTTTATATGTTTATGCACTTCTTATTAATTATATATATTCTTAATCTAATCCACTTATATATATGTACTATAGTTGAGTAATCAAGATGGGAATGTCATATTATTAAAGAATTTGAAATAAAATGTATTTAGTTCGTACTAAATATTTAAGAGTAGAGTATGGTTCGCTAACTATACTCTAAAACACTTCAAACCCAAACTTACCCAATGCCTCTCTAAGCATCGCAATATTATAATACGCATGCGCATTAACGGTGTTTTGGAAGAATATATAAAGCGTATCAAAATGCTGACGCTGATTGGCAATCGCTTGTGCCCAATCATTCATTTCAGCCTCGCTATAGCGATAATCATGACGGTCAGCAGCGCTCATCGCATCCCACCAGTTCAAATTATTACCATGCATCCGTAGATAGCCAGTTCGCTCAGTAAATATCAATCGTGACGGTGGTAGGCCATTCACCTTAGGATAATCGACGCTGCACCAAATCAAACCTTGTTTGATAAAGCTATCGACCACTTGCGGGGTATGCCAACCGTTATGACGAAACTCAACCGCTAATGGATAATCTTGAAACCAGCTGACGAGATTGGCAAGATATAGACGATGCTCACGAGTACGGTCAAAGCCATGGGGAAATTGTAATAGTAAAGGCGCTAGAGCATTGGCTTCGATAAGCGGGGATAGGGCATTTAAAAACGCTTGCGCATGTTCGGCAGTGCCCTTACGCGCATGAGTAAAGTCTTGATGCAGCTTGACGGCGAACTTCAACTCACTGTCTGCTTGCACATAGGCTTTATCGACCATCCCAGCAAAGGCTTTTTGCCCGATAGGCGCGTAGAAAGTGCTATTAATCTCGACCGCGCCATATTGTTTGGCGTATTCGCGTAAGAAGTCCGTTTTCTTTGTGCCCGTTGGATACAGCGTACCGAGTAGATCGGTATCGCTATAGCCACCAGTGCCAAGATAAATACGCGGGGTAGGGTTACTGTCCATGTTGACCACTCCTTACCGTTCTTTGATAATTAAATTTGTGACTATTTTTTACGTGCCCATAGCCATTCTATTAATGCCAGTAAAGCATCGTTGTTTGCGTCATTGCCAAGCTCGCTACCGCTTGATTCATGACGACTCAGTTCACGAATGATGGCTGCACGTCCATCATTAAATAGCGATTGCGCATAGCTGGTCGCGTCTTCGACACCCATCAATTTCACATAGGTAGATTTGTCTAATTTTTCATCGCTGCCAGCAGGTTTGCCAAGGGTATCGGTGCTAGTCGTCACATCTAAGATATCGTCTTGTACTTGAAAGGCGAGACCAATATGCTGGGCGCACTCTTGTAATGCCATACGCTGCGGAGCGGTCGCACCAGCACAGATGCCGCCCATAAGCATAGCGGCTTCAATCAATGCGCCTGTTTTATCACGGTGGATAGCTTCTAGATCGCTTTGTGAAATATTAGCACTAGCCTCAGCGTTCAAGTCAAGCATTTGACCAGAAACCATACGCCGTGCACGTGGTGCAAATATTGCGATAAGCTGGCTTGAAATGGCTGAATCAAAGGGTGCAAAAGTGGGCAGCTCTGCGGTCAATACTTCAAAGGCGAGCGTCTGTAGCACGTCGCCAGCGAGTAGGGCGGTCGATTCTTCAAAGACGATATGAGCCGTTGGCTGACCACGGCGCAAGTCATCATCGTCCATACAGGGCAAGTCATCATGTACCAACGAATAGGTATGCAGCAGCTCCACCGCCAATGCCGCACGGCGCGCCATATCATAATCGGAGTCGTTTTCTAACAGAGCTTCCAAACCATCAGCGTTAGCCATGCTGTTTTTATTGTCAGTGCTTTTATCTGTATTTTCATTGTCATTAGCATTGCTATGATGGACACTATCAAAGGCGCTGGCGACCAATAGTGGACGCACCAATTTACCTTGACCGGTCATCACATAACGACAGGCATCAAGCAGCGGGCTTGGCAGCTCAGCATAAGCAAACAGCACGTCGATATCTTGTGCAAGTTGCGCGCGCACGGCGCTATGAAATTGCTCGGTGTTGTTATTAAAGCTAGTAAAAGATACAAGTCTTGAAGGCATAAGGCTTTCAGGTATAAGGCTTTCAGGTATAAAGCTTGGCGTAGAAGAAACAGTCATAACCCAACCATTTATCAGGTGAATAATAAAAATATCGCTAGTGTAGCATGATAGATTATATAGCTTATGGGCTGAGCATCATCAATGCCATATTTTTGCAGCTTACTGTTAAAAATTCGATTAAGCACACCGAAATAATGCAACAAGCCCTCGTTACGTATTGGTGATTTAACTTAGTCAGTGGATATGTTTTGATAAAGAATCAAGTTAAGCGTGTGACGGCGTGCGACGATAAGCATCTGTCATTATAATCTTTAAAAGACGAATTTTTAGTATACAATTTCAGTATACAAACCGTCACTTAAAGCACATTACTAGTCAGGTAAAGGGCTGCTGCTGATTTAAGAGTGACTTGTGAGTATGGTATTAGCTTGTGACAGTTAGGGGCATAATCCCCTACACTAATTGGCGTAAAAATGATCTGATGATTTAGGGCAGAAGGTTTGCGTGCTTATTTCAGCGGAAAATTTGCTCAACTCTCAGTCCATATTTTTAATGTTAGTATGTTCAATATCAGTACTGGTCACAATATATATAAATGAAGCGCCATATTCACTTGTGCTAACGCGGTAATATTAAGCATAAAAAATGAATATATAACCATGAGCGCTGGATAATAAAGACATCTTCACTGCTTACTCTATACTGACTTTATAACACAGTATATTGGCAGTGTTATTACTCGTTTTTCTAACAATAACTGGCTATGACCTTTAATTTTAAAACTTTTAATTTTAAAACGTAGCTTTCGTTATATAGCAAGGAGTTCCAAATGGTATACCAAGGAAATCGCATCACGGTGACAATGCTAGAGGATGGCATCGCCAATATGCAGTACAACGCCGAAAATGAGAGCGTGAATAAGTTTGATGCTGAAACCAATAAGCAATTTGGTGAAGCGGTTACTGCTTTAGAAAAAGCCGACGACGTCAAAGGTTTAATCGTGACCTCAGGCAAAGGCGTTTTTATCGCTGGTGCTGATATCACAGAATTCGTTGGCTCTTTTAAAAAGCCAGAAAGCGAGATTAAAGATTGGGTCGTAGGTATCAATGACGCCTTTAACCGCTTTGAAGATCTGCCGTTTCCGAAAGTAGCGGCCATCAATGGCGCGGCACTTGGCGGTGGTTGTGAGATGACCTTGGTTTGTGAATATCGCGTCATGAGCGACAAAGCCATCATCGGTCTACCAGAAACCCAACTGGGTATCTTCCCAGGTTTTGGTGGTACGGTTCGTACTACGCGTGTGATTGGTATCGATAATGCGCTTGAGCTGATTGCGACTGGTACACCAAAAAAACCACTTGATGCCCTAAAACTAGGCTTGGTTGATGCGACCGTTGCTGCTGATGACTTGCAAGATGCGGCCATTGATTTGGTCAAAAAATGTATCTCAGGTGAGCTTGATTGGAAAGCGAAGCGTGAAGAGAAGCTGAATCCAGTTAAATTAAATCAGCTTGAGCAAGCGATGGCATTTAACAGCGCTAAAGGTATGATCTTTGCTAAAGCCAATCCGAAGCAATATCCTGCGCCAGCACTTGCTATCGCTGCGATGGAAAAACACGTTAACTTACCACGTGATAAAGCGATTGAAGTAGAAGCCGCAGGTTTTGCAAAAGCGGCGAAAACCCCACAAGCAGAAAGCTTGGTTGGTTTGTTCTTAAGCGATCAGTTGGTTAAGAAGTTAGCCAAGCAGCATAGCAAAAAAGCACATGAAATCAATGAAGCGGCCGTACTTGGCGCTGGTATCATGGGCGGTGGTATCGCTTATCAGGCAGCCAGCAAAGGCTTGCCAATCATCATGAAAGACATCAAGTCTGAGCAATTAGACCTTGGTATGGGCGAAGCCAGCAAGTTACTGGGTAAAATGGTCGATCGCGGCAAAATGACCCCAGCAAAAATGGGTGAAACCTTAAGCCGTATCCGCCCTACTTTGAATTATGGCGATTTTGCTGAGACTGATATCGTTATCGAAGCGGTCGTAGAAAATCCAAACGTGAAGCGTGCGGTACTAAAAGAAGTGGAAGGCTTAGTAAAAGATGATTGTATCCTAGCGTCAAACACCTCGACCATCTCTATTACATTCTTGGCTGAAGCACTTGAGCGTCCAGAAAACTTCGTTGGTATGCATTTCTTTAACCCAGTACACCGTATGCCATTGGTTGAAGTTATCCGTGGTGAGAAATCATCTGAAGAAGCGATTGCAACCACCGTTGCACTAGCCTCTAAAATGGGTAAAGTACCTGTTGTGGTTAACGATTGCCCAGGTTTCTTAGTGAACCGCGTATTGTTCCCATACTTTGGTGCATTTGATTTGCTCCTTAAGCAAGGTGCTGACTTTGCTCATGTCGATAAAGTCATGGAAAAATTCGGCTGGCCAATGGGTCCTGCTTATCTAATCGACGTGGTTGGTTTAGATACGGGCGTACATGGCGCAGAAGTCATGGCAGAAGGTTTCCCTGACCGCATGAAGCCTGATTATAAAGGTGCGATTGAGCTTTTATATGAAAACAAACGCTTAGGTCAGAAAAACGGCGTTGGTTTCTACAAGTATGAAATGGACAAACGCGGCAAGCCAAAGAAAGTTGCTGATGAAGCCACCTATGAGCTATTAAAAACCACCACAGATAGCGACAAGCAAACGTTTGAAGATCAAGCGATTATTGACCGCACCATGCTGGCTTTCTGTAATGAGACTGTACGTTGCCTAGAAGACAACATCGTCAGCACGCCGTCAGAAGCGGATATGGCGATGATTATGGGCGTTGGTTTCCCGCCATTCCGCGGTGGACCTTGCCGTTATATCGACCAAATGGGTCTAGATAACTACTTGGCACTGTGTGAAAAATACGCATACCTTGGCAAAGCTTATGAAGCCCCGCAAAAAATTCGCGATATGGCAGCAGCAGGCGAGACCTTTTACGCCACCGCGTAATGGGCAGTCATTACTAGGATGAAGTGCAGTACACAAGCTCGATAAGATTACTGGTGATTTATTTATTATCAATGATCTTAATTTTCTAAATTAGATAAGCGAGCATTGTGGTACTGCCACTGACAATAAAAATTGAAAAGGAAGATAGTATGACAATTTTAAGTCCAAAAGACGTGGTCATCGTAGATGGCGTACGCTCAGCGATGGGTAAAACCAAAAACGGTATGTTCCGTCATGTCCGCGCTGATAGCATGTCTGCTGAATTGGTTCGTGCATTGGTTGAGCGTAATGACTTTGACCCATGTGACGTCGAAGACATCATTTGGGGCTGTGTCAATCAGACCCTAGAGCAAGGCTTGAACATCGGTCGTAACATCGGTCTGCTGGCGGGTATTCCAAAGACTGCTGGCGGTCAAACCGTTAACCGTCTATGTGGCTCTTCTATGCAGGCGCTACATACTGCTGCTGCCCAAATCATGACCGGTCAAGGTGATGTATTCATCATCGGTGGTGTTGAGCATATGGGTCACGTCGGCATGATGCATGGCGTTGATCTTAACCCTGAAGCGTCAAAGCATTATGCTAAAGCCTCAAACATGATGGGCTTGACCGCTGAAATGCTTGGTCGCATGAATAATATCACCCGTGAAGAGCAAGATGCCTTTGGTCTTGAGTCGCATCGCCGTGCATGGGCTGCGACCACCGAAGGTCGTTTTGATAATGAAATCATCGGTATCGAAGGTCATGACGAAGCGGGTCGCCTGCAACTATGTACTGTCGATGAAGTGATTCGTCCTGATGCGACGATGGAGCAAATGCAAAAGCTACGTCCAGCCTTTGATCCAGTAGGTGGCACAGTGACTGCTGCTACCTCATCTGCACTATCTGATGGTGCCTCAGCAATGCTAATCATGAGCGTGCAAAAAGCCAAAGAATTAGGTCTTAAGCCACGTGCTCGTATTCGTAGCATGGCTGTTGCTGGTTGTGATGCGGCTATCATGGGCTACGGTCCAGTACCTGCAACGCAAAAAGCCCTTAAGCGTGCTGGCATGAGCATCGATGATATGCAAACAATCGAGCTAAACGAAGCATTTGCAGCCCAGGGCTTATCAGTACTAAAAGCCTTAAACTTGACGGACAAGCAAGACATCGTCAACATTAATGGTGGCGCGATTGCATTAGGACATCCACTGGGTTGTTCTGGTGCTCGTATCACGGTAACATTGCTAAACGCCATGGAGCAGTCGGATACTGAAATTGGGCTTGCGACGATGTGTATCGGTCTTGGTCAAGGTATCGCGACGATTATTGAGCGTGTTTAATTTTTATCTAATCTCCAAATAGCAGTAAATATTAATAAAGCTGATATTTGTCGATTAAATTTGTACTAATGTCTTGTAAAATGAGCGTCTCTCACTTAATGTTGGAGGCGCTTTTTTGTGCCTACAGTAAAATAATATAAGTAATTATGCTAAACCCCAGCATACCATTATTGGTTGAGTAAAAAAGGCTATCAAAATTAGAATTTGGTTTACTATAAATGAATGGTGATAGTGCATGGATGATAATAACAAGCAAAGCCAGTATAGGTATAAGGATAAAAATAGAAGCAGAAACAAAAAAAGAGTAAGCAAAAGGGATGAACAGAAGCGAATACAAAGCCTAAGCGCTAAAGAATCGATCAAACTAAAACTAAAGCAAGTATTCTTGCCATATTTAAGTCTTAGTATCCTGACTATTCTACTTTTCGGTGCTTTACGTTGGTTGCTAGATATTTATCTAGATATTCTACCTTTAAAGGAAGGCTATTGGGATTTTGGTATTCCTTTTCTGTTATCTGTTTTAGTCGTTAGTATTTGGATGTGGCCGAGGTATGAGCTTCTGACTTTAAAGTGGGTTAAGCGTAGTAGTTCAGGCTACTTTTTTATAACGATGGTTTTAGCATTAGTGATACCGCTCGTTCTCAGCCAAAACTATTTGTCCAAGGCTGCCTACGAAGTTATTGAAGTAAATAGCTTGAATGATATTCGTCATTATCCAAAGCAAAAGTATTTCAGAGTAAATGATTTTGAGCCACTCAAATTAGAGAGCGTTTCTTATATAGAAACACAAGTAATCAGTGGACGAAATTTTGACTCAACATTGCATATTGATTATTACATTGCGACGCCATTTATAGCCGCTGAGAATATTTGGCTAGGTTCTAGCTACCACACGAAATACGATAATCGTGCAGACCAAAGTATTAAAGACAGTCAATATTCAGCGTTTATTAACGACTCGCGCCATAAGTACGCAGCCAAAGACCTCTCTAATATCAGCTACTTTAAGAAACTTAAATCATCAAATAGCAGAAATGCTTACTTACACACGATTTCTACGGCTAATAGGCAATCTAATTTGCCACCCTTGATATTGAAGCCAGAAACAGGATTACTTGCTGATAGCTTAGATCGTGATTTTGTTTGGGGATTTGGTTCGTTTTTTATTGGTATGGTGCTGTGCTTGTTGCTCGTTCTTGCAGCAGAGTTTGATAGTCAAGAAAAGAAAGGTACGCAAAAACATATACAAAAGCGAAAACATATACAAAAACAAAAGCCTGTAAAAAAACGAGCACCAGTAAGTGATGTATCAAAGAGCCTAGTAGTTTGGTTTAGAAGTAATAAAGAGCGACCTGCGACGTTGGTGTTAATACTGACCTGTATAGGTACATTTATACTGACCGTATTCATGGGTATGGATATCATTGACCCTTTATCTAGACAGGTAAATATTGTGGGTGGGTTGACGATGGACGCGATGCAAGCTGGTAAGTATTGGCGAGTAGTGACATCGCTTTTTGTACACGCAGGGATTATGCATTTAGTAATGAGTCTGGGGATGCTTTTTGCGACAGGTTATATTTTGGAAAAAGTATTGGGTCCTATACGTTTTACGATGGCCTTTTTTATATGTGGTATTTTCTCTAATGTTTTAGGGGTGCTATATTTTGATATGGACATGGCAGGTGTTTGGGGTGCTACATTTGGCTTGTTTGGTATCGCGATACCGTTGGTGGCCTTTAAGATTTTTAATAAAAAATATCGAGAGCTATTCGGCGGTACTATCGCTGCGATATTAATCATTACTTTAACCAGCATGTTCTTTGCATTTATAAACACGCTCATTTATATGGTGTATTATCTTTTAACCTTGTGTTTTGGTATTGTTTTCGGTGTGGTCATAGTCATGACTCAAAAACAGTCTTTATTACGTAATGCTAGGCGTCATAATATATAGTTATTGGCTATTCTTCATTAAGAAACTATATCAAGCAGTATGAATCAAACGTGATGAATTGTTATTAATCATTATTAGAGACTATCTCCATTGACGCCCTCAGTAAACTATGACTAAATAAGAGTAAGGCTAATAAAGACAATATCAATGATAAAATTAACATAGCCTTTAACAATAAAGTCAGCCGTACAAGGAGTGTGCCATGTCTACTATGATTACCGATCGTACCTATCGAATCGCTCGCGAAAATACCCAAGCGATGATAATCGATGTTCAAGAACGCTTAACACCGCATATTTATGACCATGAAAACATCGTCAAAAAAACAGTGACGCTTATTAAAGGTCTACAAGCACTGAATATCCCTATCATGCTCAATGAACAGTATAAAAAAGGGCTTGGCGATACGCTACCTGAAATACGCGAGGTATTAGAAGGCGATAACGCCAAAAGCTTTGAAAAGGTCACTTTTAGCGCTTGTGATAATGATGATTCATGGCATTATTTAGCGCAGCAAAATCGAAGTATTGTTTTGCTATTTGGCGTAGAGACACATGTCTGTGTACTACAAACAGCGCTTGATTTGCTAGATAATGGTATGCAGCCCGTCATCATTGGTGATGCGGTCGGCTCACGCTTCCCATATGATAAAAAGCAAGCAATTCGCCGTATTCGCCGTGCTGGTGGCGTGATTACCACGGTTGAAACCATTCTGTTTGAGTTATGCCGAAGCAGTCAAGACCCTGCTTTTAAAACCATCAGCAACTTGATTAAATAGTTCTTTTATTCAAGATAGAATCGATAGCGCTTACTCACATAAGCGCTATTTTTTATAGTAGTGCTAATTCGCTATAGGTTGGCATGCTCTTTTATAGCGCTCATAAAATGTATAATACTTGCTTATGCGTAAAGGTAAAATGAAGCGCTATATATTTGTAGAAAAATTAAGAGAAAATTTATGCCATCAACTAAATCCCTTTTATTAACCAATCCAACGCTTGCCTCAAACATTGATATAGATCATGTCACTCATTTCTTATTAGAGCTTGATGCGCTTAAACGTATCAATCGTCGTAGCTATGTGACGCATACCACACGCAAAGAAAACTCTGCCGAACATTCATGGCATTTAGCGATGGCGTGCTGGTCTATCGCTGAACAGTTTGAGCTAGATGTCAATCATGAAAAACTACTCAAGTTGGCATTGGTACATGACTTGGGTGAGATTGACGCAGGCGATACGTTTTTATTCGCAAACAGTCGTAGCGAGGCGCACATTGAAGAACGTGCGGGCATTGCTCGATTGCAAGCTGAGCGTGGCAATGGCATCATGGATTTAAATGAGATTTGGGAAGAGCAGGAGACGGGTAGCAGCAATGAAAGTCAGCTGCTCAGAGTGGTTGATCGCTTATTGCCTTTTTTATTGAATGTAAATACCAATGGAAAAACCTGGATTGATGCTAACGTCACGTGCTCGCAAGTGACTGCGGCACTTGCTTTTATCAAAGACAGCTTTCCTCCCATTCATGATTGGCTATCAAAAAATATCGACTATGCGACCCAGCAAGGATGGTTGGTTGATGCTTAAATAGAGCCATCATTTTGCCGTTTACATGTTTGCAAATATTTGTATTCTTTAAATATTAAAGTATTTAGAATTAGCTAAATGAGCGATTAAGTACATTATATAGAGAGATTGTTAAATGAGGATTACTGGCACTTATAAGGTTTTTGCTAAATCGCTCGTCTTTGTTAGCCTATTAACTTTGGCGCAACTAACTCAGGCTGCCGCACCTATTAGTAATGGTGATAAACTGGCGCACGATGCCAAAAAACAAATAGGCATTACCACCAGCTATGATCCTGCTTACCGCAAGTTGGATTTTCCGCGTGGCGATGTACCGATAGAAACTGGCGTCTGTACCGATGTTATCGTCCGTGCTTATCGCTTGCAAAATATAGATCTACAGCAATTAGTCAACCATGATATGAAGTCAAATTGGTCGGCTTATCCAAAGACTTGGGGGCTCAAATCAACCGATAAGAATATCGATCATCGCCGAGTGCCCAATCTTGAAGTGTTTTTTGCGCGTCACGCAAAGACATTATCGACGACTGATAAAGCCAGTTTTCAAGCAGGGGATGTGGTGACGTGGCGATTACCGAATGGCAATTTGCCGCATACAGGTATCGTCTCCGATAAAGTCGCTGCGGATGGTACACCGCTGATTATTCACAATATCGGACGCGGTACGCAAGAAGAAAACATCTTATTTACTTATCCTATTCTCAAACACTTTCGTTATTAACTACTTTTTTTATTAACTACTTTCATTATTAAGCTAGTATGTTGCGATAAGATAATTACCCACAATAAAAAGCTCAGTTCAACATAGATTAGGATGCTGAACTGAGCTTTTTTGAGTCGTTAAATCGCTTGCCTATGGAGTGTTAGCGACACCCAATAGCTGTCCCATTTTCACCACACTATCGGCTTTCATACTGTCTTGCCAATCTGCTTTTGCGCCTTTTGGTAGAATGACAATTGCGGTTGAGCCTAAATAAAAACGACCCAGCTCATCGCCTTTTTCAAAGCTCATATTGTGCTCAGCTTCTTGAATATCATCAGTGCGGGAAATTTTACCAGTTGCCACCGTTTCGATACCAGCGACAATCATCGCCCCAACCATCACCACCGCTGCTTTACCATATACTGTATCAAACAGACAAACCAAGCGTTCATTACGCGCAAATAAGTCTGGCACGTTCGCCGCCGTAGTATTGTTGACCGAAAACAGCGTACCCGGTACATAACGGGTTTTGGTCAGAGTGCCGGCGAAGGGCATATGTACACGGTGATAGTTACTGGGCGCAAGATAAACCGTTGCAAAACTGCCATCCGCAAAATAGCGCCCATCTTCACTGTCAGCAAGAAGTTGACCAACGTCATAATAGCGACCTTTTGCTTGGAGCAATTTATGGTCGTCAATTTGACCCAACTGCGAGATAATACCATCGGCAGGACTGACGATACCATGAGGCGTCATGTCGATAGGGCGCGCGTCTTCTTTTAGCTCACGGGTAAAAAAGTCATTAAAGCTCTCATAGGCGTTGAGACTTTGGCGCTCATACTCGTCTAAGCTGACGTTGTAGGCTTTAGCAAAGCTACGGATAAACGTGCGTTTAACATAAGGATGGCGGCTAGCGGCTAGACGCCCAGCAACTTTACTCAGTTGCTGCTGCGGGACAAGCTGTTGTAAAGTAGTGAATACATTCATAATGAGGCTACCAAAATAGGGTGTGATGTAATAATTAATAAGCAAGAGAATGGCCGTATTTTATCATGGACGGCGTATTATTGTATGGGCATAATTGGTAAGGAATCCGTAAATGAAAGCACTTATACAGCGCGTACGCCATGCTAGTGTTACCGTCGATGCGCAGTGTGTTGGTACGATTGAGCAAGGCATATTGGCTTATATTGGTTTAGGGCCTGATGACGACCTAACAAGCGCACAGCGAATGGTGGATAAAATCCTCACCTATCGTATTTTTGACAATGATGATGATCCTGCCAAGTACGGCAAACTGGATAAAAATGTCCAGCAAGTTGGTGGCGGACTGTTATTGGTATCACAGTTTACGCTAATGGCAAAAACAGACAAGGGTCGTCGCCCTGACTTTGGTGGTGCGATGGCACCTGATGCGGCGCAAGCGTTGTTTGCGCAATTGGTCGCCTATGCCAACACGCAACATCCAAACGTGGCAACGGGTCAGTTTGGCGCTAATATGCAAGTGTCGAGCGTCAATGACGGGCCATTGAATTTCTTGTTAGAAGTGAATTGAGTAAACTAAGCATTAGCCGTCACGAGATCTATGAAGCGCTTAAAAGTTGAATGTCATTAAACTGTCATAATTACCCCGTTTAATAGGGAGCAGCAGGCGAGCATTTATCGCCTTTTTTGTCAGCTAAATGTTGTCCTCTAACACTGAGAATGCCGTATGTATAATGAGCAAATTTTGATTGTTGAAGATGAACCTGCGATTCGTGAAATGATCGTCATGACGCTAGAGATGGCGGGATTTGATAGTCTGCAGGCAGCGGATGTATCTGAGGCGCACCAACAAGTGGTCGATCACCGCCCTGCGCTGATTTTGCTAGATTGGATGCTACCCGGTGATAAAAGTGGCATTGATTTTTGCCGATTGCTCAAAAACGATGAGCTACTCGCTGAGATACCAGTCATTATGTTGACAGCTAAAAGTGAAGAGGACAGCAAGGTGCATGGCCTTGATGCTGGTGCTGATGATTATATGACCAAGCCTTTTTCGACACGTGAGTTGATATCCAGAATCAAAGCAGTATTGCGGCGTAGTAACGCGCTCAATAGTGATAAACCTATCGAAATCGGCAATTTGAGCCTTGATCCCAAAAGTCAGCGAGTGACAGCGGCTGGTAAAGTGGTTGATGTCGGGCCTACGGAATATCGATTATTGGCATTTTTTATGAGTCATCCAGAGCGTGCCTATACGCGGACGCAGCTGCTAGACCAAGTATGGGGCGGTAATGTATATATCGAAGATAGAACCATTGATGTGCATATCAAACGTTTGCGGACATTATTACGACCGCATCAATGTGATACGTTGATACAGACGGTGCGTGGGACAGGCTATCGATTTTCTAGCTTTATTGAACCAATTTAACGGACGGTTTTTATTCGCTATAAAAGCAGCATGTTAATCGCAGCACAGTGAAAAACGGCGAATAGTGATAAGGATGATGGATGAACACCCTAATATCGGCTCAAGGCGACCAACAAAATAAATCACTGCTAGCAACTCAGCAAAATACAACGGATCAACTCAAAAAAATTAGAAGCGCACTACGCGCATTGCGTGATGCGGTGGTTTTGCTCAATGACGATGATGGGCTCGAATGGTGGAATCAGGCCGCCGAAGATTTAATGTTGTTACAATTATCAGATAAAGGTAAGTGCATTTTTGACTTTATCAGTGCGCCTGAATTTCGTCAGTATTATCAGGCGACGACCAACCCTAACGATGGTGCTCAGGATGGTGTGCACATTGTCTCGTGGCGCGCGCCCAAGCGTTATCTAAAGTGTGAGCTCACACCTTTTGGCGACGAGAAGTTGCTCATTATTTATGATGTGACGCGCTTGCATCATTTGGAGGAGATGCGCCGCGATTTTGTGGCGAATGTCTCGCATGAGTTACGCACACCGTTGACCGTCATGATGGGCTATCTAGAAAATTTTTCGGATCAGCCAGATATGCCGCCGCATTGGAAGCGCGGGTTTGAGCTGATGAGCCAACAGACTGCGCGTATGAATAGAATTGTGAATGACTTATTGCTGTTATCTCGCATCGAAATCGAAGAAACCCATGAGCTCAGCTATATTGATATGACCAAGCTGCTGACCCATGTTTATGATGATGCGCAAGCGTACAATCAAGAATATGGGCATACCATTCACTTGCAGATAGACACTTATGACGGACTGTATGGCTCAGAGATGTATCTAAATAGCGCGCTTTCTAATCTGGTGATTAATGCCATCAAATACACGCCCAAGGGCGGTAATATCGCCATTAGCTGGACAAAAACGTCAGAAGGTTGCCGATTTGCCGTCGAAGACAACGGTATTGGTATTGCACCTGAGCATATCGCACGGTTGACGGAGCGTTTTTATCGTATTGATAAAGGTCGTAGTCGGGCGACTGGCGGCACAGGGCTAGGTTTGGCAATCGTTAAACACGTTTTATATCAGCATGAGGCTAACTTACAAATTGAATCAGTAGAAGGGGTAGGCTCGACGTTCAGTATGGTATTTCCAGCTGCCCACATTAGATCAGCTGCGGTACCCTAATCTTTTTGTAAAAGTGGATAGGGGTTCACTGCACTGCCGCTGATATAAATACCGTAATGTACATGTGGCGGCGTACCTTTTGCATTGCCACTGTCGCCGACGTAGCCGATGATATCGCCGGCATTAACCCAGTCGTTTGGACTAATATCTGCATAATCTTCTAAATGCGCATAATAATGCCCTGCGCCGCCTGGTCCAACCACCACCACCACACGACCGCCTAACGTATTTTCACCAACTTTGCTGACGATGCCTTGTGTCGTGGCTCGTATTGGTGTGCCTCGTGCGGCAAAGATATCGATACCTTCATGACTGCGACCTTGACTGCGTGCAGCGCCCCATGTATCTGTTAGATGTTGCTCTGGAAGTGGACTGGGTAAGCTGTTTTCCGTCGGTAGTTCCTGCTGTAATAAACTGAGCTGTTGCCATTTTGCCATCACAAATGACTGAGTTTGTTGGCTGATACTGGGTAAGAGCCTATCAAATACAAATAATAGCATCAACAATACAGCCGCTTTAATAAGCACACTGAGTACACGATTTAAAAAGGTTGGCTTTTTCTGTGGCTTTAATTGTGGATTACTGTCATCTGCTGGCATCTATCTCTCTTCAGTTTTTTAAATGGACTTCAATTGATATTATATAAGTGAAGTTATCTATTCTTTGTATGCCATTGTTATCTCTAGTTTTTATCCCCATAAACATAACGTTTCTTTTAAAGTTTACGTATTTTTAAAACGTTACATAAAATACCAATGTTACTATCTATTATTACTATCTATTATTGTTATCCATGGCTGAACTTTTATGACTGATACTGCGCTGATTATCGATACCGAAACCGACCAAGGTCGTGATCCGCGTCCGATTCAAGTGGCGACTATTAATGCGATGACGGGCTTTGAGTGGATGAAGTATTTTAATAGTGGTCGCTCGATATCGCCAGTTGTCATTAGAATTCATGGTATCACCGATGAGGATGTCGCTGGTCTTGAGCGCTTTGATTTAGAGGCGTTTGAGTTGCCACAGTATTTGATTGGTCATAATGTGCGCTTTGATTGGCGGGTTATTGGCAGTCCGTCTACTAAGTTGATATGTACGGTTCGGCTGGCGCGTGTGGCTTTTCCAGAGTGGAGTGCTTATGGTCAGTCCAAATGTATCGAGCAATTATTAGGCAAAGAGGAAGCAAGTAGGATGACGATTGCCGCTCATGATGCGCTAGGTGATGCGCGTATGTGTTATCTGCTTTATCAGGCGTGTTGTGAGCGCCTAGCCATAGCACCGACGGATTTTGCTGTTGTCCATGCTATCGCTAATAAAGCCAATCCAGTGAGCAAAATGCCCTTTAGCAAACATAAAGGCACGCTGATTAAAGACGTGCCCATCAGCTACGTAAAATGGATGCTGGGTAATATCCACAATATGCAGCCGTCGCTTTATTCTGCCTTAACCAAGCGTGTCAAAGTAGAACAGGCAGCAAAAAGTACGCAAGACTAAATAGAATTGCACTTGAATGGATTAACTAAACCGAACTTATTGCTGCTTAGCTAGCCAATCAACTGCCATTTGCCAAAGCTGCGGTGCTTTAGCACTGGTTCTGCTACTAAAATAGCGCATATGACCGATGCTGTTTAGACCACAGTCTTTGGGATCTAAAAACTGTTTTTCGACTGGCATTTTAGTAAAAACACGAATCATATCATCCATATTTTTGCTATTGGCAATGTCATCATCACTAAACCCCAGCCATAATGATGGCATAGTAATGTCATTGTAAAAGTGCGTTTGTATACTTTTGCCAAAGGCTGTTTTGATATAGCCTGCGCCATTACACCATTCGCGCCACTGCCGAGACACGCCCCGTGGTAGCGGTTCGCCCATACCAATTTTATCTGACGGCGTGTACCCTAACGCCAAGTTGGCGAGTGGAATAAAGGCATCCATAAAACCCATCGCCTTGAGTTTATAAGGCATGCTCATATTTTTAATACGACCTGATGAGCAGGCGACATTGAACACTGAAGCGAGCGCACTATAATTTGGCATCAAACCTATCAGCTGACCGCCTGCACTATGACCAATTAAATGATAAGTGGCGTCGGAAAACTCATCTTGCAACGCATCAAGGACGGCTGGCATATCATGGCGACCCCAGCTAATCAGCGATGCATCGCATTTAGCCAATGCAGACGACAGTGATTCACCGATGCCTTCATTGTCAAAGGTTAGTACACCAAAGCCATTTTCTGCTAAGTGAGTGGAAAAATTGTGATAAAACTGGCGCTTGATACCCGTTGCTGGCGCGATCATAACCGCTTTTTTTACCTTATTTTTAGGGAGATAGACAGTCGCTGCCAATGCCTGATTGTGCTCAGTCATGATACTCAGTGAATAAATATCCGTCTGATACTGTTTATTTTCCATGCTGTAACCTTCATATTGTTATGGTTCTATGCGGTGTGGAGTGGTTATTTATTTGCAATTATTTATCAATAATCTGCTCTTAAAATGTAGTCATTACGTAGTGATAAACCGCTTAAATTAGCTGATAACCACCTGATAGCATCGCTTATGTTAAGATAAATGCTGGCAAGCAAGGCGTTCAATTGTGACTTTCAAGTTCTATGCTATTTATCTGGGGTGGTATTATTCATTAGGGTTTTAACGAGTATTTAACAAAAACAATCGATATAAAAATTAAGGAAGCTATATGCAAATGAAAATTAACAATGACACTTATGAAGTCATTACCAGTCAAGACATTACCAATATTGAAAAAGCAGTGGATAAATCAACGTTAACGATGCCGTTGGTAGCGGTTTATTGTGGTTCGCGTTTGGGCAATAATGAAGTCTACGAGCAGGCAGCCCGCGAGTTGGGTAGTGCGCTTGCTGACAATGGCATGGGTTTGGTCTACGGCGGCGCGAGCATCGGGCTGATGGGTGCCGTTGCAGATGAGGTGATTCAAGGCGGTGCGCAAGCGGTTGGTGTGATTCCAACCTTTATGCTCAAACATGAGATTGCTCATGAGCAGCTGACTCGCCTGCATTTGACAGATACCATGCACACTCGCAAAACCGTGATGGCGGAGTATGCCGATGCCTTTATTACCTTGCCGGGCGGGCTTGGTACTTTAGAGGAAATTATGGAAATCGCCACGTGGCGTCAGCTCTATCAACATGAAAAACCGATGATTATTTTGAATATCAATGGTTTCTACGATCGTATGATCGAGCACTTAAAATATACGGCTGACCAAGGTTTTATGAAGCAAGAAGATCTGGAGCGTTTGGTGGTATGTAACACGATTAATGAAGCCATTGAGCTATTAAGAACAGTCGTAAAAATAGACGATGCAGTCGATACCGAAAAAATGGCTGGTAATTAAGAGTACGTATTCTTATTTATAAATGCTTTTATTTATAAATGTTTTTATCTGTAAATGCTTTTATATATAAATGTTTCATCTATAAAAAAGGAGAGAAGGGCTGATCGTTAGCTATTCTCTCCTTTTTTTGTTCAATTTTTAATAGAACGCTTTTTATATCTCAGTAGCACCTGCATCATTAGCCGTGTTGAAACCCTCTAAAGTTGTCCCGCCAATACCGTGATTCACATCAGCCATTGCGAATGGAAAGCCTCGTTGCTCAGCCAGTGTACGCGCGACTTCATCAATCGCCATGCTATCGTGTTTTGTTAAATACGCCCAATTATGAGCATAACGATTGCGGTTGGCTGGCGTGTCATGATCGATTAAGCCAAGTTCAGTCAATTCATCAACGATTTGATCGGCAGCAATCAAAGTTGATGATGCTTTGACGTTTTCCGCACGAGCATAGCGAATATTAGAGTACAAGCTTACATCAGCCACTCGCAGCGTATCGTCTTCACCGGGAATTTGCTGCCCACCATATAGCGCGTTACCGACCGTACGTGCGCTATGGAAGGTCGGTACAAACTCCGCTACATAATCAATCGCTTGCTGACTACGCGCTTGTAACGGTGCTTTATCCCAGCCATCTTCGATGTAGTGCATATACTGCGGCGGCAGCTTAGGTTGGGCGCTGTCTTTGCTAGAGGCGACCAAGCCATCATCGAATAGCGTGATAAATTTGCTCATGCCATGTATTTGAAAATAACCACCAGGGTAAGGTGTGAGTTGTGCCATGCCTTCTGGTGTGCCGCGACTGCCATAAACGATAATCTCTGGTATCTGTCCGCCGGTATTATCCCAGTGGGTAATATAAGACGATTTAAACTCGACCATACGCGTGACTTTGACCCCGACCATATCGTCGATGACGCCCGTACGAAAACCGCAAGCATTGATTAAATAATCCACTTCGATAGATTCAGTTGTATTTTCAGTTGTATTTTTGGTCTCAGATTCAGTTGTAAGCTTAGTTTCAGAGCTGGCAGCTTGTTGATAATCAATACGCCATTTAGTGACATGATGGTCAGCGTTTGAGCAATTTTCACAATCAACAGGCATGACTTGCTTAACCTGCGTATCGGTAAAGACGTGTGCATGCTCATAATCTGCTAATGCCAATTGCGCAGAGGCCGCCAAGCGAAAAATATTCCAGCCATACTCTTGCACGACAATCAGTGGAAACTTGACTTTATTTAAGTCCAAATACTTAGCTACTGGTATCATCCATTCATCAACCGACCACGGCACAGTGACTTGTTCACGTTTAGACAGCGCAATGAGTTGCTCATGACTATAAAGCTGATAATAGTTTTCAGGTTCGCCCAACACTTTGTTATTAGCATCTTCGGCGATAAGCTTACGATACGCATCAGTCAAGATATTAAGACGTGGTAGCAAATCTTCTGGCAAGCCTTCATCGCGAGTTGGTACGGCAAATACTGTTGGGCGAACATCGATGGTATAAGGATAAAGGCGCAATATATCGATACATTGTTTGAGGAGAGCCACACAATCTTCATCAGGAATTTCGCGGTATAGATTGCCGCCAGCATGCAAGTGACACATCGGTGGACCATCAATCAGCGATTTGTTTTTTTCAAATACATAAGTTTCAAGCCCTAATGCCGCAAGGCGAATAGCAATGGTTGCTCCTGCCGTACCACCACCAAGAATACCGACGCGTTTGGCAGAGTGCGCTTGGTTTTTCACTGGGTTTTTAATGAAAGAGTGAGTCATTGTCGTTGTTATATCCTTAATAGCAGTTACAGCAGGTCATGCTCGGTGTATTTGTTAAATGTTTTATTCTAAAATCTTATTTTAAAAAATTTGTCCTAATGGATGTTGTTCTAAGCCGTTTATAACTATTGATATGCGTGCAAAGGACGTCAAGTTCAATATGCATATGAAACCGCAAGGGTCATATTTGTCATTGTGTAGTAATTCTTAATTTGTATAGGGTATTCTACGAAAAATGACAACCAATATGATGGCAAATACGTAAGTAGATAGGTGAGTTTTGTCAATGAATGGCTATGGCGCTTGATAGCAATGGCTATGCCAGTTTACCCAATTTGCAAATACATAAGCTTTTGTAAATTTATATATGGATAGAAACGACTGCGCGGTTGCATATGCTATATTAAAACTGCTTGAAGTCAGCGATAGGTTTTTTTGCCGTTTAAATCGTCTGACGATGAGAAAAACCCAAATAGAAGTTTATGATGACAATCATAATCACAATCAAAATGACAAGGAAGTTATTATGAAACGTATGCTTATATTATCGGCTCTCACCGGTGTTTTAACGCTTACTGGTTGTACTACGTTAAACAATGTATTCGGCAATGATGATTCTGGCATGCATGATGTACAAGCCACCAATAAAAATACCGCGCCAGTCGCGAGTAAAAACGGCATGTTAGTCGATGCAAGCAATCACATGACCTTATATACCTTTGACAAAGATGGGATGAACAAATCAGAGTGTGGTAGTGCCTGTCTAATTGCTTGGCCAGCATTTATGGCACCGAGTAATGCCAAAGCGTCAGGGCAGTTTGCAGCATTTCAACGCGAAGATGGCAAGTATCAATGGGCGGTAAATGGTAAGCCGTTATATTTCTACGCCAATGATACAAAGGTGGGCGATAAAGATGGCGACAATAAACTGGGCGTTTGGCATATTGTCAAAACCAAGTAAAGTAAGCCCATTGTCTACCGAAATGAAAGACAATTAGCATCAAAAAAGCAGCCATCGTAATGGCTGCTTTTTTATTGGCTTGAATGATTAGAATCGTAAAATAACGCGATCAAATATCTGCCAAAGCTTCAGCTTGTTCAGTCTCCAAGATAGTTTCTTTAGTAGGCTCTTTTCTATATAAAGGGAAAAAGTCGGAGCGTAAATCATTTTCGGTGAACCAGCTATCAGCGACTAATGCTGCGTATTTTGCTGGATTAACGACGAGTCTATAAGTTTTGAATAATAACTCTTGTGAGCTGAACCCTTTTTTATACTCATACAAAGAATCTAGATTAGAGCCTACGCCGCCGCCAAGATGCAGTAATTTATAATGATTGGTTCGGCCCCAATCACGAGCCACATGGGTAATGAGTTTGGAAGGTTGTAGATGAGTATAGGCGTTGAGCGTGCCTCCGAGATGAAATTGCATAATGCCCGATTCTTTACAGATTGTGTAGATAGAAGAACCAATCGCTTTATTATCCTGATAGGCAGTTATCAGTAGTATTCTGTCTTGCAGATTTTCGAGCAAATTAAAAAAGTAATCATCATCAAAGAAGTAGTACTGATCTGCCTTCACCTGCGCCATCGTTTCTTTGTAAATATTGGAAAACATCACTGCATTCTCTCTGGTTAAACGCTCAATTTTTGTCACGACATCCATTTTTAAGGCTTTTTTAATGCCTCTACGATGACGATTTTGAGTCTCGCTCCAGTGTTCTTCTTCGGATTTGCTCAAGTCAGACATCAATGTCAATCCATGAGTGAGTGCTTTGCCGACCGTTGGTAGCCATTCTTTATTGATGATTGGATGCAGTCGCATGAATAAAGACACACAGCCTCTTGCTAAGAGAAAGCCCCTTACTTCTATCAATATTATGTCTAATTCGGCATCAGTGAGAGACTTATCCATGACAGGACCGCCGTAACCATAAGTAGAGGTGGCATCCCAATGCTCTGAGTCGATTTCTCTTATAATGAGAGGTAAAAAGATTTTTTTATTGTTATAAGTGGCAATCACTCCTTGAGGAGTGCCTTTATCGACAATAGCTGACGCAGCAATCCAACCAGATAAGTGATAAATATCAAAGTGATAATCAGCGATGTTTTTATCCCAGTCTTTATTTATCTCGGTAAAGTCTACCTGTACTGTATCCATCTTTCTGCTCCCTCAGCGTTATGTTTTATATTCGTAAATCCGTATATATGAATATAACAATAAAAATTGAGGTTAACAAGCAAATGGAAAGTATTTATACGATTTATTGAATATATATAAATGTCGATTGGGTTGATTCATTATTGTCAAAAAAGCAGCCATTATGATGGCTGCTTTTTTTAGAGTATGTAGAGGAGGTAGCGATTTGTGCTTGGCTAAAAATTAGACTTATTTAGATTTTTTGTTGGTTTGCGCTTTTTTCTCTATCAACTCACCATCGATTTGGATCGGGACATTGGTGGTAATGCCATCTGCGAAAGCTGTCATACCATAGGCTGCGCGATCAATATTACCCGTTGCACGGAAGCCAATAACTGGCTCTTTGGTAAGAGGGCTGTTGGCGATTTTATTCAAAGTCACATCCAAAGTTAATGGTTTGGTATGACCTAACATAGTAAAGTCACCTGTGACCTTGGCTTGTTGCGGATTTATAAATTTTACGCTGGTTGATTTAAAGGTCATGGTTGGATATTTGGCGACGTTAAAAAATTCAGCCTTTTTTAAATGCTCATCACGTGCATCCCAATTGGTGTCAATGCTATCGGTTGCAATGGTGAAGCTCATATTGGTTTTACTGGGTGCTTTAACATCGTAATTTACGACCCCTTTGACGTCGTTAAAATGACCCATGGTGGTCGAAAATCCTAAGTGATTGACAGAAAATCCCACACGGGTATGCGAGTCGTCTAATTGCCATTGACTAGGTAATGCAGCACTTGCAACAGTGGTGAGTGCCAGTGCTGAACTGATAATCAGGGCTTTTGCGCTATTCTTCATAACAGTATTTATCATTATATTGTCCTTAGTGAGTGTTTATAAATAGTGGGTGCTTGATTAATGAGGCGACATCAGACGGTATCCATCATCATCATCATTGACAAATGATTAATATCAAAAATAAATTATTAAATAAATCTAAACTTAAATTATTTATTGATTATTTAAACTAATTTAATATTATACTTGCATACCGTATACCTCTCAACAAAATAGAGATTTTGGTGACAACTTATCACATATATCACTCACAACTGCTGCTTGCGTCTAGCGATAAAAACCGTTAAAATCGCGGTTTGATTTTCCCGCTGGGGAAAGGCTAAGTGAGCAGAGGAATGGTGTTGGGTGCTGGAATAAGCCAGTGACGCAGCTGCCATACTTATCAATGTCCCTTAGTGCCTCAGTTACGTATGTCATGACTTGTTTGACACATCGTCTAAGATGGTGTTCAAGAGTGCTATACATACATCGGACATAGAGAGTTTATTATGCGTAAAGATATCCATCCTAATTACCAAGAAGTTTTGTTCCATGACACTAACGCTGACGTGTTTTTCTTAACTCGTTCAACCGTTAAAACCAAAACCACTCGTGAATACGAAGGGTCAGAATATCCATACTACCCACTTGATATCTCAAGTGCGTCGCATCCATTCTATACTGGCGAACAACGCAAAACTTCTACTGAAGGTCGTGTTGCTAGCTTCAACAAACGCTTTGGTGCATTTGGTGGCCGTAAGAAAGCTGCTGATACTGACGCTGCAGAATAATTCACACGTATTGCGTGATATTATTTTGAGCATGTGTTTTCTCAAACATGCACAGCTATAGTATTAAGAACATAAAAAACCGCTGACTATTCAGCGGTTTTTTTTATTTAAATTTTTAGAAGTAACGCCTCAATGGTTTTTAATCAGTCAACTCAGCATCGGAAAGGGAAGGGTTCAGTAACTGTATAATCAACTCTGACAATTGCTGCGCCCAATAGCCATACATGAGGCTGCTAGGATGAAAACCGTCACTGGCAAACATCACTTTGATATCGATTGGAGTACCGTTCGAATACTCTGCTATCATTCGTGGAAAGTCAGTGGCCATGTAGGTGACACTATCATGAGCGGCGCAAACTTGCTGCAATGTCTTATCAAGGATAGAGGCTTTAGCACCCACAAAGTTACTTAGCGGGGCAGGTATCGCAGGCATTTGTGCCATCGGCGGCAGGCTTAAAAAAATCAACTCTCGCACGCCAAATTTACGCTGAGCGATAGCGATAATACTTTCAATTTGCTGTTGCCATTTATCCACAGAGACTTTAGATGTGGTGTCGTTAACGCCGACACTCAGCACCATCACATCAACAGGCTGGCTAGGCGCGGGTAGAACATAAAGCCTACGCAAGATATCAAAGCTGGTATGCCCCGTCGTCGCTTGCAATGACCAGTTCAGTATATCAAACTGATTTTGGATAGCAGACTGCTGCGTCAAAACAGGAATTAAGTTACCGACAAGCGCTTCTTGCTGCGTCTCACTACCGACGCCAGCCGCCGCCGAATCGCCAACGACCATTAGGTTTAATGTCCGCTTGTGCGCTTCCTTTAGCGATTCAATCGCGTCATTTAATTGAACTTGCCCGTGCCTTTCACCATTTGGCTCAGGTAGACGTACCGTATCACGCTTAATTTTGCGCCCTTGATAAAAATAAATAGGAGCAAGCAGTACATCTCTTGCCACCGAGGCGATTTTATTGCTATTTATCATATTGCTACCATCCTGCACGCTCCCGAATAGTGGTGAGATTGTCTTCAATTAATAATTTACCATCGACATAAATATCACGCAGTAGGTTGTCTGCGTCTGCAGATAGGTCTTCAGCCTTGATGGTTTTTAGCTGTCCATTGCTGTTTTTGACCAGCGCCAAACGTCCCTTCTTTGAGCGTTTAGAGCGGCTGGTAATCGGGTCTTTATAGATGTCTGTCCATGTGCCATCGATAGAGATAGCGCTGGCTTTCATCGCCCAGCTCATGGTGTCGCGGTTGACTTGCTGTAATAGACCACCGCCCATACCAAAGGTTACATTCTCTGCGCTAAACCCTGCTTTCATGACCACATCAATGATCTTAGTTAAGCTTTGTGGGCTGATGCCATCCCCTTGGATGACACGTACATAATCAGGCAGCACTTTATAGCCTTTACTATTAATCATTGTTCCAAATTTTACTGCCAAGCGCTCTAAGGCTTCGCGAACCACTTTGGCAGGCTCACCACTATCGGGTCGGATAACCAAAGTCCCGCCCATATTTTTCACATCATCTTTTAAGCTGCCGCCCCAGATATTATCGATGGCGTTCCATAAGTCGTAGCTGTCAGAGACCACTGAGAAGCTTTTACCTACGCCGCCAAACTGCTCAATCATATTGGCAAAAGCAGCGGTTTCGCCATCACGACCCCACGCGGTCATGGTGCTATGCTCAGCGGCAGGAATAGAAAACGCGGGCATGTCTTTATCCATGTGGTACCAGCGGCTGGCAGCCACCAACGCTGTCATCGAATCGGTTCCAGCAAAGTTCACTAAATGCGCTAAGCTGCCGAGCGCGACAGACTCTTGACTAGATGCCCCGCGCGAGCCGAAATCGTGCAAACGAAAAGTGAGCGATTCGGTATTGTCTGCTGATTTTTCTAACGCTTGGCGAATGATGCCTTTGCAATAATGCGAGACACTAGCGACGGTTGATGGATACCAGATGGCACGAAGCAAAGCAGTCTCGATATAGCTTGGTAGCCAATAAAACTCAGGATCAGTGTTGATAACTTGGCAGACCACATTGGATACAGGCACGATGCTACCTTCAGGGATGGCTTCGATACGTAGTGGTAAATAACCGCCATGTTTATCAACCAAACGCTCCCAGCCAGCACGGTTAAAGGTCAAACCATGTGCTTGAATGACCATTTCGGCTTCATCAATGTCTTGATGAGTGATTGGCGTGCTTAGATATTCTTTAATAAAGGCTTGCAAGCCAAAGAACACCACATCGTAGTCGCCTTTACGCGCCTCAATATAGCTGGACAGATACTCACTACCTTTTGGGTATTGCACCCAATGTGAGGTTTTGTAGCTGTCGCTATTTAGAATTAAATTGTTTAAATTGCTGGTATACATCACAGAACTCCTCTGCTTTGAGATGCCGTAGCTGCGTTAATGAAAGAACAGTTACGGCGGTTAGCCCTTGCTGTCTATCAGCTTGGGCGTGGAAAATTGTTAATGAAAAATCGGATAATCGTCTGATAAAATTCTATAAACCAACCATTTTAGTAATAATTGCATAATGGTCTTCAAACATCATGGTGGCGTCAAGCTCAGCGAGTGGTAGCCAAAAAGCCGTGGCTGCATCGTCGCCGCCTTTGACTTTTGGTAAGCCTTTTGGGTCATTTTTAAGTTGAAAATAAAAGGCTTGAGTAATTGTACGACCACGTGCTGAACGATAGGGATCGTCAAAGGTATGCTGACTATGACAAGAGCCGCGCAATACTGGTTCAGGGACTTTTAGGCGAGTCTCCTCACGTAGCTCACGGATACAGGCATCGAATAAGGTCTCTTTTGGATTTAAAAATCCGCCTGGTAAAGCCCAAAGTCCGCGCCCTGGCATGCTGCGGCGCTCAACCAATAGAATATGTCCTGACTGGACAATCAGGGCATCTGCTGTCATAAAGGTTGGTGGATAAGGCGCTGATTCCCACTGTCTTTTATATTTATCAATAAAGTCCGCTTCTTCGTGCAGATTTTGATATTCGTCTGTCTTTTTGAAGTCATTCAAAACCTTGCGCGTCGACTCAGGCGTGCGTTCAGGAGTCGGGGTCGCGCCCATTAGATAGCTATCACGAATTGGGGTGGCGGATAGATTGTGATAGCTCGGTACAGAGACGGACGCCCAGTTGGGGAATAGCGATAAATAATATGAGGAGCTGTCTTTGGAATGACCAATCAAGCCGATATCAGTTTGCAAATCACCAGTGACAGACTTCACGCCTGCTTGCACGTACTGTAGCCAGCGCGTGTCGTTGTAGAGTGCATCATCTAGAGCAACGCAGTAAATGCGTGCCGCTGCTGCTGCTGAATACGCGCCTTTAATCATGGCAGCACGCTCAGCGACACTAAAGGGATTGCGTAAACTACGCGGTAAGTTAGCAGAGCCGATCAACATAATGACATTATCAGCACGCTTCAATGCTTCGTCGATGACCGCCTTATGTCCACGATGGAAGGGCTGGAAACGCCCGATAAAAACCAAATAACGATAGTGTTTATTGTCTTTAGCTGAACTTTGCTCTGATGATTCGCTCATATACGCCACTTTCCTACTACGGATATTCCATTGGTTAAAATTTATTGAGTAAAAAGTAATGACGCCAATACTGACACAGCCTATCACTCGCTGACAAGTATAAAGATGTTTAGAGGTGTGCGGTTTCTGATTATAGTTCGTACCATGCTGTAGTTAGGCTACAACCGCACCGCTATTTTAACGGGCATGCTGCTCAATCCACGCGGTAACTGTTGGCCAAATTTCGTGAGCGGCGTTACGACTGATCATAATGCGGCTGTGCGTATAATCGTCCAAATCCCCATGGCTGAGCGAGTATTCTCGAAAAATATTGGCAGGGTTTTTAAAGGGTTCAAAAAATAGCTGACAACCACGAGTAGGGGAGATGAAATTGTCGCCTTTTGCGCTGATAGCATAGATGGGTATCGTGATTTTTGGCATCTGTTGCCGGTAGTCTAAAGGTGCATCATCAGCGGCGCTTGTATCCATGCTGGCTGTATTAAATGTACGTTGCTTAAGAAAACTGCTGTTAAAGTTTTTTTGTAGATTCCAGTCGTACCACTGGTTCATCATATGATAGCTTTCATTAAAAGGCCCTAGCTTGATTTTTTTAGCAGGGATGTAGCCAACCAGCCGCGTGAATAATTTTGCTACAAGAATTTTAGTATGATTTATCGGATTTATTGCAGCGCCATAAGCTTGGCAGGCAAACATGCTGGCGCTATTAATCTTATCGATATAGCAGGGATGCTGGATCAAAAACATCGTTAAGCCAACCCCGCCGCCGCTGTGGGTGACGCAATGTAGATTATCGAGTTTTAATTCCTCAAAAAGATAGCGAAAAGTCGCTTCATAGTCATAGGTTGCAACCGTTTCGAAATTGAATTTTTCTTTGGGTATTGAGCTTGCGCCATGACCGCGCCATTCCATGATGTAGCAATGATGACCGAGGTGGGCTAGATACTCAGCGATTTTCAAACAGGTTTGTTTGTCCGAAAACGTGCCGTGCGTCAAAAATATGTTTTGCGCTTTTATGGCAAAGGTATTGGTGGTAGAGGTATCGCTCTTTGTTTCGTCTTTTGTATTATCCACAATCTTCCAAACGGCTACTTGTTCGTCGTCTTTGGTCGTTACTAGATTCAGTGTTTGTGTCATCATACAAGCATTCTCTTAAGCTGAGGATATTCTAAGCAAAATATCAATGAAGCGATGGCTCAGTTATACCACAACTTATTTGGCTCTGATATGAACTTTATTAGCAACACAAAAAAGCTACCAGCAATGTATTCAATCACTGGTAGCTCTATTTACGATAAAGCCAATCAACATTAGAGTCTAACTTTCTTTACTAAACTCGTTAAAGGAGGCGATTGCTTCAGCGGCATACATCATCGACGGACCACCACCCATTGCCACACATACCCCAAGCGTTTCAGCCACTTCTTGCTCAGTTGCCCCAAGTCGTACGAGTGCTTTGGTATGAAATCCGATACAAGCATCACAACGCGCACCCACCGCCAATGCCAAGGCAATCAACTCTTTGGTTTTTTTGTCCAACACACCATCAGTCGTTGCTGCGGCACTCAGTTGAGAAAATGCCTTAGATGTTTCAGGAATAATTTTGTGTAATTTAACCATGTTGCTAGAGACGTGTTTCGTGATGTCATTAAAGGATTTACTCATGGAATGCTCCTAATAAGGCAAGATAAAGAGACAACAATTATAAAAAGGAATATTCATTTCTGAAGTGTTAAAAATTATTATGTTTAATTATAGTATATAAAATTGAATATTAAATCAAGGTGCTATCTTGGTTAGGTATTTAAATAGCTTGATAATCACGGTAGCTGTCTTTATATAATAGGGGATATATCAATCATTAGATAAGCGCTATTTGTCGTGTCTATTTCGTCATTGTTAATAAAGCATTGATAAAACCGATAGCAGTCATTTGTGAGCATTTTGGTTTAATTCACAGTAGCGCAGTCGGAATTGTCGTCTGAGTACGTTATAATAGCTGCTATAAATTTAGCAAAATGTTATAACAACGGCAGTCAACATTTTAAGACAACAGACCGTAATGATTGATAACCCGCATAACTTATACCCGCTACCTAATTTTAAATTCACGACACAGTAGCCATGACAGATATAGCGTTTGTGTCATAACGCATAGGACATATTATGAGTGAGCACAACCAAGCTGAGAGCCAACTTGATCAGTCAGCAGACTATGAATCAGCGCTAGATACTGAGCAAACTGTAGCAAAAAGCAATATTACTATTACTGAGTCAGCCCAAAGCTACTTAGCAGATTTGTTATCCAAGCAGGATACCGATGGTATCGGCGTGCGTATTTTCGTTGAGCATCCAGGTACGCCGCGTGCAGAGTGCTGTATGGCTTATAACCAACCGGGCGAAGAGGATAGCGCTGATCTGCGTTTTACGTATGACAGTTTTTCTGCCTTTATCGAAGCGGCGTCCGTTCCTTATTTAGAGGATGCGGTGATTGATTATAATAAAGACCGTTTTGGTGGTCAGCTGACCTTCCGTGCGCCAAATTCTAAAGTGCCTAAAGTGGGTGCGGATGCCAGTGTCGAAGAGCGCATCAACTACGTATTGCAGTCAGAGATTAATCCCGGCTTAGCGGCGCATGGTGGCGACGTACAGTTGCTTGAGCTGATTGATGAAGAAGGCGTTGGTCTGACTGCGGTATTGAAGTTTGGTGGTGGTTGCCAAGGCTGTTCAGCCGTTGACATGACCTTACGTCAAGGTGTTGAAGTGCAGCTGAAACAACAAATTCCAGAGCTGACCCAAGTCATTGATGAAACCGATCATACCCGTACCGAAAACGCTTACTATAAATAGAAATCTCAGTAAAAGCCAAAGCGTTAAGTAATGTCTGAAGAGTTATTTTAATTAAAAAGCCAAGTTTTGATGAACTTGGCTTTTTTTATTGCTATGATTTGGTAGATTGTTTTTTAGCTGAATTTTCAGTGACATATTGTTGATTAGTCATTTATTGATTAATAACTTTTATCGAAATAAAGGAATATATGATGAGTGATGGACAAGCAGACCAGCAAGCAGCCCAAAAATCAGCGACTCCTCAACGTCTTGAGACCTTGGCGATTCACGCTGGTTATAGCGTTGAGCCAACGACTAAAGCGGTCGCAGTGCCTATTTATCACACCAGCTCGTATGCTTTTGATAACACTCAGCATGGTGCTGATTTGTTTGATCTAAAAGTTACAGGCAATATCTATACCCGTATTATGAACCCGACCAATGCCGTGTTGGAGGAACGCGTCGCGGCGCTCGAAGGCGGTATCGGTGCCCTTGCAGTAGCATCTGGCATGGCAGCCATCACTTATGCGATCCAAACCATCTGTGAAGCGGGCGATAATATCGTTGCTGTGTCGACCTTGTACGGCGGTACTTATAATTTGTTTGCCCATGCATTGCCGCGTCAAGGTATCGAAGTCCGCTTCTTTGACCACAAAAACCCTGAGGCGATTCGTGATTTGATTGATGATAAGACTAAGATGGTCTTTGCCGAAAGTATCGGTAATCCGTTGGGTAACATCGTTGATATTCAAGCGCTGAGTGATATCGCACATGAATATGGTGTGCCAGTGGTGATTGATAGTACGGTTGCCACGCCGGCGTTATGTCGTCCGTTTGAGTTTGGTGCGGATATCGTGATTCATTCATTGACCAAATATATGAGTGGTACGGGTACGTCGATTGGTGGGGCGATTGTCGATAGTGGTAAATTCGCATGGGGCGACTATCCTGAGCGTTTTCCCTTATTGAACACGCCAGATCATAGTTATCACGGTGTGAACTTTGTCAAAGATGTCGGTGCAGCAGCCTTTATCGCTCGTGCTCGTGTGGCACCGCTGCGTAATACTGGCGCGGCACTTAGCCCGCTCAATGCTTTTGGTATTTTGCAGGGTATGGAGACATTGAGTCTACGTATGGAGCGCCATGTACAGAACGCGCAAGCCGTTGCGGAATATCTGCGTGACCATGACAAGGTTGCTTGGGTAAAGTATGCGGGTTTACCGGATCATCCTGAGCATGAGCTTGCTAAGAAGTATATGAAAGGCACGCCATCTGCTATTTTGACCTTTGGGGTAAAAGGTGGCTTGGAAGCAGGTGCGCGCTTTATCGATGCGCTGCAGCTGATTACTCGTTTGGTCAATATCGGTGATGCCAAATCACTAGCCTGTCATCCAGCGACGACCACCCATCGCCAGCTTAATGAGCAAGAGCTCGAAAATGCAGGTGTAAGCACTGATATGGTACGTCTATCCATTGGTATCGAGCACATCGAAGATATCAAAGCGGATCTTGCGCAAGCATTAGCCTCGGCTTAGTATTAAACGCTTTTTATTGAACTGAGCAATGTGAGCTGAGCAATGTGAACTGAATAATTTGTCTCATAATTAATAATAAAAAAGCCCATATCAATCGATATGGGCTTTTTTTATTATCGGCAATGACAGATTTTTATAAGCTAAGCAGATAGTACACGCTTTGCAATATCTCTATAATCTTGTGAGGCTAACCGTGGTCCAAACTGTTGAATCACCTGCGCCGCCACTTCGCTGGCAAGACGACCACATTCAGGCAAGCTATAGTGCTGCGACAACGCGTATAAAAATGCTCCTGCGTAATTATCACCGGCACCGTTGGTATCAATGACATTAGTAACAACTGGTGTAGCAACTTCATAAATCTCAATCTCTGATGTGTCATCAGCTTTATGGGCGATCGTTGCGCCATTGGCACCATCAGTAACCACTGCCGTCTGGCAATACTCAAGCAGTGCGCGTGCGGCTGCCTTGACTTGTTTTTTGTCCGTAAAGAGTTTGGCTTCCTCACTATTACAGAATATCACTGCCACTTTATTGCCCAGCATATTGAGTAAACCGTCTTTGGCAAACTTCACCACGGCAGGATCAGCAAAACTTACGGCAATTTTTGCAGAATGAATCCCTGCTTGTTGACGCAACTGAGTCATGGCAGGCTGAATACTCTCAGTCATGGCCAAGTAGCCTTCTATATATAGCCAGTCAGCTTGTGTCAGCGCATCAAAATCGACATTTTCTGCGGTGATTTCGCTTGAGGTACCAAGATAAGTTTGCATGGTACGCTCGCCATCTTCGGTCACTGCGACCACACATGAACCCGTTACTCCGCCTGCATGGATAGATTTCTCTGAAGTTGCAACACCTGCTTCATGTAAGTCTTTGAGATAAAACTCGCCTTGTTGATCGTCACCGACGCGGCAGGCATAAAATGGCTTGCCGCCTAAACTGGCAAAGGTATACATCGTATTGGCCGCTGAGCCACCACCAGCCTGCTTTGATGGTGCAATTTCTGCCAGCTTAAAATACGCCAATAATTGCTGTTGCTCGTCGATACCTGCCAGCGTCATATTGCCTTTGGTCAAATCAGTCTCTTCTAGCGCCGCATCTGACAATACATATTCATGGTCAACCAATGCGTTGCCTATCGCCATTACATTGTACATTGCTCACTTCTCCTCAATGGTTTTATAACTGTCTTTAATATTAATATCCAAAAATTATTCAGCTTGTAGCTCAAGTAAGCGCTGATATAGCGCATTCTTTTTTACGCCAGTAATGTCAGCGCCCAATGCAGCGGCTTTTTTAACCGATAAGTCCTCAAGCAAGCGCTGCAATAATTTATCATGAATACTGATGTCATCCGCATCCTGCGCCACATTCACGCCTGCGACGACCACGACTATCTCACCGCGCTGTTGATTGTCATCAGCTTTGACAAATTCCACCAAATCCCCAAGAATGCTTTTATGGACAGTCTCAAAAGTTTTGGTCAATTCACGGCAAAAAGTGACTTCACGATCTGCGCCAAATATAGTCGCCATGTCTTCTAAACTGGCGATAATACGATGCGGCGCTTCATAAAATATCAACGTTTCAGTACGTGAGTTTAATGCTGCTAATTGCTTTTGGCGACCGTGGGTTTTGGCGGGTAAAAACCCGATAAAGCTAAAGCGGTCTGAGGGCAATCCTGCGACTGACAGTGCGGCAATGGCAGCAGAGGCACCAATGATAGGAGAGACTCTAACGCCAGCGACATGAGCGGCCTGTACCAGTTGATAACCTGGATCACTGATGAGTGGCGTACCAGCATCACTAATCAAAGCAACCGAATGACCTTGCTCGATCATCTCGATAATTTTGGGTGTTTGAATGGCACTATTGTGCTCATGGTATGCCCAAAGCTTGTTATGACCTTTTTGCTTGGTCGCGATATCAGCGTCTGTCACGTTATTATCGGTATTATTTTTAGTGTTGGGAGCTTCTGACTCTTTTTCGTCGTCGGCTTTACTGCCTTTGGTATCAATGCCAAAATGCGACAATAGCTTACCTGAGGTACGGGTGTCTTCACAGGCAATGATGGCGACTTGCTTCAAAACATCAATGGCATGCGGCGTCATATCGCTCATATTGCCAATTGGCGTGGCAACGATATATAGACAAGCTGGCATCGCGGTAGGGCTAGACATGAAAACCTCGGAGTATTAAAAGCGGGAATTAAAATATAATGTGGCGCGCTGACTGACAAAACTGGTCAAAAATAGAACTTAAGCAAAGCATAAAACACCATACCAGCATCTGCACGCGAAAGTGGCTAGTTTAGCATGATGTGCTATGATAATTCTGAAATGTTAACCAGACCCATCGACCTTATGTGCAGTCATAAACCTTTGAACCTCACTTCACCAAGGCAGCGCCAAGGCAGTCTGTTCGAGCAGCAGGCGTGTGAGTTTTTACAATCGCAAGGATTGATTTTGATTGCCCAAAATTGGCAGCAGCCCAAAGTGGGTGAGCTGGATTTGATTATGCTGGAGACAGGTTCAGCATGGTCGACACTGGTATTCATTGAAGTGCGTCAACGGCAGCGTTCAGGTTTTGGTGGTGCTGCACTGAGCGTGACGGCAAGCAAACAACGTAAAGTGATTAAAACGGCGCAATATTTTTTGCAACAGCATCCTGAGTATGAGGATTATGACTGCCGGTTTGATGTCATCGCTTATGATACGGTAGGTAATCATATTAAGACCAGTGGTCAAAACATAGAAAATCAACCACAATGGCTCAAAGGTGCTTTTATAGCAGATACGTGATATTAGGATGCAAAAGCAATCCAACTAGAAGGTAGTAAGTACTTATCATCGAGTGAGCGTTACCAAAAACCTAACCGCTGATAGTAAAAATTAAGTAAAGTAGCTAAGTTGTTATTAACTGAATTAACAGTTGTCAAAACAAACGTTACTAGATTAAAACTGGCTCGATCAATTGACTTTATACGATCGTCACACTCATGTTCTAAGAGGTAAATCATGACACGGATGCATTTGCGCACTGCTATTTTTGGCTCATCACGCCGCACCGCGATAGGCGTTATGCTAATGACCAGCATCGTCATTACGGGCTGTACCACCAATTATTTGACCAACAGTACAGAAGGTACGTATGGTGTGCCGATGACAGAGCGTACCATTCCGCAGCGATTACTGGATCGCAGTATCGAACATACCGTCAAAATCAATGTTTATGGGTTAAAAGAAGACCTGCAGCAAACCAGTCGTATGGGTATTGATAGCTTTAATAGTGAAGTGTTATTGACAGGCGAAGTACCCACTGAGGCCATCAAAGTGGAAGTCGAAAAAGTCGTCAGCTCTATGCCAGATGTGCGCCATGTCTATAATGAGCTAAACGTCAGCGCGTCTAAAGGCTATAGCTCGACGGTTCATGATGGCTATATCACCTCAAAGCTGCTGGCAAAAGTAGCCGCGAGTGATGGCGTCAAAGCCTCACAGATCAAAGCAGTGACTAATGATGGTGTGGTTTATATCATGGGACGTATGACACCGACTCAGCAGAGTCACCTAATCGATATCGCCAATAGCACCGTTGGTGTGACTGAGCTGGTGCTGCTGACGACCGTCGTTGATGACAGGGGCGTAAAGATAAGTAAAGACGACATTATGTCTGAAAATAACTTGGTAAATCCTGCTTCAGTACCAGTCGTTGTGGACGGGGTAGCTGCTGCTAGCGTTAATAATTCTGAAGCGCCAGCGTCCGTTGCTACATCGACTCCTATCGTCGTGACCGAAGATGGCACAACCGTTGAGCAACCGTCATCAAGCCCCTATATAGACCTGTATCAAGATCCGTAAAAAGTGTTCTAAAATACAGCTGTTATTTATCAATGAAACAAAAAAAACAGTGGCTAAATAGCTTGTAGGGTAAGCTATTTGCCCCGTCAGTTTAAACCGTGTTTAATGACAAGAAACCTAAACACTGTTAACAGGAAAAACACGAGAACGTCTGAGCCAGCCAGTAAGATATAAAAAGAGAAGAATAGACAAGACAGTATTAGTGCTTATTTAATAAAAGGACTGTCGCAGTGCTGTTAATTTTGATCCATGTATAAATATAATAGGGATACTGGCAATGAAGGATGCAAATAAGCGCTTAGAATATAATAAAAGTCGTCAAAAAATAAATAATGAAAGCATGATTAATAATACTGCTAGCAAAGTAGGCATTCTAAAATTCACAGGCGTCGCCGCCTTAGCACTGGGTAGCGTTGCCCTAGCCACCCAGAATGCGCAAGCCTTATCGCCACTGGCTATCGTCAATGGCATTACTGCTAGTGGCGGCGTTGGCGTCAGCAAAAACATTCTCTATGGTGATGAGCCCGATCAAGATTTGGATATTTATTATCCCAAGCCATTAGCACAAGCGATGAAAGCCCAAAGCGCCATCAACGATGGTGCGATTAATGATAGCTATCCGATGGTGGTGTTTGTCCACGGTGGCTCATGGGAGAGTGGTAATAAAGAACAGTATGCCTTTGTCGGTCAGAGTTTGGCGCAAGCAGGTTATGTCACCGCCGTAATTAATTATCGTAAAGCGCCTGAGCATGTGTACCCTGATTATGTCAAAGATACGGCGCAAGCGATTGCTTGGAGTATCAATAATGCTCCGAGCTTACATGCTGATCCTAAACGCTTGGCGGTCATTGGACATTCTGCTGGTGCGTTTAATGCGGTTGCAGCGGTCGCCAATGAAGATTTTTTAGCGCCTTATGGTATTAAGCCAAAGGATATTACCGCGGTCGTGGGTATTGCGGGTCCTTATAGTTACGACTTCCGTAAATTTGATAGCGCCACCGCCTTTGCTGCTGATGCTACGCCAGACGACGTTATGCCAGACCGTCAAATCAAAGGTGAGCAGCCCCCGTATTTATTGTTGACTGCCGAAAAAGACAAAGTAGTGTACGCGACCAATACGATTAAAATGACCAAAGCATTGCAAGAGGCGGGCGTCACCGTAGAAAACGGTGAAATAAAAGGTGCCAGTCATGCGACCAGTATTGGTGCGATGGCACCGCCGCTACGTTGGGTCAATGATGTACGCGCGCAAGTACTGACGTACTTGGATAAAATGCTCAAATAATGGATGGCAATTAAAGTTAGGTGCAGTTGCGTAAGACAGTACTGTAAGATGCTTAAACTCTTGTTATAATGTCGTCACTTTAAATCTATACCCTATCTGACACTTTAAGGCAGAATATTTTATGAGCATGAACGCTGACGATTTGATTGCATTTTTACAGACTCACTTCCCAGACGCTTTTATTCAAGCTGCCAATCAAGGTAATAAGTTTGATGTACGCGTGGTTGATGCCAGTTTTGAAGGTAAGCGTGCCGTGCAACGTCAGCAGGCGATTTATGCATTAGTCAATGAAAAGATCGCCAGTGGCGATATTCATGCGCTCAATATTCAAGCGCTGACGCCTGCTGAATGGGACGTTCAATCCAAAGGCTAGACCGTTATACATATGATTGGGCTTATTAGACTGGCTATTATATTGGCTGGGTGTGATTGGTCTGATTTTTACTATTTTAATACTCATCGTTAGGTTGTCACTTCTATGGATCAATTTTTAATCACTGGTAGTAGTCGTATCGCAGGGGAAGTTACTATCTCAGGCGCCAAAAATGCTGCTTTGCCGTTACTTGCCGCTATGATATTGGCCGAGACGCCAACGACATTGCACAATGTGCCATCGTTACAAGATGTGCGGACGTTGATTGAATTGATCGGTGGCATGGGTATCAAAATCCAAAAGCAGGACGATACTGTCACCTGCGATACCAAAAATATCGATAATTTCTATGCACCGTATGATTTAGTAAAGACCATGCGCGCCTCGATTTTAGTGCTTGGACCATTGCTGGCACGTTTTGGTGAGGCAGAAGTGTCATTGCCCGGTGGCTGTGCCATTGGTTCACGTCCTGTTGACCAACACCTAAAAGCCTTTGAGGCGATGGGTGCTGAAATTAGTGTCGAAAATGGTTACGTAAAAGCACAAGCGCCAAAAGGCGGTAAGCTGATTGGTTGTAACTACTCTTTTGATATGATTACCGTGGGCGGTACTGAAAACGTTATTATGGCAGCCGCACTTGCTAAAGGTACGACCGTCTTAGGTAATTGTGCCCTTGAGCCAGAAGTCGTTGATTTGGCCAATATGTTGGTCGCGATGGGCGCTAAAATAAGTGGTATTGGCACGTCGATCATGACCATCGAAGGCGTTGAGCGCTTACACGGTTGTGAGTATTCGGTGGTACCGGATCGTATCGAAACAGGCTCCTACCTTGCTGGCGCACTCATGACGCGTGGCGATGTGTTGACTAAAAACACCTCTGCGCTATTACTAACACCTGTGTTAGAAAAATTCGAAGACATGGGTGCCATTATTACCACTGGTGATGGTTGGATTCGTGCGCAGATGAAAGGTCGCCCTAAAGCGGTTGATATCCGTACTCAGCCGCATCCAGGTTTCCCAACCGATATGCAAGCGCAGGTCATGGCTATTGCGTGTCTAGCGGATGGTACGAGTACCTTTATCGAAAACATTTTTGAAAACCGCTACATGCATGTCCCTGAGCTTAATCGTCTAGGCGCCTCTATCCAAGTAGATGGTCATACGGCCGTAGTAAAAGGCGTTGAAAACTTCACCGCGGCCCCTGTGATGGCGACTGATTTACGTGCGTCTATGTCATTGGTAATGGCAGCGGCAACTGCTGAAGGTGAAAGTTTAATCGACCGCATTTATCATATTGATCGTGGCTATGAGCATGTCGAAGAAAAGCTGCGTGCGCTTGGGGTCAATATCGAACGTATCAATACTAATGACTAATATCGATTCTCTTATCAAATCCATGACCTCAATGATTGACACGATTGGCATTGATATGAATAGCTTAGTAAGCTAGCACTATTAGTAACCTACCACTAAAAGCCCCCTTCAGCGGGGGTGTTAACTGCACATGGACACGATGTCATTATGACTGAAGCAAGCAATAGCCTACCAAATGATGGTTTATTAAATGAAGTAAATGATGAGTTTTCAGGCTTAACACTGGCCTTATCAAAAGGTCGTATTCTAGAAGAGACCATGCCATTGCTACGCGCAGCTGGTGTTGAGTTATTAGAAGATCCTGAAGCCTCACGCAAACTTATTTTTCCAACCTCAAACCCCAATGTGCGTGTATTGATTTTGCGTGCCAGTGATGTGCCAACCTACGTTGAGCATGGTGCGGCTGACTTTGGGGTGGCGGGTAAAGATGTGTTGCTTGAACATGGTGCCAACCATGTCTATGAATTGCTTGATTTGCAAATTGCTCAGTGTAAGTTGATGACAGCTGGCGTAAAAGATGCGCCGCTACCCAATCGTCGCCTACGTATTGCGACCAAATACGTCAATGTTGCCCGCGCTTACTTTGCCAGCCAAGGTCAGCAAGTAGATGTGATTAAACTGTATGGCTCTATGGAGCTTGCGCCGTTGGTCGGGTTGGGTGATTTGATCGTCGATGTGGTTGATACAGGTAATACGTTGCGCGCCAACGGTCTTGAAGCACGCGACCATATTTGCGATGTGTCCTCACGCCTTATCGTCAATCAAGTGAGCTACAAGCGTAAATTTGCGTTACTTGAGCCGATTTTAGATAGCTTCAAAAATAGCATTGCCAGCGCTTCATAAATTAATTCCTAATGAATCAATGTCTTATCAAATGATACTAATCATTGGTAATCTCAAGCATTGTCATACAAATTTTTAAACCAGTTTAGCGCTATAAGATAGATATAGCGTGCTAAACTGGTTTTGTTATATTTGCTTGCCAGAAAGTATGAGGTTAGTATAATCTGAACAAACTAAATATATAAAAACTGGTATATCAGCCATCACAATTATTATTAATACTCAATACCCCTCATTTTTACGTCGCTAATTTTCAGCAGTCTTTTATGCTCAGATATAGGATTATGTCATGCGCCAACTAAGTACCCAAGATGTCGATTTTGACAGTCAGTTGACAGAGTTACTTGCCTTTGAAACCGTCAATGATGCCGATTTACTTAAGACCGTTGATGATATCATCGCGCAAGTTCGGCATGATGGTGATCGCGTCGTACTGGCGTTAACCCAGCAATTCGATCAGCATCCAGCGACGACGATGCAAGAGCTAGAGCTGTCTAAAGAGGCGCTTGCTGAAGCGTTTGCGAATCTTGATGATACAGTAAAATTGGCATTGACCACTGCAGCAACGCGTGTGCAGACCTTTCATGAACGCCAAGTACAAGAGACTTGGCAGTATGAAGATGAGCTTGGTAATCGCTTGGGTCAAAAAGTCACTGCACTTGATCGAGTAGGCATCTATGTCCCTGGTGGTTTGGCCTCTTATCCGTCTTCGGTATTGATGAATGCCATTCCTGCCAAAGTGGCGGGTGTTAAAGAGGTCATCATGGTGGTGCCAGCGCCAAAAGGCGTGCTTAATCCATTGGTATTGGCAGCTGCGCATTTGGCACAAGTCGACCGTGTCTTTACTATCGGCGGTGCGCAAGCGGTTGCTGCCTTGGCGTATGGTACCGAAACGATTCCAGCGGTGGATAAAATCACTGGCCCTGGTAATAAATATGTTGCAGCGGCAAAGCGCGCGGTATTTGGTCAAGTTGGGATTGATATGATCGCTGGTCCCTCTGAAGTATTGGTCTATGCAGAAGGCGAGGCGCAAGATCGCGCCGATTGGTTGGCGATGGATTTATTGTCACAAGCTGAACATGACCGTATCGCTCAAGCTATCTTTGTCACGACCAGTGAACAGCAGCTTGCAGACGTCGCGGCTGAAATTGAAAAAGCGCTGGCAGAGTTGCCAAAAGCCGATATCGCCCGCGATTCGCTAAAAAATCGTGGCGCACTTATTTTAGTCAAAGACCGCGTTGAAGGCATGGCGGTGATTAATCGGGTTGCCCCTGAACATTTAGAGTTGTCAGTTGATCATCCTGATGCGCTACTCAACGATATTCGTCATGCAGGTGCTATTTTCATGGGACGTCACACGCCTGAGGCGATTGGTGACTACTGTGCAGGACCCAATCACGTGTTGCCAACATCTGGCACCGCGCGTTTCTCTTCACCGCTTGGTGTTTATGATTTCCAAAAGAAATCCTCTATTATTTATTGTACTGAATCCGGTAGTAAGCCATTGGCTGAGACCGCAGATATTTTAGCGCAACGTGAGGACTTAGAAGCCCATGCGCGCTCAGCCCGTTATCGTTATCAGTAACGTGGCTTAATGATTACTTTTGAATTGTACTTTTGAGATTTATATTTAATAATTTATGTGGCTAATAGTAGGATAACTTATGAGTGAGTTAAAGATAGACACCAGACTTTGGTCATCTAAAGCGCGTAATTTGTCACCTTACGTTCCTGGTGAGCAGCCTCAGCATGAAAATTTATGCAAATTAAATACCAATGAAAACCCATTCCCGCCGTCACCAAAAGTAGGCGAGGCAATCGCAAAGGTTCTAGAGCAGCAAGCGGATGATCTGCGTTTATATCCAGCGCCTGAGTCTGATGATTTGCGTGCCGCATTGGCACAACTTTATGATATTGATATCAACCAAGTGTTTGTTGGCAATGGCTCTGATGAAGTATTGGCGCTAGTATTTGCCAGCTTTTTCCTAAAAGAGCGACCTGTTTTAGCACCCGATATCAGCTATAGTTTCTATCCAGTCTATGCGCAGACCTTTGGTATCGAGCTGGTACAAATCGCCTTGGAAGAAGATTTTAGTATTGATCCTGATGCTTATCGCCAGCCTTGTAGCGGCATCATCATTGCCAATCCAAATGCCCCAACTGGACTGCTATTATCACTTGCCGATATTCGCAAGCTGGCTAGTGAGCACTCAAACTCAGTGATTGTGATTGATGAGGCTTATATTGATTTTGCACGGGTAGTTGACGGTAGCTCAGATGAAGAAATTTCAGCAGTGAGCTTAATCAATGAGTTTGACAACATTCTTGTGACCCAAACTTTTTCAAAGTCACGTTCGCTCGCTGGATTACGTGTTGGTATGGCTTTTGGCAATGCCTCATTGATTGAAGCCTTAACCCGTATGAAAAACAGCTTTAATAGCTATCCACTGGATAAGCTGGCGCAAGTAGGGGCGACTGCCAGTGTATTGGATGTCGAATATTTTACCCAGACCTGTCAGCAAGTCATCGACTTACGCCACTCTCTGACAGCAGAGCTGACAGCGTTAGGTTTTGATGTGTTGCCATCGCATGCCAACTTTGTTTTTGCCCGTCCTAAAGACGGTAATGCCAATACGGTAGCGAATGCGTTACGTGAGCAAGGTATCATCGTCCGTCATTTTGACAAGCCACGCATCAATGAGTATTTGCGTATCACTACCGGTACAGCAGAGCAAAACAATCGTTTGATAGATGCTTTACAGACGTTGCAAAAAGAGGCTGAAATCATTGCTGATTAATATCTGGTTCGCGATTTAAATCTTGATAATTGCATCACGATGCTTGTATTGATAAAAAAGCCTGCCAGCATCATGTTGCGCAGGCTTTTTGATGGATTTCTCCGATCATGTTTTTAGAACAATCTTAAGGGTATTTGTGGATATTTTCTTGAGTTAAAACGCTTAATAGATTACCGACTTTATCCAAACATTCTTGGTATTCAGCATCGCAATCAGAGGCGACAGTGATACCACCGCCTGCCCATAAGCTGAGATGTCTTTTTTTATCCAACTTATCATGTGATGAAGTGTTAGCTTGCAGCGTACGAATGAGTACATTCCATTGACCACTACCATCAAAGTTCATATAGCCCAATGTGCCGCAATAAGCACCGCGCGGCGCAGTTTCTAGTTCAGATATAATTTCAACCGCTCGCTTTTTTGGTGTGCCAGTAATTGAGCCAGCAGGCAAACTACCAAACAAAACGGCGAGTGGGTGAGTGTCCGTCTGTAATTCTGCGGTAATGGTGCTGACCATATGGTGCACATTGCTAAAACTCTCAATCGCGAATAACTGCGGCACTTTTACGCTGCCAATCTTGGCATATTTACCCAAGTCATTACGCAATAAATCGACAATCATCACATTTTCGGCGCGATCCTTTTCACTATCAGTCAGTTGCTGTTTATAAGCATGGTCTTGTTGAATATTGGTGCTGCGCGGCATGGTCCCTTTGATGGGCTTAGTGATGATATGGTGCTTGCCAGTATCGATATCCTTGGTAAATGTAAAAAACAACTCAGGCGAGCAACTCAATAACTCAAACGGATGCTGGGACGTATTATCTTTGATTTCAGGGTTAAAGGGATTAACCGCTAAGTATCCGGCAAAAGGTGCTTGGGTATTACGATGTAAAGCAGGTAAGTAATCAATCAGCATCGGCAAAGTGCCATTATCACTAGGATTATGATCAAAAAAACCTTGCCATTCTTGAGTTAGGTTGATTTGATAACAGTCGCCTTGCTGTAGATATTTTTGGGTTCGATTGAATGCTTGTTGATAGTCTTGTTTGCGCCATCTTGATTTTAATACTAAAGGAGCAGGCAGTGGTGATGCTGTCAGTTGTGTTTTATTGAGACAGCCATCAGTCAGCTTTTTATCTACTATATCTAAATAAGAGACAAGTGCCGTGATCATTTTATTTTTTTGCTGATTATCAGAGTCGTTTTCAGAGTCGTTAGCAGTTGCCTTTATCGTTAATTTCCAACCTGTGTTGCCATGATTTTCCTCAGGTGCTAGGTAAATATCGTAATGTGCTAATACGGCACAAGGCTGTGCTGCTCGCTCAATTTTGGCGGCCGGACTTAGCTCATGAGCCGCAATATCATAACCAATAAAACCTATCAAACCATGATGATAACTTGGTTTTTCATTTAAATCGCTTACTGATTCTGGGTTTTCATTATCAGTATCATAAGTTTGACTATAACTGATTAATTCATCTTGCCAGTCGCTATAACTCATATGAGTGATATCATTGTGAACGGCGTCACGGCAGGTTTTTGTGACTTGATAAAGGGCTGCTTGTTCGTTCGAGTTTGACGTTTTTTCAGCACAATCATAAACAAACCAGCTTACTTTTGGCAATAAGCCAATCACTGGTTGACCATCATTGTTGAGCCAAACCAATTGCCAGTTTGCCTCAGTATCTTGTGCGATCAAATACTGCTGTAGCAGCGGCATAAGTTCTGCAGACGATAGGTCACCAAAACGCCAGCTAGGTTTAGTAGCTGGCGATGGATCAGACATCATTTGCTCAGTTTTGAGAGGATGTGCTACGAGCATAGTTAGGCGTCAAACTTTTTAATGATTAATGTGGCATTAGTACCGCCAAAGCCAAAGCTGTTGCTCATTAGCGTCTCAAGCTTGGCTTCACGCATTTCGGTGACAATATCAAAGCCTTCAGCCGCAGGGTCTAAATTATCAACATTGATACTGGGCGCAATGAAGCCTTCTTGTAACATCAATAAGCAATAAATTAGCTCTTGCGCGCCAACGGCACCGAGGCTATGACCTGTCATAGATTTGGTAGAGCTGATCGCAGGTACTTGACTGATATCGTCGCCAAATGCTTTAGCAATGGCTTTAAGCTCAGTGATGTCACCTAACGGTGTGCTGGTACCGTGGCTATTGATATAGTCGACAGTTTGCAAACCAGCTTCGGCTAGTGCTTGCTGCATACAGCGTACGGCACCTTCACCACTTGGCGCAACCATTTCAGCACCATCAGAGCTGGCACCATAACCGACGATTTCAGCCAATATGTTGGCACCACGTGCTTGTGCATGTTCTAGACTTTCAACCACGACCATCGCACCACCAGCAGCAATCACGAAGCCATCACGATCTTTATCATAAGCTCTTGAGGCGCGCTGCGGTGTCTCATTATACTGCGTACTGACTGCACCCATCGCATCAAACATACAAGACTGTGTCCAATGTTCCGCTTCGCTACCGCCGGCGAGTATCACATCTGCTTTGCCTAACTGAATAAGTTCAGCCGCATGACCGATACAGTGCGTTGAGGTGGCGCAAGCAGAGGTGAGCGAGTAGGAGACGCCTTGGATTTTTAAACCTGTTGCCAGTGCCGCTGATACTGAGCTGCCCATCGTTTTTGGCACAGCCATCGCGCCGACACCGCGCAGACCTTTATCCCGCATGGCATCTATGGCATTGACAATATTCTCTGTCGATGCGCCGCCAGAGCTTGCGACCACGCCCACGCGTGGATTATTATTGATGGTTTCAAGCGACAAACCAGACTGCTCAATGGCATTTAAAGCACTGACATAAGCGTATAGACTGGCATCACTAAAAAACCGCTTCAACTTACGATCGATACCACTAGTATCAAGCGTCGACTGGTCGATACTGCCGCTAACGTGTGATTTAAACCCATGCTCAGCATAAGCCTCATTAAATGTAATGCCAGACTGCCCTTGCTTTAGAGCGGCAGTAACCGTGGCTAAATCATGTCCGATACAAGAGACGATCCCTGCTCCAGTGATAACAACGCGGCGCATATTCTATTCCTTATGAGTAACGATTTTTCACAATTATTTTTAATAATCGTTTTTAAGTATGTATTTCTATTTAAGGGGCTGTAGTAGATAAGGATTAAACATCACACCATATTCTCAGAGTTTTAAGCT